>DASTGO010000162.1:0-6104 GCA_035719045.1 Kineosporiaceae bacterium | reverse complement strand
CGCCGCCTGGAACGCCACGGTGGCACCCGGCACCAGCATCAAGGTCGGCTTCCAGGGCAACATCTCCGACTCCTCCCAGGCCAGGGTCAGCCAGATCTCGGTCCAGGGCAGCACCTGCACGGTCGGCTGACCGGGCACAGCCCCATCCCCCACCGGCGGGCCCCGGGGTACATCCACCAGAGGTCGCCCGGGACGAACCCGGCTCCACCGGCATACGGGTACCCGACACAGGCGCCGCGGCAGTTCGGCCCGGAGTGCGGCAGGGTGGTGATCCCGAGGGCCAGGACGACCGGTTGCGGCCGCAGGCGGGCCCAGTCTTTCCGCCGTACAGAAGGGAGCACCTGGGCCAACGTCCGGCGGCGCACGACACACGCCGGACGCGCCGACCGTCCGCATGCTCCGGACCCCCGCGGGTACGGCCCCGGCATGAGCGTTGCGAGCAGCGAACCCTCCGGCACCGGACCGGGACAGGCCGACCGCCCGGCCGGGCGTCCGGCCGGTGCGCCCGCCCCCGGACAGGAGGGTGCCGACCTCGACACCAGGGACGACGCCGACACCAGGGACGACGCCGCGAACGCCGTCCCCGGGGCCGCGCCGGACGTCCGGGGCACCGGGACCCGCGAAGGGGTGACGGGCACCGGGGACGCGGACCCGGCTACCGCGGTGGACACCACCGACGCCGAACTCGAGCTGCCGCAGACCGACTGATCCCGCCGGACGAGGGTGCGGGACGGGGCTGCGGGACGGGCGGACGGCAGGACGCCTGCCGCTCGCGCTCGGCGCCTTCCTCCCCGGTCACCGGCCGCTTTCCCGTGTTCCGGGTCGAACCGCGCTGACCGGGTCGAACCCCTCCGGGGCCCGCGACGGCCTGCGTGTGGGCTGGTCCGGACGAGGCAGCCGGGCTCAAGGCGATCCAGTTCACGGCCGATAAGGAACGGGTCAGCGACCAGTCCGAGCCACAGGTGTCCCCCGAGCGGACCAGCCGTGGTGGCGCTGCACGGGCGGGCCGGGCAACCTCCGGCGCGCGCCCCTGACGGTCCGGCTCCCCGGGCCACCGGCACCGTTGCGGTGCCCCGCACCCCGCCTTCCTCGTCGCAGAAGGGACGGTCGGGTTCCCGTGCACGCCCTGCGCAAGATCCCCGGCCTCCTCGCCACCACGGCCGCGCTGACCCTGCTGAGTCCGGCACTCGCCCGCGCTGACGAGGTCTTCAACACCATCGACACGACGGTGGACTCCACCGTCGAGGTGATGACGCTGACCGCCTTCGGGCCGGACGGTGTCACCGGCATCGCCGTCCGGCCCACCCATGGCGACGGCGGCTGCCACGTCCAGGACAACACCGCGGGCGGCGGCTGGATCGAGCTGACCTTCCGGTCCGGTGACGACACCGTCGCCACGGTGAGCCCGACAACGATGAGGTTCCGCGGCTGCAACGAGCAGCCCCTCACCGTCACCCCGCGGCAGGAGGGCACCACCCGGATCACGGCCGTCCTGACCCGCAACGCCACCAAGTACGACGCCGACACCTTCGACCTCCTGCCGGCCGCCTTCGACGTGACCGTCGGCCCGCAGCCGGCTGCCCTGATCGCCGACAGCACCCCACCGGTGATCACGGCCACGGTCGACCCGGCCGCCCCGGACGGGAACGCCGGCTGGTACCGCAGCGACATCGCCCTGACCTGGACGGTGAGCGAGCCCGAGTCGCCGGGCACGCTGGTCACGACCGGCTGCGACGACGTGAGGGTGACCTCCGACCAGCCGGCGACGACGTACACCTGCGCGGCCACCAGTGCCGGCGGCCAGGCCGAACCGGTCTCGGTGACCCTGCAGCGGGACGCGACCCCGCCGGAGGTGTCCGCCGGGACCGTCACCGGGATCCCGGGCACCGGCGGCTGGTTCGTGTCGCCGGTGACCGTGGAGTTCCTGGCCCGGGACGCCCTGTCCGGGCCCGCCGTCCAGTCCGGCACGGTGACCAGCCAGGGCGAGGGCCCGGCGGTCGTCGTCGCCGGCCCGGCGTTCACCGACGTCGCCGGGAACACCACACCCGCCGGAGCGGCGTCGGTCACCGTGAAGATCGACACCAGCCCGCCGTCCGTACCCACCTTCACCGGTGGCGGGCTCGCCGACGGAGCCCGGTACTACTACGGGTTCATCCCCGGCGCCCCGACGGGTTGCGACAGCACGGATCCGCAGTCCGGGATCGTCTCCTGCACGCTGACCCCGCCCGCCGGCGAGGGCCTGGTCGGTACCCACACCTACACCGCCACGGCGGTCAACGGGGCGGGCTTGAGCAGCTCCGCCACGCTGACCTACACGGTCCTCCCCTGGGACCTGCACGGCTTCGCCACGCCGCTCGCCATGAGCCCCCAGGGCTCGATCGTCTGGAACCCCGTCAAGGGTGGCAGCACGGTGCCGCTGAGGTTCGAGGTGTTCGCCGGTGACACCGAGTTGACCAGCACCGCCGTCGTCCGGGTGATCCAGGTCCGGCAGGTGCAGCCGGTCACCGGAGCACCGGTCGCCGACATCCCCCTGACCCCCACCGGCGGCACAGCCCTGCGGTACGACCCGACCGCGGGGCAGTTCGTCGACAACTGGCAGACCCCGAGGACGAGCGGGATCGGCTACTGCGTGACCGTCGTGACCGCTGACGGCTCGGCGATCATCGCCTACGTCAAGACCCGCTGACCGGCGGCGCCCGCGGCCGATGCGTCCCCGGCAGCCCCCTCGCCGACGGATGAACCGGCCCGGAAACCGCTGCAGCACAATGGATCCCACGAGGGAGGTGGTGCCGCTCTGATGTACTCGGTACAGACCCGGCCCGCCGCCAAGATGACGGCGGGCCGGCCCACGTCCGGGCACCGGCCCACGGCCGGACAGCCGGATCGGCGCCGAGTGCAGCGATTGCGTTGATCCGCAAGGGATCACCACGGTTCAGGAGCCGGCGCCGCCGATCAGGTGGGCGTTGACCGCCCGGGCGGGTTCGGCCAGCTCCGGCAGCTCCTCGACCGCGATCCCGGCACCGGCGAGCAGTTCCACCCCGTCGCAGTCGACGAACAGCGGCGGCTCCCGCCAGGCGATCACCACCCGGCGCACCCCGGCGGCGATCACCAGCCGGGCACACGGGGTCCGGTCGGCACTGCGCCGGGAACAGGGTTCGAGGGTGCTGTAGAGGGTGGCCCCGGCCAGCCTGGGGTCCGGGCCGAGCTTCGCCAGGGCGGCCTCCTCGGCATGCACCCGCGGGTCGGTCTCGCGGCTGTGGCCGGACGCCAGCTCGGTGCCGTCCTGCGCGACCAGGATCGCCCCGACGGAGTACGCGGTGGCCGACGGCGGGCAGCGGCGGGACAGCTCGATCGCCCGCCGCATCCAGAACCGGTCGGTGGCCCGGCCGGGCGGCACGGCGGTCCCCGGGGGCAGCGGGCGGTCCGCGGGGAGGTTCAGGAGCGGGTCCGCGGGCAGGTCCAGGGACGGGTCCGCGGACGGCACCGCCCCCGCGGCACCCCGACGCTGTCTCGGCGCGTACCGCAACAGCACGACGTCCCCGACGGTACGGGCCTGGAGCAGCCGCAGCCGCGAGCGCGACCCGCCGGGATAGGTCGCGGGACCGAGGAACCGTGGCGCGGCGGGGTCCCCGACGAGCAGCGGTGCGACGGCCAGGTGCAGCTCGTCCACGAGGTCGGCCGCCATCAGCTGGGTGTGCACGGTCCCGCCGCCCTCGACCATGAGCCGGCCGATCCCGCGCGCGCCCAACTCGTCCAGCACCCGGCCCCAGTCCAGCCGCGGACCGGTCGACACCACCTCGGCCAGGCCGGTGAGCGCCGTGCGGACCCGCTGCACCACCGCGTCCACGGTGAACACCAGCCGGGCGCCGCCGTGATGCCAGAACCGCAGGCCCGGGTCGAGGTCACCGCTGCCGGTCACCGTCACCCGCAGCGGCTGCGCGGGCAGGCCCCGGGCCACCCGGGCGGCCTGCCGGTCCGGGGAGTTGACCAGCAGCCGGGGATTGTCCCGGCGCATCGTCCTCGCCCCGATGAGGATCGCGTCCACCCCGGCCCGGACCTCGTCCACCCGGTCCAGGTCCTCGGCACCGGACAGCAGGAGCCGGTCCGGGGCGGTGTCGTCCAGGTACCCGTCGAGGCTGACGGCCGCCGACAGCAGGACGTACGGACGGGGGGTCGTCGACGGGGTGCTCATCGGCCGGTGGCCGTCGTCAGCGGGGTCGTCATCGGGGCGTCCTGCCTGAGGTCGGGACGGCGGGGTCCTCGCACGGTACTCCGGCGCGGGCCGGCCGCCGTGGACGAGGAGGCTGTCCCGCCGGACCGCGCGGGCCCGGATCGCCCGATTCCGCGGGAACGTCCGGTGGCCCGGCCCTCCACCGGTGGGTGGACGGTGCCGAGAACTCCACCAGGGCCCGCATGCCGCAGGCAGGGCGCGGTGTGCCCGCAGGCCGGAGGGAGACCTGGACATGGACCTGACAGAGCACGACATCGTCGTCGCCGGCCGGCAACTGGCCTACCTGGAGTCACAGGGCCGCGGCCGGCCGGTGGTCCTCGTCCACGGCAACTCCTCCTCCGCCCGGACCTGGCGGCCGCTGCTGGACGGGCCGTTCGGCCGGCAGTTCTGCTGCCTGGCCCTCGACCTGCCCGGTCACGGCCGCTCGGCACCGCCGCCGCAGCCGGAGGACTACTGCCTGCCCGGCTACGCCGACCTGCTGGTCCGGTTCGCCCGCGTGTCCGGGGCCGCGGACGCCGTGTTCGTCGGCTGGAACCTGGGCGGGCACATCCTGCTGGAGGCCGCCCCCGCACTGCCCGATGCGGCGGGTTTCGTCATCGTCGGCACGCCGCCGGTGGGCTCGGCGGAGGATCTGCGCAGGGCGTTCCCGTCCGGTCCCGCGATGGCGGCCGGTTTCACCGCCGAACTGGACGAGGCCACGGCCCGCTCCTGCGCCGAGAGGTTCGTGACGGCCGGCTCCGACCATCCGCTGGAGGAGTTCGTCGCGGACATCCTGGCCACGGACGGCACCGCACGGTCCGCGCTGGGCGCCGGCATCGGTGAGGGGCGGTTCACCGACGAGCGCGCCGTCGTCGCCGGGCTCACCGTGCCGCTGGCCGTCCTGCACGGTGCCGGGGAGCAGGTGGTCAGCCTGGACTACCTGCGGGCCCTGACCGCGCCGACGCTGTGGCGGGGCGAGGTGCAGGTGATCCCCGGCGCCGGACACGCACCGCACCAGGAGACCCCGGACACCTTCGCCGCCCTGCTCACCGACTTCATCGCCGATGTCGACCGGACCGCCGGACCGGCCGCCGCCGGCGGCGCCTGAGCCGACCGCGCCGGCCTCCGCCACGACACCGGGAGGACCCCGTCCGCCGCCGGCGTTGCGGCCACCACACCCGCGTACGTCGAATCCCCGCCCCCAGGAGGGACTGTGTCGGCGCCCCGGACCGGCCCCGACCCGGCCGCCGGCGAACGGTCGGCCGGGACGGGCCGCCTGCGGTCCGCCTTCCCCGGGTACGCCCGGGTGCGGCAGTACCGGCGGTCCTGGCTGCGCGGGGACATGGTGGCCGGCTGCACGGTCGCCGGGTACCTGATCCCGCAGGTGATGGCCTATGCCGCGGTGGCCGGGCTGCCACCGGTCACCGGGCTCTGGGCGATCATGGCCTCGCTGGCGGTGTACGCGGTGCTCGGTTCCTCCCCGCAACTGTCGGTGGGCCCGGAGTCCACGACCGCGTTCATGACGGCCGCCGCGGTTGCCCCGCTGGCCGCCGGGGACCCGCACCGGTACGCCGGGCTGGCCGCCGCGCTGGCCCTGCTCGTCGGCGCGCTCTGCCTGGTGGCACGGCTGGTCAGGCTCGGCTTCGTGGCCGACCTGCTCTCCCGTCCGGTGCTCATCGGGTACATGGCGGGCGTCGCGGTCATGATGATCATCAGTCAGCTCGGCAAGGTCACCGCGGTGCACCTGCCCGGCGGGCAGTCCCCGCTGGCGGAGCTCGGCGCCCTGCTGCGCCGGCTGGGGTCGGTCAACGGGCCGACCCTGACCCTGGCCGCCGCCGTCCTCGCCGGGCTCGTGCTCGGCACCCGGTACCTCCCGCGGGCCCCGGTCCCGCTG
>DASTGO010000161.1:0-5818 GCA_035719045.1 Kineosporiaceae bacterium | reverse complement strand
CACCGTGCCCGCGCGCTCCGGGCGTGATCCTCCCCGCCAGCACGAACCCGCCTGCCGGAGTGAACGACCACGCCCGACAGGATCCACTCGCCGGGCGAACGACTACACCCCCCGGGCGAACGACTACGCGACGCAGCGGGGCAGGGAAGCCAGCCCGAGGCTCACTCAGCGAGGCTCACTCAGCAGGGACCGCTGCGCCCTCGGCCGGCTCGTCCTCCGGGGCCGGCGGCCGGGCCGGGGGAACCCGGCGGACCACCAGCCAGGTGAGCAGCAGGACCAGCCCGTACAGCGGCAGCCCCAGCGGCACCGAGGCCGCCCCGAGCCCGGCGGCACTGTCCTGCAGGTACAGCGGGATCTGGAAGGCGAGCCGGACCACGCACATGCCCACCCACAGCCAGGTGGCGATCTGGTAGACGCGCATCCGCTGCGGGACCTCGCGCCAGTGCGTGCCCTCGCCCAGGACGAAGCCGAGGGCGACCCCGACGAACGGCCAGCGGATCAGCGAGCTGCCCGCGTAGAACAGGCCGAACCCGATGTTCTTGAGGATGGACAGTGCGAAGAAGTTGACCGCCCGCCCGGTGGCGAGGGCGATCACCGCACCGACGGCGATCCCGAGCAGGCCGCCGACCGCCTGGCTGACCGGCTGCCGGGTGACCACCCGGGCCAGGACCAGCAGCAGCGCCACCACCACCGAGGCGATCACCGACGGCCACAGTCCCCGGGTGATCGCGTACACGAGGCTGAACACCGCGACCGGCAGGACGGACTCGACCATCCCCCGCACGCCGCCGGTCGCCGCCTGGAGGGAGAACTGTTCGCCGATCGCCTGCGCGAGGCCGGTCTCGGGCCGGGGGCCGGGGGCACTCATCCGCGCGAGACCAGTTCGTACCGGGGATTGAAGATCGACAGGATGCCCTCCGCTTCCGTGACCATTCCGGTGACCCGCAGCCGCCGGCCCGGCTCGATACCGGCGATCTGCCGCCGGCCCAGCCAGATCAGGCTGATCGTTCCGCTGCCGTCGTACAGCTCCGCCTCCAGGGCCGGGACGCCGGCCCGCGGACGCAGGGTCACCGAGCGGAGGGTCCCGCAGACGGTCGCCCGCTGCCGCTGCGACAGTTCGGCGATCGGGGCCCCGCCCATCCGGACGGCCCGCTGCTGTTCCTGCTCGGCGTGCACCGCGTGCTGCGGCGCGGCCCAGCGGGACAGCGCCTGGCGCCACCGCGAGCGCTGTTCCAGACCCATGGCCGAAGCCTACGGGGTGAACGGGCCCCGGCGGATCCCTCCGTCGAGGGGCTCCGCCAGGACCGAGGCCATGGCCGGGCGGGCCGGGCGGGCCGGGCGGTCAGCGGATCTCGGTGATCTCCGGGCCGCGCCGGAACGGGTCCAGCGGTGCGCGACCGTCGGACTCCGGCTCCTGCGGCGGCAGCATCGCCTCGGGCAGCCGCAGGGGCAGCAGGTCCCGGGGGGCCATCGCCTCCGGTCCCCGGACCACGACGAGGTCGTGGACCACCGCCTCCATCGTCGCGGCCGCCTCCGGCTCGTAGACCGCCGGGCCGTGGAACACCGCCCGCAGGAACCAGCGGGGCCCGTCGATGCCGACGAACCGGGCCGGCTGGTGACCGGTCCGACCGTCCGGGGTCCGCACCGGGATCCGGGCGATCAGCTCGCGGCCGAACGTGCCCCGGGCCTCGTCGACGGTCCCGCCCTGGCGGGTGATCCCCGCGGAGATCTCCTGGCGGATCTCGTCCCAGATCCCCTCACTGCGCGGGGCGGCGAAGGCCTGCAACTGCACCGCGCTTCCGGCCAGCTGGACCGTCACGGCGGTCACCGTCCCGGAGGACTCCTCGATCTCCAGCCGCAGCTCCATCCCGTCCCGGCCGTGCAGCCGCAGAGCGCCGAGGTCCACCAGGCCCTCGGCGTCGGGCCGCTCGGACACGTCCCAGGGGCCGTCGGGCCGCGGGGTCAGCTCGCCGTCGGCGCCGGTCTCCTCGACGGCCTCCGGCTCCTGGTCGGCGTCCTGCCCGACCGGCTCCCCGGCCTCCTCCCGGCGGGACCCCCGACGGAACAGCGCGCTCATGCCGGCACCTCACTCACGCTCGTCGCCGTCCTGAGCGACACACCGCTGCGCTCGCTGCGCTGGCTCACCACTGCGCACCTCTCCCGGGGCTCTCCCCCGCCTCGTGCTCGGACAAGACGATCGGCGCGCCGAACCGGCCGGCGGCCGCCGTCGGTGTGACGGACGGGGCCTGCGCCCCGAATCCGCCCGTCGACCCGAACCCACCGGTACCCCGTGCGGAGTCCGGCAAGTGTTCGACCTCGACGAAGCGGGCCTGCTCCACCCGCTGGACCACCAACTGCGCGATCCGGTCCCCGCGCCGCAGTTCCACCGGCTCGCCGGGATCGGTGTTGAGCAGGGTGACCATGATCTCACCCCGGTAGCCGGCGTCCACCGTGCCCGGGGCGTTGACCACGGTCAGCCCGTGCCGGGCGGCCAGCCCGGACCTCGGGTGGACCAGGCCGACGTACCCGGGCGGGAGGGCGATCGCCACCCCGGTCGGGACCAGCCTGCGCTGCCCCGGCTGCAGGACGACGTCCTCGCGGGTGCGCAGGTCCGCCCCGGCATCCCCCGGATGGGCGTAGCTGGGGGCGGGCAGCCCGGGATCCAGGCGCAGCAGGCGCACCTCGACCGTGGCCTCGCCGCCGGTGGCACTCGTCACGACGGGCAAGGCTAGCGCCGAGCGGGCCTGCCGCCGGTGCCCCCCGGAACCGGATCCCCCGCGTGGCACGCTGTCCCCATGAGCGACGCCGACATCCCCGCCTCCCCCACCGGCACGGACGGCACCGGCGGCCCGCACAGCGGTGTCCGGTACCGGGAGAAGTTGTCAGCGAGCCCGGGCGTCTGGGCGGTCCTGACCCTGATGGCCTTCCTGTTCGGCCTGGTGTCGCTGCGGATGGGCCCGACCGCCGGGGTGGCCACCTTCGCCGTGACCTGGCTGCTCATGGCCGGGATCCTGGTCCGGCTGACCCCTGTGGTCGAGGTGGGACCGGAGCTGTTCGTGGCCGGCGGTGCGCGGATCCCGCTGCACCTGCTCGGCACGGCGGAGTCGCTGGACGCCGAGCAGATGCGGGTGGCCGGCGGGCCGGAACTGGATGCCCGCGCCTACCTGCTGCTGCGGGGCTGGATCAGGTCCGGGGTCCGGGTCCACCTCGACGACCCCGAGGACCCCACGCCGTACTGGCTGATCTCCAGCCGCCGGCCGGACCAGCTGGTCGCGGCGCTGGAGCAGGCGCGCCGCACGGTCTGATCCGGCGATCCCCTGATCCGCCCCAGGGTCTGATCCACCCCAGGTCTTGTGCCGGTCCAGAGTCCGAGCCGGTCCCCCCGGTCCGGCCCCGCGGTCCCACCGCCGGGCCGGACCGGTTCTTGGTCATGGACCGGTTCTTGGTCATGGACCGGTTCCTGGTCATGGACCGGTTCCTGGTCGTGGACCGGCCCCGTGCTGGACCGGCGCAGACAGGACGTCCGGCGCGGGACCCGCCCCGCGCCGGACGTGAGGAGGTCAGGCAGCGCACTCCTTGCAGACCGGCTGCCCGCCGACCTCCTTGGCGAGCTGACTGCGGTGGTGCACCAGGAAGCAGCGGGAGCAGGTGAACTCGTCGGCCTGGCGGGGCAGGACCCGAACGGACAGCTCCTCGTTGCTCAGGTCGGCGCCGGGTAGTTCGAAGCCCTCGGCGGCCTCGATCTCGTCCTCGTCGACGTTGCTGGAGATCTTGTCGACGCGCCGCGCCTTGAGCTCCTCGATCGAGTCCTCGCCGAGCTCGTCGTCGGTCTTGCGCGGTGCGTCGTAATCGGTGGCCATCTGGGTCACGCTCCGGTGGTGTTGTGCTGGTTCGTGCTGGTGCCGACGTGCGGCACCGGGTCGTGGTGATTCCGGGCGTTCGCTGTGGGTCCGTCGCCGTCCAGGCGGCCGGACCGGACCCCCAACAGATCGCCGTCCGCGGGACGGCGCCTCGGTAACGCACCGGAAACCGGTTTTGTGCCCTCCGCGGCGGAGGGATTGTGCACCACCGGCTGCCTGAGTGCGAACCGACGCCCCGTGACCCCGGACCCCGTTGCCCAGGATCACCGCTGGCCATGCCTGACTTTCCCCGAACGGGCGTGAGAGTGATCACGCGTCCGCACACGTTCCGTCGCCACCGGGTCACCGGAGGGCCTATCGTCAGCCCTGCGTGCGTCGCAGCGTTGCCCGCCCGCCGGTATCCGGATATTCCGCGGCGACCGGGACACCCCGGTAGGCGGAACCGGCCGGTCCGCCTGACCACCCGGCACAGTAGTGCGCCACAGCCGCCCGCACGGTCCGCACGCGACCCCGCCGCCCCACCGCCCACGGCTTGTCCGTCCACGTCCGACGCCGGAGGTCCCGTGTCCGCCTTCCACCGCGAGATCAGCAATCGCATCGCCGAGACCCAGGACGGCCTCGCCCGCGCCCAGGAGGCCGAGGACGACTACCTGGTCGGGGTACGGCTGGGCGAGCTGGAGAGCCTCGCCCGGGTCGCCGCCGAGCACGGGGTCCGGGTCGACGGCGTGGCGGACTCGCTGACCCGCCACGGCCTGGCCACCCCGGGGGTGGGGACGCCGCTGGCCGTCGACCTGCAGGAGGCCGAACTGGCCGAGCAGCGCCGCCGGACCAGGGCTGCCCGGGGCGACTGCTGAGCGCTCAGTCGTCGCGACCGGCGTCCAGTTCCAGCAGCAGCCCGGCCAGGTCCGCCAGCAGCGGGTCCCGGCCCGCGACGACCATGAGGTCCGACGGCGGCAGTTCGCCCAGCCCCCGGACGGCGCCACCTGCCTCGGTGACCACGAGCACCCCGGCCGCCAGGTCCCAGGGGTTCAGGCCGCGCTCGTAGTAGGCGTCCAGCATCCCGGTGGCCAGCATGCACAGGTCGATCGAGGCGCAGCCGAACCGGCGGATGTCCCGGATCTGCGGCAGCAGCTCGGCCAGCACCCGGGCCTGGTTGGCCCGGCGGGCCGCCCGGTAGCCGAAACCGGTGCCGACCAGGGCGCCCTCCAGGGCTGGGGGCGCGTCCAGCTGCAGCCGGCGCCCGTTCAGGTACGCCCCGCCGCCGCGGACCGCGGTCCAGGTCAGCCCGGTGGCGGGGCTGTGCACGCAGCCGGCGAGGGTGGACCAGGCGCCGGGCGTGGCGGGGTCGCCGGTGACCACGGCCACGCTCACGGCGAACTGCGGCAGCCCGTACAGGTAGTTCACGGTCCCGTCGATCGGGTCGATCACCCAGGTCAGGCCGCTGGTCCCGGCCTGCGGCCCGGACTCCTCGCCGAGCAGCCCGTCCTCGGGGCGCCGCCGTCCGACGAGCTTGCGCAGCAGTTCCTCCGCCGCGGTGTCCATCTGGGTGACCACGTCCGTCGGGCTGGACTTGGTGTCGACCTCCAGCCGTTCCGGGCGCCCGCCGTGGATCAGCTCCCCCGCCGCGCGGGCGGCCTCCTCGGCGAGAGTGACCAGGGCGGACAGCTCGGACCCCGCCATCAGGTCGGCGTCCTCGATCGGCTGCGGACGGTCGGTCGGGTGCATCTGGTCTCCCTCTCCGGACAGGTCGAGCTCTCTGGGCAGGTCGGGCGATGCGGGCAGGTCGGGCGCTGCGGGCAGGTCGGGCGCTGCGGGCAGGTCGGGCTCACCGGTCACCGGCGGGCCTGCCCCGCCCCGGCCTGGTCGGCTCCGCAGGCGGCCGGTCGCGGGCCGCGCGGGTTCGGGCAACAGCCCGCCGGGCACAGGTCGTGCCCCGGGGCGAGGGCTCCGGCAGCAGA
>DASTGO010000160.1:0-2437 GCA_035719045.1 Kineosporiaceae bacterium | reverse complement strand
CAAGGCCCGGAGGGGCTTGCCTGTGCCTTGCGGGCGCTGCACCTTGACATCTCCTCGGCACCGCCGTGTGGGGCAGCGGCCGGGGGGACGGCGCCGGGTCGTGGCCGGTCGTCGGCGTCGTCCGATGAGGGAGCGGGGACTGCTACTTGGTGAGCTTGGCCCGGTGGGTCGCGGCGGACCGGGCCCGTGCTCGGGCTCGGACCTGCTCGGGCACGGCGTACACGGTGCGGGCCAGCTGCTTGGCGGCGGCGACTGTGACCGGGGTGCCGTCCACGTCGCGCAGCTGGTAGGGCTCGCCGCGGGCCAGGACGGTCCAGGTTCGTTCGATCAGCTTGCGCGCGATGGCGACGGTCGCTTGGGTGTGGCAGTGGCCGCGTTCGAGCATCAGGTGCTGGTAGTAGGCGGCCAGCTGCGGGTCGACGCGGCGGGCGCCGCCGGCGGCCTGGTAGAAAGCCAGCCGCAGCACCGGCGGGCCCTCCTTGGTGATCGCTCGGGATGGCTGGGTGATGGTGCCCGAGGACCAGTTCGACGGGGTCATCCCGACGTAGGACGCGGCCGCCTTCGCCGTGGTGAAGCTGGTCCCGTCGCCGAGGAAGGCACGCACGGTCGGTGCGGTCATCGGCCCCATCCCTGGCAGCGAGCCCAGCAGCGGGTCGTCGCCGTACAGCAGGGCCCAGTACCGGGTGGCCTGCTCGGTCGCTCGGGCGACCCGCTCGCTGCTGGAGCGCAGGTCGGCCAGGTGCTCGGTGACCTCCCAGGCGAGGGCGTCCAGGTCGAGGTGCCCGTCCCAGAAGGTGGCCCACGCCGCGGCCGCGGCACGGATCCGCTCGGCGCGTGCGGGCACGTCCTGCACGCCTCGGGTGTGCCCGGCCACGACCGCGGTCAGGCTCGAGCGCCTCGCCGTGGCAAGGGATTTCAGGTTCGGCCATCGGGTGAGCACCGCCGTGGCGGTGGGCATCGAGCCGGCGAACGCGGACCACACGTCGGGGAAGGCCCAGCGGGCCAGAGAGATCAGCCGCCGCTTGGCACGGTTGCCGTCGACGACCAGCTTCCCGCGTCGGGTGACCGCCCGGCGCAGCGCCAGCTGCTCCGGGCTGGGCACTCGCAGCGGGGTCAGGGTGAACACGTCGGCGGCCATCGCGAGCACGTCCGCGTCGATCACGTCGGACTTGTCCTTGCCGGTGATCGCCCCGCGCAGCCGGGCAGCGTGCCTGGCCCCGACCAGGGACAGCTCCACGCCCGCGTCACGCAACGCGATGGACAGCCCGAGCCAGGTCATCGAGGTCGGCTCAGCGACAGCGACGACGCCTGGATAGGGCGCCAGCGCGTGTCCGAGCCGGCGCAGGCCGGGCAACGTCGGCGGGACGTTGAACCGGGTCGCGTGCACCTGCCCGTCGGCGCGGTACTCGCGCACGCACACGTGGTGATCGGCGACCACTGCGGCATCGATCCCGACCTGGACCCGGACCGTCGCCGAGTCAGGCGCATCAGCCCGGCCGGCGCCGGGAAGGGTAACGTTCTTGAGCACGAGGGTTCCTCCGTTCGACTCCTTCGCCGAACCCCAAGCCCGTCAGACGGTCACCGGCCAAGTGGATCTTCCGGGCAGGCGGTCCGGCCCCTTGTTGATCGGGAGAACCCCCGTGCTCGCCATGTGTCCGCCAGCTACGAGCAGGCCCTTCCCGGCCATTCGCCGCCCCCAGCCACGCCCGATGGTCCACCACGGTCGGTGCACCCTCGCTTGTGCGTGATCCGGTGCCCACCGGGCAACCAGCCACCGCTGCGCAGCGCCAGCTACCCGCCACCAATTCCCTGAACCGGGCCCAGCCACGACCGAGAGAGCCGACCCCGGGCCCGTCGATCTCTTTCACGAGCCCGAACACTCAGCCGGAAACCGGCGCGACCCGAAGCCTTCTCCCAACGGTCACCGTAGCGACCACCAACCGTCACCGGGAGGACCCTTCAAGTCATACAAGCCCCTTTCGCGCGGTCGAGATCACCCCGCAGGTCGGGCAGGCCGCGGCGGCCTCGTCCGCGGTGACCACGTGCACCACCCGGGCGCCGTCCTGCTCGAGCTCGACCCCGATGAGCGCCAACCCGTCGAGCCCGAGCAACCTCGTGCCGTCCTCGCTGATGAACTGAAGTTCCTGAGATTGCGTAGGCTGAACCAAGCCCGTGACCTCACCTTCGTGATCATGAACTGCCTTGACAACAGCCATGATCCCGAGGTCACGGGCCCTCACCTCAACGACGCGGCCCGAGCACCAGCCCGGTTAACTTCGAAGAGATTCCCTAACCGGATGTCAAGGCCCGCGAGGGGTGGATCGGGGGCAGGCGGGGATGGCGGATTGGGCGTGGCCGGGGGTGTCACGTCCCCTCCGCCTGTCGAGGGTACGGCGGTGTTCGTCGAGGTCAAGGTCGTTCGTCCTCGGCGCAGGCA
>DASTGO010000159.1:0-10316 GCA_035719045.1 Kineosporiaceae bacterium | reverse complement strand
CGGCCCGCCCGTCCGGCCCCGCCCCGCCCCGCCCGGCCCCGGCTCGCCCCGCCCGGCTCGCCCCGCCCCGGCGGTGGGCACGGTGGCACATCGTGCCCGTAAGGCGGGCACGATGGCACATAGTGCCCACGAGATGCGGGCGCACCCGTTCACGCCGCCGGTCCGCGCACCTCGTGGGTGGAAGGACGCTCCCGGTTCGTGGCGGTGAGCCGGTTCGTGGCGGTGAGCCGGGCCGTGCGCGTGCCGGGGCGCGGGTTCCGGGGCGTGAGTGTTACCGGAGTGCGACGCCGGTGCTGCGGGACGGTTGCCGGGCGGTCCCGGGGCCCGTCAAGACGGGTCGTGCAGCGTCCCCGGTGGCAGCATGAGGCCTGTGCGTGGGCAGGCGACCGGCTGCCCCGGCACCCGGTCCCGGCCACGAGTCGCACGTCGTTCAGGAGGCATGACATGCAGGGGCAGCGGCATGGCTGGGGGGAGCGTCCCTCGACGCGGCAGGACGGCATGGTCTACGCCGACACGGTGGTGGACCTGATGGGGAACACGCCGCTGGTGAAGCTGAACCGGGTGAGTCAGGGACTGGCCCCGGTGGTGCTGGCCAAGGTGGAGTACCTCAACCCCGGCGGCTCCGTGAAGGACCGGATCGCGCTGCGGATGATCGAGTCCGCAGAGGCCGACGGCAGGCTGCGGCCCGGCGGCACCATCGTCGAGCCGACCTCCGGCAACACGGGTGTCGGGCTGGCCCTGGTCGCCCAGCAGCGCGGGTACGACTGCGTGTTCGTCTGCCCGGACAAGGTCAGCCAGGACAAGCGGGACGTGCTGAAGGCCTACGGTGCGCGGGTCGTGGTCTGCCCGACCGCCGTGCCCCCGGAGCACCCGGACTCCTACTACTCGGTCTCGGACCGGCTGACCGCCGAGATCCCCGGCGCCTGGAAGCCCAACCAGTACGTCAACCCCGACGGCCCGGCCAGCCACCACGCCACCACCGGTCCGGAGATCTGGGCGGACACCGCGGGCCGGGTGACGCACTTCGTCGCCGGGGTCGGAACCGGCGGGACCATCACCGGCACCGGCCGCTACCTCAAGGAGGTCAGCGCGGACCGGCCCGGGGGTCCGGTGCGGGTGATCGGCGCGGACCCGGAGGGGTCGGTGTACTCCGGCGGGAGCGGCCGCCCCTACCTGGTCGAGGGCGTCGGGGAGGACTTCTGGCCGCCCGCCTACGACCCGGGCGTCCCGGACCGGATCATCGCCGTCTCGGATGCGGACTCCTTCGCCATGACCCGGCGGCTGGCCCGCGAGGAGGGGTTGCTGGTCGGCGGGTCCTGCGGGATGGCCGTCGTGGCGGCGCTGCGGGCGGCGCAGGACCTCGGCCCGGACGACATCGTGGTCGTGCTGCTGCCGGACGGCGGGCGCGGGTACCTGAGCAAGATCTTCAACGACCGGTGGATGGCGTCCTACGGTTTCCTGCGCGCCGACGACGAGGCCACCGTCGGGGACGTGCTGCGGGCCAAGAGCGGCGGGTTGCCCGCCCTGGTGCACACCCACCCCACGGACACCGTCCGGGACGCGATCGAGATCCTGCGCGAGTACGGCGTGTCCCAGATGCCCGTGGTGAAGGCGGAGCCGCCGGTGATGGCCGGCGAGGTGGCCGGTTCGGTGAGTGAGCGCGACCTGCTGGAGGCCGTGTTCAGCGGCCGCGCGGCGCTGGCGGACCCGGTCGAGCGGCACATGGCGGCCGCGCTGCCGCTGGTGGGCTCGGGGGAGCCGATGGAGGCGGCCCGCAAGGCGCTGCACGACGTCGACGCGATCATGGTGGTGGACGACGGCAAGCCGGTCGGCGTCGTCACCCGGCACGACCTGCTGGGCTTCGTCGCGGGTTGACCCCCGCCGGGCTGGTCGACCCCGGTTGGTCCCCACCGGACCGATCCGCGCACTACCGGTCCCCGCCCGGCTGACCGTCGACCCGGGCTGATCCCCGCCGGACCGAGACCGACCGGGATCAGCGCACGATGGTGCCGAGCTCGTCGGGGTTGTGCGTGGACATCCACTCACCGACCTGGTCCTTGCGGATCGCCTGCCAGAGCGAGGCGTCCGCGGCCGGGGCCAGGTTGACGATGGACTGCTGGTGGTCCGGGCTCCAGCCGGTGCCGGCCACCGGAACGGTGAGGAACTTGACGTTGTCGGACCGCAGGTTCCGCGACGACACCGCGAGGTCCTTCATCACCCCGAAGGTGAACGCGTTGTCCACCTCGAGGGTCTTGGTCAGGGCGTTCATCGCGTTGTTGAGCTTGAACGGGTCGCTCAGCGTGCCGGCCGACATCAGCTTGGCCACCACGGCCCGGATCCAGTTCTGCTGCCGCTTCACCCGGTCGAAGTCGCCGCCCGGCAGGTTGTAGCGCTGACGGACGTAGTTGAGGGCGTCCGCGCCGTTCATGGTGTAGGTGCCGGCCTTGAACTCGGCCCGCATGTCGTGGGTGGTCTGGGGGATGGTGATGCTCACCCCACCGAGGGCGTCCGTGACCTCCTTGAACCCCTCGAAGTCGATGATCGCCAGGTGGTCGATCCGGACCCCGGTGAGGGACTCGACGGTCTGGACCACCAGCGGCGGGCCGCCCCAGCTGAACGCGGCGTTGATCTTCGCCTTGCCGTGCCCGGGGATGGCCACCCAGCTGTCCCGGGGGATGCTGATCACGTACGCGCTCTGCCGGTCCGCGGCGACGTGGAAGATCATCAGGGCGTCGCTGCGCTGTTCGCCGGCCGTCCAGGACTTCGGGTTCCCCGCGGAGACCCGGCTGTCGGAGCCCATCAGCAGGATGTTCATCGCCGGGCCGCTGGTCGGGTCCGCCGTCGGCCGGGCGGTCTGCGGGATCGCCTGGAACGGGTCGCCGAACCGCTGGATGTTCCGGTTCCAGCTCGACACCGTGTTGTTGTAGACGTAGTAGCCGGATCCGGCCATCAGCACGACCAGGGTGCCCAGGACCCCCAGGACGATCAGCCAGCGCCGCCGCTTGTGGGGCGGCTGCGGGGCCTGCGGCGGCGTCGACGGGGAGTCGCTGAAGACCTCGTCGAAGGTCTGCTGGCTGAGGTCACTCACCGTCGTTCCAACCCCTGTTGGACGGGCCCCCCGGTGACGCGAGTCAAGGTCCGGTGGGCGAGCTGACGTCGACGTCCCTCAGATTAGGTGACCGTCCGTGGCTGTGTGCCGGAACCGTGGAAACGTCACGCTGAGAGACGAGTGCTCACCTGTCCGGCGCAGTGGCGGCCCGACCTCCTGCGCCGCTACCGGCGACGGCCCCCGGTGCGGGCCCGCAGGTACTCGGCGACGACGTACTGGCCCAGTCGTTCGCCCGAGGGGGTGAACACCCGGCCACCGTTACGCCGGGCCACCGCGTCCACGAACCGGCGCAGCCCGGGGTCCTCCCCGAGCATGAAGATGTTGATCGCGGCCCCGAACCGGGTCAGCCCGTCCACCTCGGCGACCGTCGCGGTGACGGTGTCCCGGGTGGGCGGCCAGGAGAAGACCGCCTCGCCGGATGCGGTCAGGTGGGCGGTCGGCTCGCCGTCGGTGACCACGAGGACGACCGGCTCGCCGTCCGGGTGACGGCGCAGATGCCGGCCCGCCAGCCGCAGGGCGTGCTGCAGGTTGGTGCCCTGGACGTAGTCGGGCTCGGCCCCGGCCAGGTCCGCCACGCCCATCCGGTTGGCGTAGCGGCCGAACCCGATGATCTGCAGGGCGTCCTGCGGGTACTTCGTCGCGACCAGATGGGCCAGCGCCAGCGCCGTCTGCTTCATCGGACCCCAGCGTCCGTCGGCCACCATCGAGTACGACAGGTCGACGCACAGCGCCACGGCCGCCGACGCCCGGCGCTCGGTCTGCGCGACCTCGAAGTCCTCCACCGCCAGCCGGACCCCGGCCCGGTGCCCGGCGGCGCGGCGGACGGCGTTGCCGACCGTGCGGACCACGTCCAGCGGCTGCTCGTCGCCGAACTCCCAGGCGCGGGACGCCCCGGTCAGTTCCCCGGCGGCCCCGGCGTCGCGCTGCTCATGCTCGCCCCGGCCGCGGGAGCTCAACTGCTCGAACACCGTGCGCAGCGCGGTCTGCCCGAGCCGGCGCAGGGACTTCGGGGACAACTGGAGGCCGTCCGGGGCGCGGACCAGCCAGCCCTGGCGTTCCAGTTCCCGTTCCAGCCGCTGCAGTTGCGCGACGTCCCGGGCGGCCGCCGGGCCGAGGGCGCGCTCGACCGTCTCCACGTCGATGTCGTCGAGGGTCGCCCCGGGGTGCTCCTGGCCGAGGGATTCGATGAGTTCGTCCAGATCGGCCAGTTCGGACAGCACCCCCGCGGCCTCGCCGTAGCCGAGCGGGTCCTCGCCGTGGGTGCGCTCGCCGCGTTCCCAGTCCAGGTCCGGGCGCAGCGTGTGCAGGTTGTCGGTCAGCGCGGCCAGTTCCGCGGCCAGGTCGGCGTCCCCGAGCGCCTGGGCCATCAGGCCCTGCAGTTCGGCCCGCTGCTGCGGGGTGAGCGCGGCCAGCAGCCGCTGCCCGGCGGCCGCGCGGCGGGCGAGGACGTCGACCAGTTCGTCGACGTCCTGCGGGTTCTCGCCGAACAGGTCGCCGTGCCGGTCCATGAACCGCTGGAAGTCCTCGGGGGTGTCCTCGCCCCGGGCGTGCTCGGCCAGCAACTGGTTGAGGTCGGCCAGCATGTCCTTCAGTGCCTGGTCGGCGGCCTTCCGCTGGCCGCCCGGCGCCTGCGGGGACATTCCGGCCAGGGCGTCGCGCAGGCCGCGGAACTGGTGGTCTAGGACGTCCCGGCGCAGGCCGTCAAGGATCTGCCGGTAGAGGCGCCCGGCGTCGGGGGAGGTCCAGCGGTAGTCCGAGAGCTCCTGGACGGCCGCGGCGGTGGATCGGGGCAGGGCGTCCAGCCGGGCCTCGGCGAAGCGGGCGTCATCGGACTCCGAGTCGGCCAGGGCCTCCCGTTCGGTCGCCAGCGCCTGGTCGAGCTGGGCCGCCGCCCGGGTGACGGCACCGTCGAGGCGTCCACGCCGGGCCGCCTCCCGGCGCATCCGGGCGGCCCGGGCCAGCAGGTCGTCCAGCCCCTGCCGGTTGAGGTTGCCGTGCTCGTCGGGCAGGCCCCGGCGCAGCATCTCGCGCAGCGCCTCCCGCAGGCTGCCGCCGGACAGCACCTCCTCGCCGAGGGCGTCCAGGGCGTGGCGGACGTCGTACGGCGCGGCCAGCGGGTCGGGACCGCCGTGCCAGACGCCGTACCGGAAGCCGCGATGCCGCCGGGAGGGTGGAGTCACCAGATGACGGTACGTGCGCCCGGCCTCCCTGCGCGCGCCGGGGCGAGGCTCAGGTGGGAAGGCGGCGGTTCCGGTGTCGGGGCGGACCGACTCCGTCGCCGCGAGCACCTGCGTTCGGGTCAGTCCGATGGACGTGATCGTGGCGCGGGTGCCCGGTGCGACCTCCCACTCCGCGACCACCTTGTCGCCGGCGGGGGAGCCGGCACGTTGCACGATCGCGCCGGGCGGTTCGGGCGCCGGCGTCCACCGGTGCCCGAGGGGCCGGTGCCTTCCTGACGGGAGGAGATCATTCCCGGCTCGCGAAGATCCATTTCCGGCGGCCTCGGGAAATGCGACGCCGTTGCGGTCGGGAATTCTCCGAAAATAGGGATCATGAAGGCCTGAGCCGATCATTGCCGGTGTCCGCGACGGATCACGTGAGGTGGTTTCGGATCGGCCTTCCCATGCGAGCTGGGAACGGGCACCCCGCCCTGACCAGCAGGATCATGGTCGCCCTCGGTGGTAGAGCTGGCTCCAGGATCCTCCGTTCGGACATTTCCGGCTGAATTCGGTGCCGGGTCGCGCGGAAATGGCCGGCCATGGCGCATCGCGTCCGTACCGTTCCTGACTGCCACCCCGTCTGGGGCGTGTGTCGAGCTCTGTCAGGGGGTCCACCCTTGTCCGGATACCGTTCTCCGCGCCATGCCCGACAGCCGGGCGAGAGTCCGCACGGAGCCCGTCGCCTCCTCGTCGCAGCTGCCGCCTCGTCCGCGGCGGTCCTCGCCGCCGGGATCGGGCTGCCGCTGGTCAGCCAGGCCTCCACGGCCAGCAGCGCCGCCTTCTCCGGCGGGGCGGGCACCGTCTCGGTGGGCGGCACGCTGTACGCGAAGAACGGCGGCGCGCTGACCCTGACCGTCACCACGTCCTCCGACACCGAGTGCGTGGACGTCACCGGGGCCTTCGCCGGACACCAGACGTCGCCCACCGCGAAGTCGTCCTGGACCTTCTCCTTCACCGCGGGCACCGGGGACGGCGTGCAGACCGTGACGGCGGCCGCGTCCCCGAAGTTCAATGCCAACAACTGCACCGGCCAGTCCCAGAGCCCGCAGAGCGCGTCCTTCGTGCTCGACAACACCGGCCCCCTCGTCGCGGCGGCGGTGTCCCCGGCCCCGAACGCCGCGGGCTGGAACAACAGCAACGTCGCGATCACCTGGTCGGCCACCGACGCGGGTTCCGGGGTCGGCTCCGGGCCGACGCCGGCGACCGACTCGCAGACGGCGAACACCAGCAGTGTCACCAAGACCGCCACGGCGACCGACCGGCTGGGCAACGTCGGAAACGGGTTGGTGACGGTCAAGCTCGACAAGGCCGCCCCGACCATCACCGGATCGCGGTCACCGGCGGCGAACGCGAACGGCTGGAACAACTCCGACGTCACCGTGTCGTTCGTGTGCAGCGACCCGCCCGCGGGGTCGGGGATCAAGTCCTGCACCGCGCCGACCACGCTGTCGGCGAGCGCGGCGGACCAGAGCGTCACCGGGACCGCGGTCGACAACGCCGACAACAGCTCCTCCGCGACGGCCGGCGGGATCAACATCGACAAGGTGCCCCCGACTCTGTCCGGCGCCCCGACCACCACCCCGAACGCCGACGGCTGGTACTCCGGCGACGTCACGGTGCACTGGACGGCCTCCGACGGCCTGTCCGGTCTTGCCGGTTCGATCCCGCCGGACTCCACGATCACGGGTGAGGGCCAGGGGCTCCACGCCGGCGCCGCGGTGTCCGACAAGGCGGGTAACACGACCACCGCCACGAGCGGCCCCGGGGTGAACATCGACCGGACGCCCCCGACCACCACGGCGGATGTCCCGTCGGGCTGGACCAACACCGACGTCACGATCGGCCTCACCCCGAGCGATGCGCTGTCCGGCGTCCACGCCACCTACTACACCGTCGACGGCGGGCCGCAGCAGACCGGGACCAGCATCCCGCTCGGCAGCGAGGGCATCCACCAGTTGACCTTCTGGAGCGTCGACAAGGCCGGCAACACCGAGAAGGCCAACAACGCCACGGTGAAGATCGACAAGACCGCCCCGACGATCAAGCACGTCCAGGACCCGGCGGCCAACAGCAACGGCTGGAACAACACCGACGTCACGGTCACCTTCACCTGCGACGACGGCGACGGCTCCGGGATCGCCTCCTGCACCACCCCGCAGACGGTCACCACGGAGGGGACGGGCCAGCCCGTCACCGGCACCGCCACGGACAACGCGGGCAACCCGGCGACCGACGTCGCGACCGTCAACATCGACAAGAGCGCCCCGATGATCAGCGGTGCCGCAGACCGCAAGGCCAACGACAACGGCTGGTACGACGCGGATGTTACCGTCGCCTTCACCTGCGGCGACGCCCTGTCCGGCATGGCGACCTGCACCGCCCCGAAGACGATCGGCGAGGGCGCGAACCAGTCCGTGACCGGGACCGCGACCGACGTCGCGGGGAACACCGCACACGCCACGGTCAGCGGGATCAACGTCGACGAGACCGCCCCGATCCTCACCGGCAAGCCCACCACGGACCCGGTCCCCGGCAGTGGCGGCTGGTACAGCGGTGACGTCACCGTGCACTGGACCTGCAGCGACCAACTGTCAGGGATCGACGGGAGCTGCCCGGCCGACGGCACGACCTCGGGTGAGGGCGCCGGAGTGACCGTCTCGGCGACGGTGTCCGACCTGGCGGGCAACAGCACCTCGACCCCCGTCTCGGTCAACGTCGACAAGACCGCACCGGACACGACCCCGGACGTCTCCGGGCCACAGGTCAATGGCTGGTACACCAAGCCGCCGACCGTCACGCTCGCGGCGATCGACCCGCTCTCCGGGGTCGCGCACACCGCGTACGCGATCGACGGCGGGCCCTACCAGGACTACACCGGCCCGTTCGCGTTCACCCCGGGCGGCGCGCACTCGCTGACCTGGTATTCCGCGGACAAGGCCGGCAACGTCGAGAACCAGCGGGGCCCGCTCGAGATCGACGTGGACGACGTGCCGCCGACGATCGACGTGCAGCGCACGCCCGCGCCGAACGCGAACGGCTGGAACAACTCCGCGGTCACCGTCTCGTTCCACTGCGAGGACCACGAGTCGGGGATTGCCTCGGAGAACGGCTGTTCCGGACCCACCACCTTCACCCAGGAGGGCAAGGGCCAGACGGTCACCGGCACCGCGACCGACGCGGCCGGCAACACGGCCGGCGTCACCGTCGACGATGTCGACATCGACCTGACCGCGCCGACCTTCGCCACGGTGAGCTACGCGGACAAGACGTCGTACACACTGGGCGCGGTCCCGGCACCCGGCTGCACGGCCACCGACGCGCTTTCCGGGGTCGACACCTGCACGGTCGACACCACCTGGTCGGCGGACAAGGGTGTGGGCAGCTACTCGTTCACGGCGACCGCCACGGACAAGGCCGGCAACCGGGCCACCTCGACCGGAACGTTCTGCGTGGTCTACCGGTTCGACGGGTTCCTGCAGCCGATCAACGACACCGCGCACCAGGTCGGGACCAGCACGAGCATCTTCAAGGCCGGCAGCACCGTCCCGGTCAAGGTCCAGATGAAGCGGGCCGACGGCACGGTGGTGCAGGGCGGGGCTCCGCAGTTCATCGGTCCGGTGAAGGGATCGGCGACCTCGGCGGCCGTGAACGAGACGGCGTACACCGACAGCCCGACCGCGGGCAGCGCGTTCACCTGGGATCCCGTTGCGCAGCAATGGGTCTACACCTGGAGCACCAAGGGACTGTCCGCCGGGTACTACTACCGGATCGGGGCCGTGCTGGATGACGGTTCGAGGGTGTACGTGTCCATCGGCCTGCGGTAGGCGGCCACCGGCCGGGCGGCCCGCGGGTCCCGCCCGGCCGGTCCGGTTGATGGGAGGAGGGGTCCGGTCTGAGCCGGACCCCTCCTCCCATCTGCCGCGCCGCAGCGCCCGGGACGCCCGGCGGTGCCCGTCGCGGCGCGGCATCCCCTCTCGGCGAACCTGTCAACAGCCGTCAACCTGCAAGAACGATGCTGGAATGAGCTCAATCGGGCCATATCGCGTGATGGTGGCCGTGTCGGTCCATCTAGACACCGGGGACCTTGTGGTGGTGGTTGGTCGGGTGGGGAGGTCGTCGGCCCTGCTGGTGGTGGATTCGAGTGGGTGTGGGCGGCTTGGGGTTGTTGGTGGTGGCTTGTGGGGCTTGAGGTTCCACCCTGGGCGGGAGAGATGTTCCATGTCCTGACCGGTGACGGGTGGCCGGCGGTAGACGAGGACGAGATCAATGATCTGGCGCAGTTGTGGCTGGCGGCCGGCCAGGAGTTGATGGCGGTTGCGCCGGAGGTGACCCGTTCGGCGCGGTGGCTGGCCGATTCTGGCGCTTTGGTGGGGGATGCGCAGAAGGCTCTGTCCCGGTCGGTGGCGGTGGTGACCGGGGACGGGGACCTGGCCCTGGAGAAACTGGCGGCGGCGTACGGGGAGCTGGGGAACTACCTGCACGGTGTGGCGGTGCAGACGCAGTACATGAAGATCATCGTGATCGAAGAGTTGATCATTCTGGCTGCGCAGATCCTGTACCTGTTGGCGATGATCCCGTGGACGTTCGGGGCCAGTGCGGCGGGGATCGCCGCCCTGCAGGCCTTCGGCTGGCAGTTCGCGGGGGCGGTGCTGAAGCAGCTGGTGATCGCGGTCGCCACCGGTGAGGTGCTGCAGCTCGGCCTGGACGCGATCGCGCAGTTCGCGCAGATCATGGAACGGCAGACCGGACACTCGATCGGACGCACCGAGTGGGACAAGAACCTGACCGCGTCCGCGGCGATCACCGGCGCGATCGGCGGCGCCCTCGGCCCGATCATGCAGGGCCTGGGCCACTACCCGACCAAGGCGTTGGGGAACGCCCTGGGCGGGATCCTGGGCAAGAACGCCGGGCACGAGGCCGGGCACTGGGCCGGCGAAACCATCCGCGGCGGTGTCCACGAGTGGGTCACCGACGGGATGTCAGGAGCG
>DASTGO010000158.1:0-4574 GCA_035719045.1 Kineosporiaceae bacterium | reverse complement strand
ATCCCGCGCCGGCCGCCACGGCGCATCCCGCGGACCTGAGGAGGAGGGCGGCCATGGACAGCGTCGAGATGACGGTGCGCACCGGCAGCAACCTGGTCACCGATCTCACCGACGACCTGGAGGGCTTCTGCTCCGGACGCGGGGACGGGCTGGTCCACGTCTTCGTGCCGCACGCCACGGCCGGGCTCGCCCTGATGGAGACCGGATCGGGCAGCGAGCGGGACCTGGCCGGGGCGATCGACCGGCTGCTGCCCCGGGCGGACGTCTACGCCCACCGGCACGGCTCCACCGGGCACGGCCGTGACCACGTGCTGCCCGCCTTCGTCGCCCCCTCGCTGACCGTTCCGGTGATCGGCGGGCGCCCGGCTCTGGGCACCTGGCAGAGCCTGGTCCTGGTCGACAGCAACGGGGACAACCCCGTCCGGACCGTCCGGCTGTCCTTCCTGCCGGGCTGACCTTCCTGCCGGGCTGACCTGCTCGCCGGGCAGGCCCGTCGGCGCAGGGTGCGGGGCGGGGTCGCCGGCAGGGCCGGTGCTAGGGTCTCGACGTCGGCCGGCCGGAACAAGCAGCCGCCCGGCGGCACAGCCGCAGCGAAGCCGGTGTGAACCCGGCGCTGTCCCGCAACTGTGATGCCGCGCCGCGATCACCGTCCCTCCCAGGACGTGCCGGTGGCGGTGAGCCAGGTCGCCTGCCTGTGCCGACGTCCTCGACCCCGAGGTGTGGGTCGCGCGTCGGGCGAGGGACCCGGGTGCGGCCCTGCCCCTTCCCTGGAGCTCCTGATGACCCCGAACCTCCGCGGCGCCCGGCCCGCGCCACGTCGCCGTGCCGTCCTCGCCACGATGCTCCCCGCACTCGCCCTGCTCGCCGCCTGCGGCGGTGCTTCGTCCGGCGGTGCCGCCTCCACCGGTTCGTCCCCGTCCGGTACCGCCAACCGGTCCGCCGAGGTCGCGACCTACCCCGTGACCGTGACCGCGGACAACGGCTCGGTGACCATCGCCGCCCAGCCGAAGCGGATCGTCTCGCTGTCCCCGACCGCGACCGAGATGCTCTACGCCATCGGCGCGGGATCGCAGGTGGTGGCGGTCGACGACCTGTCGAACTATCCGGCGCAGGCCCCGAAGACCTCGCTGTCGGCGTTCAAGCCGAACGTCGAGGCGGTGGTCGCCCAGAAGCCGGACCTGGTCGTGGCCTCCATGGACATGGACGGCCTGATGGCGGCGCTGGCCAAGCTGAAGATCCCGGCCCTGCTGCTGCCCGCGGCGGCCGATCTCGAGGCCTCCTACGTGCAGGAGACCACCCTGGGGAAGGCGACCGGTCACTCCGCGGCCGCGGCCGAGGTGATCAGCCGGACGAAGTCCCGGATCGCCGCGGCGGTGGCCTCGGTACCCGCCTCGGCGAAGGGGCTGAAGATCTACCACGAGGTCGACCAGACGTACTACTCCGTGACCAGCAAGACCTTCCTGGGCGGGATCTACCGGCTGTTCGGCCTGACGAACATCGCCGACGCGGCACCGGACGCGGCCTCCGGCGGCAAGTGGCCGAAGCTGTCGGCGGAGTACGTGGTCAGCGCCGCTCCCGACCTGATCGTCCTGGCCGACTCCAAGTGCTGCGGGCAGTCCCCGCAGGCGGTGGGCCAGCGGCCGGCGTTCGCGGCGGTGCCCGCGGTGGCGCACGGCCGGGTGATCGCGATCGACGACGACATCGCCTCCCGGTGGGGACCGCGCACGGCGGACTTCGCCGAGGCGGTGGCCAAGGCCCTCGGCGGCAAGTGACACCCACCGCCACGGACGGAAAGACCAGAGAGTCCGGGCGGACGGAACGACCTGACGGGAGCGGGATGGACCCGGTACGGCGGCGGCGCGCGGTGGCCCTGGTGGTCGCCGCGTCGCTGCTGCTGCTCGCCCTGCTGAGCGGGGTGAGCGTCGGGGCCGTCCCGCTCGCGCCGTCCGGGGTGCTCGCGACCCTGCTGGACGCGGTGGGTGCCGGCGGGCTGCACCTCGGCCATCCGCTGACGCAACTGCAGGCGGGCATCCTGCTGGACTACCGGATGCCCAGGGTGGTGCTGGCGGCCCTGGTCGGCGGCATGCTCGCCGTCGCCGGAGCCTCCTACCAGGGCGTCTTCCGCAATCCGCTGGCCGACCCCTACCTGCTGGGGGCCGCCGCGGGGGCCGGGCTGGGGGCCACCCTGGTGATCGACTTCGCCCCGGCGTCGCTCGGGCGCTCCGGGGCCATCCCGCTGGCGGCCTTCGCCGGGGCGCTCACCGGGGTCGGCCTGGCCTATGCCCTGGGCTCGGTGGCCGGCCGGTCCGGGGACGGGCGCGCCACGCTGCTGCTGGCCGGCGTCGCCGTCGCCTCCTTCCTCACCGCGATGCAGACCCTGGTCCAGCAGGCGCACACCGACACCCTGCAGCAGGTCTACTCGTGGATCCTCGGCCAGCTCGGGTCCGGGCAGTGGAGCGATGTGCGGCTGATGCTCCCCTATGCGGCCGCGTCCGCGCTGGTGCTGCTGCTGTCCGGCCGGGCGCTGGACGTGCTCGCGGTCGGTGACGACGAGGCGGCCACCCTCGGGGTACGCCCGGGCCGGGTCCGGTTCACCGTCCTGCTGGCCGCCTCGCTCGGGACGGCCTCCGCGGTCGCGGTCAGCGGGCTGATCGGCTTCGTGGGCCTGGTCGTCCCGCACCTCGTGCGCCGGCTCGCCGGGGGGTCCTACCGGACGGTGCTGCCGGTGTCGCTGCTCGGGGGCGGTGCCTTCCTCGTCCTGGCCGATCTGGTCGCCCGGACCGTGCTGGCCCCGGCGGAGCTGCCGATCGGCGTGGTCACCGCCTTCGTCGGAGCGCCGTTCTTCGCCGCCCTGCTGCGGGTGACCGGATCGGCGTCGTCATGACGGGACGGGCACGGTGAACGGGCGCGCGTCCGGGGCCACGGCGTCCGGGGTCAAGGTGTCCGGGGTCAAGGTGTCCGGGACCACCCGCACGGCGGTCCCGGCCGAGGTTCCCGTGTCGGAGGTCGCGGCGCTGGAGGTCCGGGGACTCGGGGTGCGGGTCGGCCGGGCGCAGCTGCTCAGCGGGGTCGACCTGACCGTGCCGGCCGGGTCGTGGACGGCCGTGGTGGGTCCGAACGGTGCGGGCAAGTCCACCCTGCTGCGGGCGATCGCCGGACTGCTCGGCTACCAGGGACAGGTCCTGCTCGGTGGGCGGGACGCCGCGTCGCTGCGCCCCCGGCAGCGGGCCGCCACCCTCGGGTACGCCCCGCAGGTGCCGACCGTCCCGCAGGCGATGTCCGTCGCGGAGTACGTGACGCTGGGCCGCACCCCGTACCGGTCGCTGCTGGCCGGGCCCCGGTCCGACGACCGGGACGTCGTCACGCACGCCCTGGACGAGCTCGACCTGACCCCGCTGGCGGACCGCCCGCTGCGGACCCTGTCCGGGGGCGAACGGCAGCGGGCGGTGCTGGCCCGCGCGCTGGCCCAGCAGCCGTCGGTGCTGCTGCTCGACGAGCCGACCTCGGCCCTGGACCTCGGTCACGCCCAGAACGTGCTGGAACTGGTCGACCGGCTGCGCTGGGAGCAGGGCCTGACCGTGCTGAGTTCGCTGCACGACCTGGTGCTGGCCGGGCAGTACGCGCAGCGGTTGGTCCTGCTGGCTGGTGGCCGGATGGTCGCCGAGGGTGGTCCCGCCCAGGTGTTGACCGCGCAGGCGCTGGCCACGCACTACGGAGCCCGGGCGGAGGTCTCCCCCGGACCGGACGGGGTGCGGGTCCACCCGGTGCGCAGGCCCGGATGAACGGCAGGCCCGGGGTGGCCGGGTACCCGCCGCGGGTCGTCCTCGCCGAACGGATCGAGGACGGGCGGGCCTGGCCGGTGCTGGTCTGGGACGCCGGACCCGGCTGGCGGATGATCGCCTCCGGCGTGAGCGGCGGCGGGATCGGACCGCGGCGCTGGTGGCTCAACGCGGGAGTGCCCCGGGACTACGCCCGGATGGACCCTGCGGTGCACCTCGGCGAGATCGCCGCGGCGGCCGGCCTGTCCGGTTCCGGGGCCGGACTGCTCACCGCGGCCGACGTCCGGCGCCGGACCGTGGCCGAGGACGGCGGAGTGCACGTGGTGGCCACGGTCGGGCTCGGTGTCCCGGTACCCGCCGCCGCCACGCCGGAGCGGATCGCGGCCGAGACGATCGACCCCGGCACCGTGCCCCCCGCCGGACCGAAGCCCGGGACGATCAACGTGCTCGTGGTGCTCCCGGTCCCGCTCACCGACGCAGCCCTGGTCAATGCGGTGATCACGGCGACCGAGGCCAAGACGCAGGCGCTGGTCGAGCATGCGGTCCCCGGCACCGGGACCTCCTCCGACGCCGTCTGTATCGCCTGCCCCGACCCGGCCGTCCTCGATCCCGGACGCCCCGACGCCCGGACCTCGGGGCCGGAGCCATGGACCGGGCCGGAGCCGTTCGCCGGGCCGGAGCCGTTCGCGGGGCCGAGGTCGGTCTGGGGCGCGCGGCTGGCCCGGGCGGTGCACTCCGCCGTGGCCGCCGGCACCGCGGACTGGATCGCCCGGCACCCCGAGGGCGATCCGCATC
>DASTGO010000157.1:0-3909 GCA_035719045.1 Kineosporiaceae bacterium | reverse complement strand
CCGCCACCGGCCAGGACGTGTGGACGCAACTGCGCGACCAGTTGCCCACCCCGCCCCCCGGGCCGTCCGCACCGGAGCACGGCGATGGGTCCGCGGCCGGACAGAGGGTCGTTGCCAGGCGAACAGGTGCCGCGATTCTGCCGTGGGCTGCCGCCATCCAGACCCGGCCCGCAAGACCTGCCCTGCCTGGGCATGCCGAGGCACTGGAGGTGCTCAAGGAGGCGTCGCTCGGCAAGGATCACCCCGGTGCCCGGGGCCAGTTGAGGGTTCTGTTCAATCGGGGTGATCCGGTGGGGTGGCCCGCGTGGGCGGTGCGCCCCGAACTGGTGAAGGCGTTCCCGTCGGTGCTGGCGTTGGCGGCGCTGCGATGGCCGGATCCGGCCAAGCCGGACTCCCAGGAACTGGCGGATGCACGGGACGCGCTGGGCCGGCAGGTGCTGGCGGCGCTGTGGCGGTCGGTCGAGCCTGACCCCACCGACCCGGGGAATGTCGCGGAGGTGGCGCGGCAGGTAGCGGCGGCGGTGACCACACAGGCCCCGGGCGTTCGGGGTGCTCCGGACCGGTACACCTCAGTCGATCGGATACTGACCGCGAGAGTGGCGCGGGCGTTCCTCGACCAGACCCTGACCACGGTGCGGGAGACGGCCGGGGCGAACGCACCGGTGGTCGCGTCGGTGGAGCGCCTGCACCAGAAGGCGATGCGGACCATGGACAGCCTCCGTCAGGGGGCCGGGGACGGGCTGCTGCGGGTCTCCTGGCAGACGCTGCTGGGCGAGTTCACCTCCGGGGTCGACGCCGCCGCCGATCAGCAGGTGTGGGCACGCGTGCGGCAACGACTGCTCGGCGACACGGGCGGTGCGCCCGCACCGGTCCCGGCCCGGTCCGGTGCCGACGAGCCGTCCGGGCTGGCTGATCCCGGACTGTTGCCCGACAACCCGGACGACTGGCCCGATCTGGCTGATCGGACCGAACTCGCCGACCTGCTGGAGAGCGACTGGACCGAACTCGCCGACCTGCGGGGGCTGCCGCTGACGCAGCCCGTGGTCGGTCCGCCGGGTGGACCGGAGCCGAACCCCGCACGGGAGCCCGAACTCGACCAGGGGGGACCTGACCCGTCATGGCTGCGGCGGCTGGTGCCGGACAGCGGACCCTCGTCAGCACCGACCCCGGCCACCGGGCAGTCACCCGCCGAGGTCGACCCTCCGCCGGTCTCGCCCCCACCGGATCGCACACCCACCGACCCCGGAACCTCCACCAGCACAGGACCCACCGGCCACGCAGACACCCACCCCACCCAGCAACCAACCCCAACGGCAAGGCGACCGGGCAAGGAACCAGTCCAGGAACACCTACCCCCAACTCCCCCGAACGCGCCGGGCTGGCAGGACCTGTCCACCAGCCCGCACGACACCTGGCCATCGCCCGGCAGTCCCGGCAGCCCCGACATCCGGATCGTCCTGGACCCGCTGGACCTGCTGGACCTGCTGATGCCAGACGCCTCGATGCCGGACGCACCGATGCCGGACCTGTCGATGTCTGGCCCGGCAGGGGCCGGCCAAGGCCCGCACCCCGGCGCCGCTGTCGAGGCCGACGGCACGTGGTGGCAGGCGATGGTGGAGGACGCACCGGCACAACCCCAGTCGACACCGACACACCCCCTGCAGGCCGGCCCGGGAACGCAGGCCGCTGTGGCAGACGACGTGCCGACAAGGGGCCTCGAGGCCGACCGCCTGGCGGCGTCACAACTCCTGGACGACCCGCGACTGAACCCTTCGCACCGCTCTCAGGCCAAGGCCAAGGTCGAGCAGTGGCTGAGGGCACCGCACTGGCGGTCCTGGCCCGTCTGGCAGGGCAACCCTGAGCTGGCGGAGTTGTTCCCCGCGGTCCTGGCCCTGGCGTCAGTGACGTGGATGAAACCGCGGACCCCGGGTGTCAAGGCCTACCTGGAGTGGCGGCAGTCTCTGGGGGGCGCCGTGATCGGCGGGCTGTGGAGGCACGTCGAAGCGCAGCTCACGGCGCAGTCGGCGGCTGACACCGGGCTGAACCCTGGCCTGGTGGTGCCGCAGAGCGCTCAGGTCGCCGAACGGGTCTCCGCCGCGGTGACCGCGCAGGCCCCCAGCGGGCCGGGGCGGTATGGCCGCTACCTCGGTGAGGGGGCGGCGTTGACCGCGGAGCTGGCGCTGGCCTTCATCGACCAGACCCTGACGGCGGCGGGCCCCGGGGCCACCGCGGTCCAGGACACCCACCAGGCCGCGCAGAAGACGATCCTGTCCTACCGCCGCGGCAAGGTCCCCGACAGTGACCGGCGCGCGGCCTGGGAGAACGTGCTGGCACGCTTCGTGGCCGAGGTGAACCGCCACATCGACGCCACCGGCCAGGACGTGTGGACACAACTCCGCGACCAGTTGCCCCCACCGCACGGTGGCGATGGGACTGCGGGTCGGCCGCGGACGGGTGCCCGCCGCCGGGTCACGAGCGCGATGCTTACCTGGCCGGGGTATGTCGAGGCGCTGAACGTGATCGAGGAGGCCTCGTTCGGCGAGTATGAGCATCATTCCGTCCAGGTTCGTGTGAGGGCTTTGTTCACCCGGGGTGATCCGGTGGAGTGGCCCGGGTGGGAGGTGCGCCCCGAGCTGGTGAGGGCGTTCCCGTCGGTGCTGGTGCTGGCGGTGCTGCGGTGGCCGGATTCGAACAGGCCGGACTCCCAGGAACTGGTGGATGCGCGGGACCGGCTGGGCCGGCGGGTGCTGCGGGCGCTGTGGCGGACGGTCGAGGCGAACGCCGCCGGCCCGGGGGATGTCGCGGGAGTCGCGCGGCAGGTGGCGGCGGCGGTGACCGAGCAGGCCCCACTTCTCGAGGGTGACCCGGGCCGGTACTCCGGGGTCGATCGGACACTGACCGCAGGGGTGGCGCGGGCGTTCATCGACCAGACCCTGACCGCCGTGCGGGAGACGGCCGGGGCAGATGCGCGGGTCATCGAGTCGGTGGCGGGCCTGCACCAGAAGACGGTGACATCCATGCGCAGCCTCCGCGCCGCGAGCAAGAACGGACCGCTGCGCGCGTCCTGGCAGACGCCGCTGGGCGACTTCGCCTCCGGGGTCGAGGCCGCTGACCCCCAGGTGTGGGCACAGTTGCGCGACCGGCTGTTCGCCGACGAAGACACTGCGCCCACCCCGGCCCGGCCCGACGCCGGCGAACCATCCGTATCGGCTGATCCCGGGCTGGCTGATCCCGGACCGCCGCCGGGCGACCTGGCCGACGGGCCGGCTCTGGACGACTGGCCCGATCTCGCGGACTGGCCGGATCTCGCCGACCTGTTGGACGGGGATGACTGGCTGCAGCACGGGCAGGTGCCACCGGTGGCCGGCGATGGCGGGTCGGGCTCGGGACCCGTTCCCGGACAGGCGGTTGCGGGGCCCGTGGTGGGGGACCTGCTCGACCTGGGACGTGCCCGCCTGGACCACAGGGAGCGGCTGGAGGACACCCACCAGGCGGCGTCACTGCTCCTGGGCGACCCACGACTGACGGCCAAGCCGCGCTTCCGCGCCAAGGCCAGGCTTGAGCAGTGGCTGAGAGCGCCGCACTGGCAGCCCTGGCCCGCCTGGCAGGGCAACCCAGAGTTGGCGACGCTGTTCCCCGCGGTCCTGGCCCTGGCCGCGATGCCGCGGATGAAGCCGCAGACCTTGGGTGCCCAGGCCTACGCGGGGTGGCGGCAGTCTCTGGGGGGCGCCGTGATCGGCGGGCTGTGGAGGCACGTCGAAGCACAGGTCACGGCACAGTGGGCGGCAGGCACCGGGCCAGGCCCTGACCGGGTGGTGCCGCAGACGGCTCAGGTCGCCGAACGGGTCTCCGCCGCCGTGACCGCCCAGGCGCCCAGCGAGCCAGGGGAGTCCGGCCGCTACCTCGGCG
>DASTGO010000156.1:0-13150 GCA_035719045.1 Kineosporiaceae bacterium | reverse complement strand
CGGCTCCCCACCTGCGGGCCGGGCGGGGCGGACCGGCCTGGCAACTGGAGCGGGCCAGGTCAGCCGGGCGGAGCGGCCCAGCCGGGCGGAGCGGCCCAGCCGGGCGGGACCGGGCCGGTCAGGGTTCGGCGGCATAGCCGACCCCGCGGACGGTCCGCAACTGCAGCGCGTCGCCGAGCTTCGCGCGCAACTGGGCGACGTGGACGTCGACGGTGCGGGTCGGCGTGCCCGCCGGGTACCCCCACACCTCGCTGAGCAGTTCCTCGCGCGAGCACACCCGGCCCGGCCTGCGCAGCAGATGGGCCAGCAGGTCGAACTCCGTGGTGGTCAGGTCGACGGGAACTCCTGCCGCGCTGGCCCGGCGGGTCTGCGGATCGAGTGCCACCGCCCCCGCCTTCAGGCCGTCCTCCCCCGCACCGGCCGGCTCCCGGCGGCGCAGCACCGCCCGGACCCGGGCGACCAGTTCGCGCGGGCTGAACGGCTTGGTCACGTAGTCGTCCGCGCCGAGTTCCAGACCGAGCACCCGGTCCACCTCGTCGTCGCGTGCGGTGACGAACAGCACCGGGGTCCAGTCCCCGGCGGCCCGCAACCGGCGGCACACCTGCGTACCGTCGATCCCCGGCAGGCCCACGTCGAGGATCACCACGGCGGGACGGTCCCGGGCGATCGAGGCCAGGGCGCTCTCCCCGTCCCGGACGACATGAGCCGAGTACCCCTCCCGGGCCAGGTAGGTCCGGATGAGGTCGGCGATCGCGGGCTCGTCCTCCACGACGAGGACCAGTCCCCGGTCGGCTGGTGCGTTCACGCAGACATCGTGCCGTGTCGGGGCCGTCCCCGGGCGGTCCTGGGCAGCCGCCCCCCACCCCCGGCGGCGCCGCGCGGATCCCGAACCCTCCCCGAACACTGCGGACACCCGTCCGTCACCGGCCGGACCGCACCGGCACCTCCACCGGTCACGGCCCGACGCGGCGCGCGTCACAACGATCAGGCACGGCGCGGCGACCCCGGACATTGGCGTCGCCGGTGGGCAAGCGAAAGACTGCCGCCATGGCTGAAGACGGACCCGTTGCCGCGGGCGGCACGCCCACCACCCACCCGGAGGCCGAACCGGCCCGCGAGACATCGCCACAATCTGCCGGCTCCGCGGCCGACGGCAACGGGACCGCGACGCAGGCCCCCGACACGACTGCCGGATCACCCGCCGCCGACGGCGCAGCCGCCTCCCCCGCCGCCCCGGTGTCGGTGGTCCTGCCCGGGGCCAAGCCGGCCGACCGGGACACCCTGGCCCGGGTGGCCTCCGGCGCGCACCACGACCCGCACTCGGTGCTCGGCCTGCACCCGCATGACGGACAGGTCACCGTACGCACCCTGCGCCCGTTCGCCCGCAGCGTCGAGGTGCTGCTCCCCGACGGCTCGGCCCACCCGACGACCCACGAGTGGGACGGGATCTGGTGCGCCGTGATCCCGATCCAGCAGGGCAGCGACTACCGGCTGCGGGTGACGTACGAGGGCGGTTCACCGGTCGTGCTCGACGAGCCGTACCGGTTCTTCCCGACCCTCGGCGAGGTGGACCTGCACCTGATCCGCGAGGGCCGCCACGAGGAGTTGTACACCGCTCTCGGCGCCCATCTGCGGGAGTTCGAGGGGCCGATGGGCGAGGTGACCGGCACCGCCTTCGCGGTCTGGGCGCCGAACGCCCGCGCCGTCCGGCTGGTCGGCGACTTCAACCACTGGGTCGGCCGCAGCCACGCCATGCGCAGCCTGGGCTCCAGCGGGATCTGGGAGCTCTTCGTCCCCGGGATCGGGGTCGGCACCCGGTACAAGTTCGAGATCCTCGGCCGGGACGGGCACTGGCGGCAGAAAGCCGACCCGATGGCGTTCGCCACCGAGGTCCCGCCGTCGACGGCGTCGGTGGTCACCCACTCCAGCTACGAGTGGGGCGACGACGAGTGGATGGCCGCCCGGCCGATCGACGACGCCGTGCACCGGCCGATGAGTGTCTACGAGGTCCACCTCGGGTCCTGGCGCAAGGGGCTCAGCTACCGGGAGCTGGCCGACCAGCTCACCGGCTACGTCAAGGACCTCGGCTTCACCCACGTCGAGTTCCTGCCCGTGGCCGAACACCCGTTCGGCGGCTCCTGGGGGTACCAGGTCACCTCGTACTACGCGCCGAGCTCCCGGTTCGGGGTGCCGGACGACTTCCGCTACCTGGTGGACAAGCTGCACCAGGCCGGGATCGGCGTGATCGTCGACTGGGTGCCCGCACACTTCCCCAAAGACGACTGGGCGCTGGCCCGGTTCGACGGGGAACCGCTGTACGAGTACGGGGACTCCCGCCGCGGCGAGCACCCGGACTGGGGCACCCTGGTCTTCGACTACGGCCGGACCGAGGTCCGCAACTTCCTGGTGGCCAACGCCCTGTACTGGCTGGAGCAGTTCCACATCGACGGCCTGCGGGTGGACGCGGTCGCCTCGATGCTCTACCTGGACTACTCCCGCAAGGACGGGGAGTGGGCGCCGAACATCTACGGCGGCCGCGAGCACCTGGAGGCGATCTCCTTCCTGCAGGAGATGAACGCCACCGCCTACCGGCGCGCCCCCGGCATCATCACCATTGCCGAGGAGTCCACCGCCTGGCCCGGCGTCACCCGGCCCACCCACCTGGGCGGCCTGGGCTTCGGGTTCAAGTGGAACATGGGCTGGATGCACGACTCGCTGGTGTACATGAGCAAGGAGCCGATCCACCGGCAGTACCACCACCACCAGATGACCTTCTCGATGATGTACGCGTTCAGCGAGAACTTCGTGCTGCCGATCAGCCACGACGAGGTGGTGCACGGCAAGGGGTCCCTGCTGCGCAAGATGCCCGGCGACCGCTGGCAGCAGCTGGCCAACCAGCGGGCCTACCTGGCGTTCATGTGGGCCCACCCCGGCAAGCAGTTGCTGTTCATGGGCGCCGAGCTCGGCATGGAGGCCGAGTGGGCGGAGTCGCGCAGCCTCGACTGGTGGCTGGAGGAGACCCCCTGGCACGCCGGGCTGCAGCAGCTGGTCCGCGACCTGAACCGGATCTACCACGCCCATCCGCAGCTGTGGAGTCTGGACAGCGACCCGGCCGGGTTCGAGTGGATCGACGCCAACGACGCCCCGCACAACACGTTCTCGTTCATCCGCAAGGATCCCGACGGCCGCCCGCTGGTCTGCATCGTCAACTTCGCCGGCACCCCCGACGAGGACTACCGGGTCGGGCTGCCCAGGGCCGGCCGGTGGCTGGAGATCCTCAACACCGACGCCGAGGGGTACGGCGGGTCCGGGGTGGGCAATCTGGGCGCGCTCGTGGCCGAGGACACCCCGTGGCACGGCCGGCAGGCCTCCGCGTCCCTGCGGGTGCCACCGCTGGGTGCGGTCTGGCTGGTCCCCGAGGACGACGAGATCGCTTCCGGCGCAACGGTTCCGGCCACGACCGCGGTCGGCGGACCGGGCGCTCCGGTGCCGGGGGCACCGATCCACCCGACGCCGCCGGCCACTCCCGCGCACGGGATCAGCTCCCCGCACCAGTCGGCGGCCCCGCCGGAGTGGGTCCGGGAACTGGCCGAGCGCGGCGAGGAGGACGTGCCGCCCATCGCGGACTGATCCCGCCCTGAGGCCGCCACCCCGGACCCGGGGTGGCGGCCTCGACGCCTGTGCGACGGCCTCAGCGGGCTACGGCCTCAGCGGGTGCGGATCCGGGACGTGCCCGGGGGACGCGCCGCGCTGGGTGGGGACCTGCGGTGTCTGCGGATCCTCCTCCTCGGCGTCGCCCTCCTCCTCGTCCTCCTCGCCGTCGGGCGCCTCCTCGCCGTCGGGCGCCTCCTCGCAGATCGACCGCCAGCGGTCCAGGCGCTCCCGGGTCAGGTAGCCGTCCTCCACCGGGGTGTCCGGCAGCGGCGCCGACGGTGCCATCGCCCGCCAGCGCGCCAGTGTCAGCAGTTGGGCGGCCGGGGTGGCGGTCAGGTCGGTGAGGGTGGCCGGCTGGTCGGCGATCGCCGCGACCACGGTCTCACTGAACCCCCACAGCCCCAACAGGTACGCCGTCGCCCGGGTGCCGCTGGCCCCGAAGTGCTCCATCTCCGTCTCGCAGGCCTGCCACGGGTCGGCCGGCGCGGCGGCGCGGACCTTGTTCCACTGCCCGAGGTGGGCCCGGGCCACCAGCGGCATGGAGACCCGGTGCAGCAGGCCGGCGAAGAAGGCGTCGTTGACGGCGTCCCGCGGCCAGCTCTCAGCGATCGCGAACCGCTTGCAGAGCATGCCGATCTGCAGCCCCTCCCGGCACATCCGCCCGGGGTCCAGGCCCGGCGGCGGGGTGCCGCCGCTGCGGAACACCGCGCCCGCCACGGCCAGGCCCTGGATGGTCTCCAGCCCCAGCAGGCTCACCGCCCGCGCCACGGACTCGACCTTGACCGGCAGGCCGAAGAAGGAGGAGTTCACCAGCCGCAGCACCTCGGCGCTGGTGGACAGGTCGCGCTCGATGACCTCGACCACGTCGCCCAGGCTGCAGTCGGGGTCGGCGGAGATCGCCATCATCTCGTCGTAGACCTGCGGCGGCTTCGGCAGCGACTCCACCCCGCCCAGCAGGTCCCGCAGGGACTCGTCGGTGACCAGTTCGCGCACCGCGAGCACCCGCTCGATGGCCGCGACCAGCACGTCGATGTCGCACGGCTTGGCCAGGTACTGCTGGGTCGGGCCGACTGCGGAGATGATCGAGGCCCGGTCGGCATGGCCGGACAGGATCATCCGCGCCGTGGCGGGATAGCGGGCCCGGACCACGGCGAGCAACTGCCCGCCGTCCATCCCGGGCATCCGCATGTCGGACACCACGATGTCGACCGGTGCCTCGGCCAGCATGGCCAGGGCCTCCTCGCCGCCCCCGGCGAAGAACAGCTCCCAGTCCCGCCGCTTCATCCGCAGGCCGCGGCGCAGTCCGGCGAGCAGATGCGGCTCGTCGTCGACGAACATGACGCGTCGGCTCACCGTCCGGCCTCCTGTTCCTTGACGGGCAGGTCACCCGGCCCGGGATCCAGTACCGGCAGGATGATCGAGAAGCTCGACCCCTCACCGGGTTGCGAGCTGACCTCGATCCGTCCGCCGTGCTTCTTGACGGCACTGCGGGCCAGGGTCAGTCCCTGCCCGGTGCCCTTGCCGACTTCCTTGGTGGTGAAGAACGGGTCGAACACCCGGCTCATCGTCGCCTCGTCCATGCCGATCCCGTCGTCGCTGATGGTGATCCGGGCCTCGCCCCCGGCCCGCCGGGTGGCCACCGTGATCCGGCCCAGGCGTTCCAGGTGTTCGCGCCGGCGCCGCTCCTCGACCGCATGGGCGGCATTGACGATGATGTTGAGCACGACCTGCTTGAGGTCGCCCTCGAAGCAGGACACCGGGCCCAGCCCGGGGTCGAGCTCCATGTCGAGCCGGGCCACGTACTTCCACTCGTTGCGCGACACCTGAACCGTCGAGGTGACCAGCCGGTTGAGGTCTGCCGGGGCCCGGCCCTGGCCGGGGTGGGAGAACTCCTTCATCGCCCGCACGATCTGGGTAACCCGCTCCAGCCCCTCCAGGGACTGGGTGAGCGCACCGGGCACCTCGTCGGCGACGAAGGGCAGATCCAGGGACTGCAGCAGCTCGGCCACCCGCTCCCCCGCCTCGCAGGGCGGCAGGCCCGGACCGGTGGCGGTCGCCCCCGCACCCGGACAGGACAGGCCGTCCTTGCCCTGCACCGGCTGGGATCCGTTGCGCACCAGCGCGTCCAGCTCCTTCAGCGCGGCCAGCACGGAGGCCATCGTCTCGGCGACGAACCGGGTGTTGTCGGAGGCGTACTGGACGGGGGTGTTGATCTCGTGGGCGATCCCGCTGGCGAGCTGACCGATCGCCTCCAGCCGGTTGGCCTGCGCGAGCTGGCGTTCCAGTTCGGTGGCGTGGCTGACGTCAGCCCCGATCCCGACCACGCCCGCGGGCTGCCCGGCGTCCAGGTAGGGCTGGACGTTGAACTGGAAGGTCCGGGCCGGGTTCTCCAGGGTGATCTTGACGTCCACGACGGCCTGCCCGGACTCCAGGGCGGACCGCTCCATCCCGGCCAGCCGCTCGCCCAGCCCGTCCTCCAGGCCGAGCTCGCCCTCGGTGCGCCCGATCAGGTCGAGCTGTTCGGCGAGCCCGCGCAGCCGCAGATACGCCTCGTTGCAGCCGGTGTAGCGCAGGTCGGCTCCCTTCCACCACACCACGTGCGGGACCGCGGCGAGCACCATGGCCAGCAGCCGCCGCTCATGTTCCAGGGCCACCATCAGGGATTCGGCCCGGCGCAACGCCTGATTGCGATGGCGGACCTCCTCCCGCCACTCGGTCAGGTCCCGCTCGACACCGACCAGCCCGCCGGGGCGACCGTCGGCGGCGGCGTACGGGAACGCCGACAGGGCGATCCAGCGCGTGACGCCCTTGCCGTCGCGCAGCGGGAACTGCGCCGACACCGGGCGCAGCGCGTTCAGCTCCTGCTCGACCTGCTCCTGCTGGGCCAGCACCGGTCCCCGGGACAACTCGAACCTGCGCCGCCCGAGCACCTCACCCAGCGGCCGGCCGGTCACCCGCAGGAAGGCCTGGTTGGCCCAGATGATCCCGCCCGAGGCATCGGTGACGAACAGCCCGTCGCCCAGCATCCGGGCGGCCTGCAACAGCACCCCGGACAACCGCACGCCCATCGCCTCGGTGAAGCCGCGCCATTCCTCCGCATCGGGGTCGGGCGGACCGCCGTCGAGCACGGCGCCGGGCACTGCCTTGGTCGTCCCGCTCATGCCCCGACCACCCGCAGGGCCTCGTCGTCCAGTCCCTCGGCGGCCTCGTCCCAGCGCCGCAGGCGCTCGGGGGTCACGTATCCGCCCGACTCGATCGGGGCGCCACCGCCCTGTGGCTGGTGCGCCCGCCATCGCGCCACCGTGAGCAGTTGTGCGGCGGGCGTGGCGGACGGCGAGCCGAGAACGGCGGGCTGGTCGGCGATCGCTGCCACCACCGCCTCCGGGAATCCCCACAGCCCCAGCAGGTAGGCGGTGGCCCGGGTCATGCTGCAGCCGAAGGCGGTCCGCTGCTCGTCGTCCAGCTGCCACGGATCCTTCGGGGGGCTCTGGGCCAGGGCGCTGCGGGCCAGTCCGCTCCACGGATGCGGATGTGCGGCGTCCAGCACCGGCAGCCCGATCTCGCACAGCAGCCCGGCGAAGAAGGCATCGTTGACCGCGGAGGGCGGCCACCCGTCGGCCACCGCGTACCGGCGGCAGCGGGCGGCGACCTTCAGCCCGCGCAGGCACAGCTGGCCCGAGTCGACCTCGTCCGGCGGCGGCACCTCCGCCCGGAAGATCGCCCCGGCCAGGGCCAGTCCCTGGATCGTCTCCAGTCCCAGCAGCGTGACCGCCCGGGCCACCGAGTCCACCGCGCCGGCCAGCCCGAAGAAGGAGGAGTTGACCAGGTGCAGCACCTCGGCGCTGGTCGCCAGGTCCTGCTCGATCACCCGCACCACATCCTCCAGCCGGGAGTCCGGGTCGGAGGCGATCGCGAGCATCTCCTCATAGATCCGCGGCGGCTTGGGCAGGGACTCCACCCCGCCGAGCAGCTCGCGCAACCCCTCGTCGGTGACCAGGTCGCGGATCGCCAGCACCCGGTCGATGGAGTCGATGAGGACCTCGGTGTCGCAGGGCTTGGCGAGGAACTGCTGGGTCGGCCCCACCGCGGAGATGATCGACATCCGGTCGGCGTGTCCGGAGAGGATCATCCGGGCGGTCCGGGGGTGCAGCCGGCGGACCTCGCCGAGCAGTTGGGCGCCGTCCATCCGCGGCATCTTCATGTCCGAGACGATGACGTCGGCGGGCTGCTCGGCGAGCATCTGCAGGGCTTGCTCCCCGCTGGAGGCGAACCGCATGTCCCACTGGTCGCGCTTGTGCCGCAGCAGCCGGCGCAGACCGGACAGCAGGTTCTCCTCGTCGTCGACGAAGATGATGCTGCGGGTCATCGGGTCTCCTCCGGGCGTGGATCGGCGGACGGCTCCGGCACGACGGCGGGCACCGGCAGCACGATCGAGAACACCGAGCCCTCCATCGGCCGGGATCTCACCTCGATCCGCCCGTGGTGCTTGGTGACGATCGCGGAGTGGGCCAGGCTGAGGCCCTGCCCGGTGCCCTTGCCCACGCTCTTGGTGGTGAAGAAGGGGTCGAAGATCCGCCGGCGAACGTCCTCGTCCATGCCGATCCCGTCGTCGCGCACCTCGATCACCACCTCTTCGCCGGCGCGGCGGGTGCTCACCGCGATCCGGCCGAGCTCATGGCTGCCCTGCAGTTGGCGCCGCTCGTCCACGGCATGGGCGGCGTTGACGATGATGTTGAGCAGGGCCTGCTTGAGATCGCCCGCGTAGCAGGGGATCTCGCCGACACCGGGGTCCAGGTCCTGGTCCAGCCGGGCGACGTACTTCCACTCGTTGCGCGACACCTGGACCGTCGACTCGACGAGCTGGTTGACGTCGGTCGGGGTCCGCTCCCCGCCGGGATGGGAGAACTCCTTCATCGCCCGCACGATCTGCGCGACGCGCTCCAGCCCCTCCCGGGACTGCGCGAGGGCGCTGGGCACCTCCTCGGCCAGGAAGTCCAGGTCGAGGGCGTCGAAGACGGCGCAGGCGTCCTCGCGCAGGGTGGCGTCACTGCAGCCGCCGGACAGTTCGGCCAGCGTCCGCAGCCCGCCGAGCAGGCCGCCGAAGGACTCGGTGAGGAAGCGGAGGTTGTCCGAGGCGTACTGGACCGGGGTGTTGATCTCGTGCGCGATCCCCGCGGCGAGCTGGCCGATGGACTCCAGCCGGCTGGTCTGGGAGACCTGGCGTTCCAGCTCGGCCATCTGGGAGATGTCCGTGCACACCCCGAGCACGCCGACCACCTGCCGGTTCTCCACCCGGGGCAGCACGCTGAGCAGATAGGTCTGCATCGGCTGGCCGGGTTCGGCCACGGTCACCCGGCGCTGGATCACCGGCTCCGCACCGGCCACCACGGTGGGTTCCAGCTCCTCCAGGCGGGGGCCGAACAGGTCGCTGACGGGCAGCTCGGCCTCCTTGCGGCCGATCACCTCGGCCGCGCTGGACAGGCCGCGCAGCTCCACGAACCCCTGGTTGCAGCCCAGGTAGGTCAGCTCCGAGTCCTTCCACCACACCCCGAGCGGCACCGTGGCCAGCACCGAGCTGACCAGGTGCTTCTCCTGGCGCAGCTCCGCACCGAGCCGCTGGGCCCGGATCAGGGTCTGACGGGCCATCTCCTCCGCCCGCCGGCGCTTGGTGATGTCCCGCTCGATGCACAGCAGCTTGACCACGCGCCCGCCGTCGAACATCGGCTGCACGCTCCAGGCCGACCAGTACAGCGAGCCGTCCGGCCGGTGCACCGGGGCCTCCACCGAGGCCGACCGGCCCGCCCGCACCTCGGCCTCGAACCGGGTGTAGGCGTCGGTCTGCACGAACGGCCCGCGCACCAGTTCCCACCGGGGTCGGCCCACCGCCTCGTCCCGGGTGAAGCCGGTGAGTGCGACGAAGGTGTCGCTGACCCACTCGATCACCCCGTCCAGGTCCAGGACGGCGATCGCGCTGTCGGTGTAGCGGCCGACCAGCTCCAGCCGCTCCCGCTCCCGGCGCTGCTCCGGCGAGAGCTGGTGGGCCCACATCCGTTCGGTGACGTCCTGCAGGCTGACCAGCGCGGTCCCGCCCGCCTCGGTCGGGTGGTCCAGCCGGCGGACCTCGACGTCGATCTCCCGCAGCCGGCCCTGGCTGTGCACCGCATGCTGACCCGACACCCGGCGCTGCCGGCCGCCGAGCACCTGCGACAGGTCCGCGGCGACCCCGGCCAGCAGGGCCTGCCAGCCGGTCCGGGCCTGCCCCGCCCAGGAGGCCAGGGACAGCCCGACGCCACCGGAGGCGGGATCCTCCGGCCCTGCGGACGCCCCGGCCGAGGTCCCGGGCGGCGCCGACGCCCCCGCCGAGGTCCCGGGCGGAGCGGGCTGACGCGGGACGGCCAGGCCGGGCACGCTCAGCAGCTCCCGCCAGGCCCGATTGACCTCGACGATCACCCCGTGGTCGTCGACAGCGCATGTCGCCAGGTCAAGGGCATCGGCGAGTCCGCCGGCCCGAGGCCGCACCGGAGCCGTGCCGGACATCCACCCTGCCTTCCCCCTAGACAACCCCACAGCCCCCCCAGGCAACCCCACAGCGGGTTTGTGGTGGCTCTGTGCTACATCGTCGGTACGATCTGTGTTCGGGTTGAGTCGGGGCGCAGGACGGCCTCGCCCGCGACACGGCCCACCGGGACCGGGCATGCCTTCGTCCCTGGTGCCGGAAGACCAGTGAGGGGCGACCTGACGTGAGATACCGCGTGCTGCTGGTGGACGACGAGCAGCGGATCCTGGACGCCCTGCGGCGCACCCTCCGCAGCAGGTTCACGATCGAGACGGCGGCCTCCGGCCCGGAGGGCCTGCAGATCCTGCAGGACTCCCTGACCCAGCCGGAGCCGATCGGGGTCGTCGTCTCGGACATGATGATGCCGGGGATGAACGGGGCCGAGTTCCTGGCCCGGGCCCGCGAGATCGCCCCGGACGCGGTCCGGATGGTGCTGTCCGGCCAGGCGGACCTGAGCTCGACGATCGCGGCCGTCAACAACGCGGACCTGTTCCGCTTCCTCACCAAGCCGATCGAGCCCGCCGCACTCACCACCGCCCTGGAGGCGGGGCTGCGCCAGCATGAGCTGGTCATCGCCGAGCGGGAGCTGCTGCGCAGCACGCTGACCGGCGCCGTGGACGTCCTGGTGGAGACCCTGGCCCTGGCCAGCCCGCTGGCCTACCGGCGGACCGCCCGGGTGCGGATGCTGCTCACCACGGTGGCCTCGACGATGGGCCTGGCCGACGACTGGCGGCTGCACGTGGCGGCGATGCTCAGCCAGGTCGGCTGCATCGCTGTGCCGGCCCCCGTGCTGGAGAAGGTCGAGAAGGGTGCCGTGCTGTCCCCGGAGGACCGCCGGATGTACCTCGGCCACCCGGAGCTCGCCCAGCAGCTGCTCGGCCGGATCCCCCGCCTGGAGGAGGTCGCCGACTGGATCGGCGGCCAGGTCAGCGACATCGACGAGCTGACCCCCGGCCCGCGGGAGGACAGCGCCCACGCCTGCTTCGCCGCGGTGTCCGCCTTCCTGGCCGGCTACGACGTGGGCCTGGGGCTGCGCGAGATCGGGCGCCGGCTGGACGAGTCCGGGCGCTTCGACGAGCCGCTGATCGCCGCGGTCCTCGACGCCGCGCAGGTGCTCACCCCCAAGGGCACCCCCGAAGAGGTCAAGGTCGCGCAGATCAAGCCCGGGATGGTCCTCGACCAGGACGTCACCACGACCACCGGGCTCGTCCTGGTCCGCAAGGGTGAGCGGGTCAGCGAGGTGCTGGCCCGGCGGCTGCAGAACTTCGCCCTGTCGGTGGGGGTCCAGGAACCGATCAAGGTTCTCGTCCTCGGGGGCTGAGCTTCATCCGCCGGGCCCGGGAGAAGGTCAGGCCGCGGACTTCGCGCCCTTGGCCAGCAGCTCCTTGGCGAGCGCCTTGTCGGTCTTGAGGATGTGGTTGCTCAGCCAGTTCCGCAGGAAGGTCATCAGCTCCGTGGTGACCGAGGCGGATCCGGCGTCGAACTTCGACTTGAAGGCGCTGACGTCGGCCACCAGCTTCTTGTGCTCGGCCTTGTGCGCGGGGGCGGAGCTGATCCCGTACTGGTCCATCAGCTTCTCCTCGAAGGCGAAGTGGTAGACCGTGTAGCGGATCAGCTCGTTGAGCACGGTGTTCAGCACATCCCTGCCGTGTCCGGCCCGCATCGCGTCGTCCAGCTGGTTGACGATCTCGACCAGTCGCTTGTGCTGCTGGTCGATGTCGCCGTAGCCGAGCTGCAGCATGGGGCCCCAGGTCATCAGTGCCATGGTGATCGTCCTTCCGAGTTGCCGTGCGGGTGCGGGTCCTGCGCGTCGCCCACGTCCTCAGGGGTGGGGGTCGTTGCCGCCGATCGGATGGCCGCCGGCGAACGGGTCCGTGGCGAACGGGTCCGTGGCGAACGGGTCCGTGGGAGCGGGTCCGCCGCCGGAACCCTCACCGGGATCCGCCTGCGGCAGCGGATCCGTTGCGGGAGCAGAGGTCCACGGGCTCACCACGTGCAGGATGCGGTCGGTGGCCTCGGACATCCGCTGCGCGGTCTCCAGGGCCTGGTTGACCACGAGGTCGGTCTGCCCGGCCACTTCCAGGACCTGGTTGACGGCGTCCACCGCGGTGGTGGCGAGCTCGACCTCGGCGCCGACCGCCACGACCACCTCGCCGTTGCGTTCCAGGGTGCCGTCGGCCTCGCGCCGGATCGGGGCCATCAGCTCGAAGGCCCGGCTGACATGGTCCAGCCCGGCGTGGGCCACCTCGGCGGCGTCGATGATCCCGGCGGCGACGGTCGAGGTTCCCTCCTGGATCCGGGAGATCGCGGAGGCGATCTGCAGGCTGGCCGCGGAGGACTCCTCGGACAGCTTGCGGACCTCCTCCGCGACCACGGCGAAGCCGGAACCCCGGTCCCCTGCCCGGACGGCCTCGATCGTGGCGTTGAGCGAGAGCAGCTTGGTCTGGCGGGCGACCCGGCGGATCAGCTCGGCGGAGACCCCGATCGCCCCGGCGTGCTCGACCAGCGGGGTCACCTGCTCCTCGATCCGGCCGATCGCGGCGGCGAGCCGGTCCATCTCCCCGACGGCGCTGCGGGCCAGTTCCTCGCCCTCGGCGGCCAGTTCGCTGACCCGCCGGGACCGCGCCTCGGTCTCCCCGGCCAGTTCGGCCACCCGGGTCACGCTGGTGGAGATCTCGGCGAGGGAGTCCCGGGCCGACTCCGAGGCACCTGCCTGCATCATCGAGTTGAACGAGATGGAGTTCGCCTCGGCGGACAACTGCTCGATGCTGCCGGTCATCCGGTCCGCCTCGCCGTGGATGGCCCCGGCCACCCGCCGCAGCTCACCCCGCACGCCGTCCCCGGGACCGGCCGGACGCGCGGCCGTCAGACCTGCCGTCAGCGCCGCCAGCGCCCCGGCGGCCGTCGCGGTGACGGCGGGCCGGGCGCCGAGCAGCTGCG
>DASTGO010000155.1:0-30787 GCA_035719045.1 Kineosporiaceae bacterium | reverse complement strand
CCGGGCTCAGGTCGGCGACCACCCGGCCGAGCAGTCCGGTCAGGGCCGCCCGCTCGCCGAGGTTCAGGCTGCCGATGGCGAAGTCCTCCGCGCTGCGCACCCGGGGGCCCAACCGACGGGCCAGGCGGCGCCCCGCGGTGGTGGGCTCCAGCAGCACCAGCCGCCCGTCGCGGCAGTGCGGCATCCGGCGGACCAACCCCTTGCTCTCCAGGGTGCGCACGACTCCGGTCAGCGTGCCCCGGGAGATCCCGATGGCGGCGGCCGCAGCCCGGGTCTCCACCGAACGCTGTTCACAGGTGAGGACCAGGACGGCATAGCCGGTCCAACTCAGGTCCGCGCCGCGCAGTACCGCCTGCTCGACATGGTGGCGGACGGCTGACGCCGCCCGGTTGAGTGCCTCGATGACGACCATCGGACCGTCGGGGACGGCGGACTCGTCGGTCCGCCCGGCCGGAATGCCGGAAAGCTGCGCCGCCGGGCATACCTCGATCTCCGCCAGGCTCGTCATCGCGGTCACGGCACCTCCTCGCCTCACCGCGCCGCAGCACCCTGAGCAGACAGCGCTGTGCGGAAGGTAATCAGCGGGGCCGCATGATTGCCGCGACCTAGGTCCTTCGGGGGAGCAGGCACGGATCGGAGCCCACCGGCTTGCAGAAGTTACCCGCGGGTAGCATGATGTTGGTTACTGAACGGTAACCGTGCTCTCGTCTCCGTGACCCGCTCTTGCCGGAGGGCCCCCATGAGCCACTACAAGCCGAACCTGCGCGATATCGAGTTCAACCTGTTCGAGTGGCTAGGCCGCGACCAGGTCCTCGGCGCCGGCGAATATGCCGACCTGGACGCCGACACCGCGCGCGAGATGCTCGCCGAGGTCTGCCGCCTCGCGGTCGAGGATCTCGCCCCCTCGCTGGTCAGCAGCGACCGCAACCCGCCGGTCTTCGACCCGAAGACCCACACCGCGACCCTTCCCGAGGACTTCAAGCGGTCCTACCAGGCGTATCTGGACGGCGAGTGGTGGCGCACCGACGTTCCCGTGGAGCTGGGCGGGACCGCCGTCCCGCCCACCCTGCGCTGGGCGATCGCCGAGCTGGTCCTCGGCTCCAACCCCGCGATCCACATGTTCGCCTCCGGTCACGCCTTCGCCAAGGTGCTCTGGCTGCTCGGCAACGACGACCAGAAGATGCTGGCCAAGCACATCGTGGACCAGCACTGGGGCTCCACCATGGTGCTCACCGAGCCGGACGCCGGCTCCGACGTGGGCGCCGGGCGGACCAAGGCCGTGCAGCAGCCGGACGGTACCTGGCACATCAGCGGGGTGAAGCGGTTCATCACCTCCGGCGAGGCGGACATCTTCGACAACATCGTCCACCTCGTGCTGGCCCGCCCCGAGGGCCACGGCCCCGGCACCAAGGGCCTGTCCCTGTTCGTCGTCCCGAAGTTCCAGGTCGACCTGGAGACCGGCGCGATCGGCGAGCGCAACGGGGTCTTCGTCACCAACGTCGAGCACAAGATGGGCCTGAAGGTGTCCACCACCTGCGAGGTCCGGTTCGGCGAGGTGGACGACCTGCCGGCCGTCGGCACCCTGCTCGGCGACGTCCACGACGGCATCGCACAGATGTTCCACATCATCGAGGCCGCCCGGATGATGGTCGGCACCAAGGCGATCGCGACCCTGTCCACCGGGTACCTCAACGCGCTGGACTACGCCAGGAACCGGGTGCAGGGAGCGGACCTGACCCGGCAGACCGACAAGTCCGCCCCGCGGGTGACGATCACCCACCACCCGGACGTCCGCCGCTCGCTGATGACCCAGAAGGCGTACTCCGAGGGTCTGCGGGCGCTGGTCCTCTACACCGCGAGTCAGCAGGACGCCGTGGCCGCCGCGCAGGCCCGCGGCGAGACCGACGAACTCGCCGAGCGGCTGAACGACCTGCTGCTGCCCCTGGTCAAGGGCGTCGGCTCGGAACGGTCGTGGGTGCTGCTGGGCACCGAGGGCCTGCAGACCTTCGGTGGTTCGGGTTTCCTGCAGGACTATCCGCTGGAGCAGTACGTCCGGGACGCCAAGATCGACACCCTCTACGAGGGCACCACGGCGATCCAGGGCATGGACTTCTTCTTCCGGAAGATCGTCCGGGACCGGGGGCAGGCGCTGGCCCACATCGCGCAGCGGATCGGCGAGTTCGCCAAGGCCGAGGGCGGCGACGGCAGGCTCGCGGTCGAGCGGGACCTGCTCGGCCGGGCGCTGGAGGACGTCCAGGGCATCGTCGGCTACCTGGTCGGCCAGCTGATGGCGTCGGACCCGCGGGCCGAGGGTGGCGAGATCACCAACGTCTACAAGGTCGGGCAGAACACGACGCGGCTGCTGCTGGCCTCCGGTGACCTGGTGATCGGCTGGCTGCTGCTGCAGCAGGCGGAGCTCGCCCAGTCCCGGCTGGACTCCGGGGACGACCTGTCGGCGGCGGACCGCTCGTTCTACCAGGGCAAAGTCGCCGCGGCCCGGTTCTTCACCCGCCAGGTCCTGCCGAAGCTGGCTGCCGAGCGGCAGATCACCGAGGCGACCGACAACGCGCTGATGGAGTTGCCGGAGGACGCGTTCTGATCCGCCCGACCCGCCGGCACGGGTCGGGCGCGGCGGACCTGATCGCCGCACGGACCGGCCGGGTGCCCCCACCAGCGGGGGTGCCCGGCCGGTCCTGTCGTTGCTGCCCGTCCGCTGCCGTGGCTGCCCCGGATTCGGGCCCGCGGCGCATCCGCGGCCGGGATGATGGCCAGGACGATCGGCTGACCTGAACGGTCGTTGAGAGTCCTGTAACGCGCAGCACCCTCCCGGCGCTCTCCGATCGGAGGGCACGCGGCGTGCGGCCCGGTGGACGATCCGGCCGACGGTCAGGAGACGGAGCGTGGCGCACGACGGTGGAGCCGTGACCCCGCCAGAACAGCGATCGACAGAGCTGGAGGAGGCCCTCACCCGGGCCAGAGCCGGGGACGAGGGCGGCTTCGTGCTGCTCTACCGCGGACTGCAGCCGGGGATCCTGCGCTATGTGGCGACCCTGGTCGGTGGTGACGCCGAGGACGTCGCCGCCGAGGCGTGGCTGCAGGTGGCCCGGGACCTGAGGAAGTTCAGCGGGGACCTGGACGGGTTCCGCGGCTGGGTGGCCACCATCGCCCGGCACCGGGCCCTGGACCATCTGAGGGCCAGGGCCCGTCGCCCGGTCGTGCTCGATGACCTGGTCGCCCTGGCCGACCGGCCGGCCGGCGACGACACCTCCGAACATGCCCTGGAGCGGTTGCGCACGGCCCAGGCCGTGGCCCTGGTGGCGGCCCTGCCCCGGGAGATGGCCGAGGCCGTCATGCTCAGGGCGGTGGTCGGGCTGGACGTCGCCGGGACGGCGGCGGTGCTGGGCAAGCGCCCGGCGACGGTCCGGGTGGCCGCCCACCGTGGGCTGAAGCGGCTGGCGGAGCAACTGCGGCGCGGTCAGCAGGCCGGGGGGCCGGCCCTGGGCGGCGCGCCGGCGGGCGGGAACGAGGCGTGATGCGGCAGGGCAGTAACGGATTCAATGATCCCGACGCTGAGGGGGATGTCATGCGCACTCCACGACGCCACCGGCTGACCCGCAGGCAGAGCGAGCAACTGCTCGACGGCCTCGGGGGTCCCGGCGACCTCTCCCGGCTGCTCGCCGACGCCCGCCCCCTCCGGGTCGACGGCGAGCTGCCTGGTGAGGCCGCCGCTGCGGCGGCGTTCCGTGGGGCGGCCCCTGCCCTCGACCCTCAACCACGGAGCAGCTCTGTGACCACGCTTTCCCTCAGCCGTGCCCTGCTCGTCAAGGTCGTCGCCGTCGCCTCCGCGAGCTTCGCCGTCGGCGGGGTCGCCCTCGCCGCGACCACCCACCACCTGCCCGGCCAGAGCCCGCGCACCCCGTCGGCCTCCCCGTCCGCCGCGCCGCACCCGACGAAGTCGGACGGCAAGGACGACAAGGACGACAAGGACGGCACGTCCGGCAAGGGCGACCCCTCGCACCGGCCCAGCGGTTCCCCCAGCACCTCCACCTCCGGACGTCCCGAGGACCTGCACGGCATCGGGCTGTGCCGGGCCTGGGACGAGGTCTCCCGGAACACCGGCGCCAACAGCCCGGCCACCAAGGCGAAGCCCTTCCTGGAGCTGCAGACCAAGGCCGGCGGCGCCGCCAAGGTGGCGTCCTACTGCGACTCCCTGGTGACCGCCTGGTGCGAGAGCCACCACTGGCCGGGCGCCGAGCCCGTTCAGATCGAGGGCAACACCACCGTGATGCGCTGTGTCCGGCCCGGCGACACCCCCGGCGCTGCCCCGAGCGTGGCCCCCAGCGGCGTCCCGAGTGTCGTCCCGAGCGGAACGCCGAGTCTCCTGCCGAACGGCAAGGTCCCGCCGTCGCACCCCGGCAAGTCCGGCGGCGCCCCGTCCGGCGGCCCCGCGCACAGCTGACCGCACCATCCCCCCGGCACCGGCCGGGATGGCCCCAACCCCCGTGGGGACCATCCCGGCCGGCTCCATGTCCGGCGGACGGGGGCAGCCCCGCAGCGGCGGCGGACAGGGGCCGGTCCGGCGGACGGGCGCGCCCCGCAGCGGTTGCGGGCCTGGCCACCGGGTGAGCGCCTAGGCTCGCGGCATGGTGACGTCCCTGCCGGCCCGGGCCCGGGTCGTCGTCGTCGGGGGCGGGGTGATCGGCACCTCGGTCGCCTATCACCTCGCGCAGGCCGGCTGGCGGGACGTCGTCCTCCTGGAGCGGGACCGGCTGACCTCCGGGACCACCTGGCATGCGGCCGGCCTGATCGTCACCTTCGGGTCCCTGTCGGAGACCTCGACCCGGATGCGGCAGTACACCCGGGACCTGTACGCCCGGCTGGAGTCCGAGACGGGGCAGGCGACGGGGTTCGCCCCGGTCGGGTTCATCGAACTGGCCACCGATCCCGACCGGCTCGAGGAATACCGCCGGGTCGCCGCGTTCAACCGCTATCTCGGGGTGGACGTGCACGAGATCGGCCCGGCCGAGGTGCACCGGCTGTTCCCGCTCGCCCGCACCGACGACGTCCTGGCGGGCTTCTACGTGGCGGAGGACGGGCGGGCCAATCCGGTCGACGTGACGATGGCCCTGGCGAAGGGAGCCCGCCAGCAGGGGGTGCGGATCGTCGAGGGCGTGGCCGCCACCGGGTTCCGGACCCGGCGGGGCCCGGTCGGCCGGGAGGTCCGCGGGGTGCTGACCGACGAGGGCGAGATCGAGTGCGAGTACGTGGTCAACTGCGCCGGCATGTGGGCCCGGCAGCTCGGTGCGCTGGCCGGGGTGTCCGTCCCGCTGCAGGCCGCGGAGCACTACTACCTGATCACCGACACCATCCCCGACCTGCCTGCGGACCTGCCCGTGCTGGAGGATCCCGGCTCCTTCGGGTACATCCGTGAGGAGACCGGCGGGCTGATGGTGGGCCTGTTCGAAGGGGTCAGCGCGCCGTGGCGGGTCGAGGGCATCCCCGGCGACTTCTCGTTCGGGCAGATCCCCCCCGACTGGGACCGGCTCGGACCGTACGTCGAGGCGGCCATGAGCCGGGTGCCGGTCACCCTGGACGCCGGGGTCCGCACCTTCTTCTGCGGGCCCGAGAGCTTCACCCCGGACCTCGCGCCGATCGTCGGAGAGGCCCCGGAACTGCGGAACTACTTCGTGGCGGCCGGGCTGAACTCGATCGGCATCCTCACCGGTGGCGGGATCGGCCGGGCGGTGGCGCGCTGGATCGTCGACGGCGTTCCCGACGTGGACGTGACCGGGATCGACATCGCCCGCCTGCACCCCTACCAGGCCAACCCCGAATACCTGCGGCAGCGGACCACGGAGACACTCGGGAAGGTGTACCGGTGCCACTACCCGGGCCTGCAGTGGCGGACCGCCCGTGATGCGCGACGGTCCCCGCTGCACGACCGGCTCGCCGTCGCGGGCGCGTCGTTCCGGGACGTCAGCGGCTGGGAGAGCCCGGACTGGTACGCGGTCACCGGTACCGGCACGACCGATCCCGGCGGCACCGGGTTCACCGGTCCGCTGACCCGGGTGCCGGAGGAACCCGAACTGACCTGGGGACGGCCGCGCTGGTTCGCCAACTGGGCCGGCGAGCACCGGGCGGCCCGCGAGGGCGTCGTCGTGATGGACATGTCGTTCATGGCGAAGTTCCTCGTCACCGGCCGGGACGCCGGGCAACGGCTGGAACGGCTGTCCGCGAACCGGGTCGACGGTGAACCTGGACGGGTCACGTACACGCAGTGGCTCAACGACCGCGGCGGGATCCAGGCTGACCTGACCGTCACCAAACTGGATGACGACCGGTTCTGGGTGGTCGCCTCCGACACCGCGCACCGGCAGGTGGAGTCGTTGCTGCACAAGGGGTTCGCCGACGCGCACGCCTTCGCCGCCGACGTCACCTCCGGCTGGGCGCAGCTCAACCTGCAGGGTCCGCTGTCCCGGGAACTGCTGACCCGGCTGACCACTGCGGACGTATCCGACGCCGCACTGCCCTACCGGGGTGCCCGCGAACTGGACCTCGGCCTCGCCCGGGCGCTCTGTCTACGGATCACCTACGTGGGCGAACTCGGCTACGAACTGTATGTGCCGACCGAACAGGCTGTGCACGTGTACGACCGCGTACTGGCGGCCGGCCGTGACCTCGGGCTGCGGCACGCCGGACTGCGCGCCCTGTCCAGCCTGCGGATGGAGAAGGCATACCGGGACTACGGCCACGACATCGACAACACCGACTCGGTGCTGGAGGCGGGCCTGGGGTTCGCGGTCGCCTGGGACAAGCCCGGCGGGTTCATCGGGCGAGATGCGACCCGCGCGCGCAGGGAGTCCGGACCGCTGCGCCGCCGTCTGGTGCAGGTCCTCGCCGGTGATCCTGCGGCCTTGCTTCACCACGGGGAAGTGTTGCGCCGCAACGGTTTGCCGATGGGCTATCTGCGTGCAGCCTCCTACGGGTTCACCCTCGGCGGCGCGGTCGGACTGGCCATGCTCGAGCCGGACGTCGTCGCGCCGGGACAGTTGCCCGCAGAGCAGGCCATCACCCAGGACTGGCTGAACTCCGGTCACTGGGAGTTGGAGATCGCCGGAACACGTTGTGACGCAACGGTTTCACTCCGTCCACTGTATGACCCGAAGAACGAGCGAGTGACCGGCTGACCGCCCCCACGGTTGTCCACAGGCTGTGCATTTCACGGGCGACCACGAGTAGTGCCGTGAGTTACCGCGATGTCTTTCCGCAGGCAGGCGCGCTAGAAGCGAAGAGTGCCCGGGCCACCGCAACCCGGCCTGCCTGTGGATTCACGTGGAACGCGGCACCAGCGGAGCACTGCCGCGCTGATGGTCCAGGACCAGATGCGTCTCGGTGGACAGCACGGCGGGATGGGCCGCCAGGTGGTCGTGCAGCAGGTCCCGCAGGGCGGCCGAGTCAGCCACCGCCACGTGCAGCAGGTAGTCCTGTGTGCCGGCGAGGTAGAAGATCGAGACCACCCCGGGCAGGGCCGCAGCGACGTCGCGGAAGGCGTCGACATGGCCGCGCACATTCGCGCGCAGCCGCACCGATACCAGTGCCTGCACCGGTCGGCCGACCTCGGCCAGGTCGAGATCGGCATGCACCCCACGGATCACGCCCCGCTCCCGCAGCCCGCGCACCCTTGCCAGGCAGGTCGAGGGGGCGATGCCGGCCTGCTCGGCGAGCGCATTGTTGGGGGTCCGGCCGTCGTCCACCAAGGCCTGCAGCAGGCGACGGTCGACGTCGTCGAGCGTCGGGCGTCGCCGAACATCCTGCGACACGATGCCTCCTCATCGAAGCGCCGGGCACCGGTCAGGAACGGGGACGGCCCGTCCACCGAACATCGTTCGGGGGTACTGGCGCAACCTGCCCCACCGGCCGGATCCTGCTGCCCCGCCGGGCGGATCCGGTCGGCGACGCTAGCAGGAGGTGGACGATGCCCGTCATCACGGCCGCTGCGGGGACCCTCGCCCGGACGAGCCCGGCCCCCCGCACGGGAGAGCACGGGGAGCTGCAGCGGGCTCTCCGGCTGGCCGCGCGGGCGGGCCGGGCCGCTCCCGTCACCAGCCCGTCGCAGGACATCCCCGCCCTGTCCACAATCGACGCCCGACTGGTCGGCCTCGCCTACGCCCCGGCCGGGGCGGGTGATCCGGTCGGCTCCGGCGCCTGGCAGGTGCCCTTCTCCCTGCAGAGCGTCACCAAGGTGTTCGCCCTGGCCCTGCTCACCGCGATCGCCCCGGAGGCGGCCACGGCCCGGTTCCGCACGGACTCCTGGGCCGAGGACTTCCGCTCGACGGTCCCGCTGGACGCCCGGGAGAGCCTTGCCCCCAACCCGTTCACCAATGCCGGTGCCCTGGTCGTCGTCGACCAGCTCATGCACCACCACGACGACGTGGCCGCCGCGGTCGCCGGGTTCATCTGCGACCAGGGAGCCGACATCGCCTCACCGACCGTGCCCCCGGCCGGACCGGTGACCGTCGACGAGCAGGTGGCCGCCGGTGAGCTGGCCAACTGCCACCGCAACCGGGCCCTGGCCCACCTGCTGGCCGAGCGAGGCCTGCTGGACCACCCGGTGCCGGAGGTCCTGGAACAGTACGTGCGGCAGTGCGCCGTGGCCGCCGACTGCGGACGGACCGCGTCGGCGGCCGGGTTCCTGGCCCGCGGCGGACTGCTGCGCGACGGCCGCCGCCTGCTCTCGCCGGACCAGACCCGCCGGCTCAACGCCCTGCTGCTCACCTGTGGGGCCTACCAGCAGTCGGCGGCGGTGGCCGTGGAGGTGGGACTGCCGGTGAAGACCGGGGTGGGCGGCGGCGTGCTCGCGGTCGCCCCGGGCCGGGGCACACTGTGCGTGTGGAGCCCCGGGCTGGACAGGGCCGGCAATCCGGCGGCCGCCCTCACCGCGGCCGCCGCCTTCACCCGGTCCGCGGGGCTGTCCATCTTCTGACCCCGCACGACCTTCTGACCCCGCACGACCAGCCCGCCCGGGGCTGACCGGCCCGGCTCAGGCCCAGGTGACCAGGATCTGGCCGCCGGCGACGGCCTCGCCGGGGACCACGTGCACCTCGGCGACCGTTCCCGCCGCGGGTGCGGTGATCTCGGTCTCCATCTTCATCGCCTCCAGCACCAGCAGCACCTGGCCGGGTTCGACCTCGGCGCCGGCATCGGCCACCACCCGGGTCACCGTGCCGGAGATGGGTGCGCGCAGCACCTTCTCCTCGCTGGCGGGGGCGCTGAGGTGCTGGGGCGCCTGCGGCAGCTTCACCGGCGCCATCACCGGGCCGAAGGCGAGCGCCCCGATGGTCGGCGGGGGCTCCTCCTCCACGTCCACGGCCACGTCGTAGACGGTCCCGTTGACCGTGACCTTGAGCTTCATGTCCGTCCCCAACTCGATCGTCGCCGCCTGTCCGTCTCGCCGATGTCCGTGCCCCGTGCGCCCGCATCCCGTGCCGGGTCAGCGCGACACGTGCTGGACCTCATGTGCCATCACCTGGGCCCGGCCCTGCTTGGCCCAGGTGGAGTGGCTGCGCACATGCACCTGACGCACGGTCGCCCGCTTGCCCAGGTAGGCCGCCACGGCCGCCGAGATCGCCAGCACCACCTCCGGCGGGACCGCGGTCGGGGCGGGCGGGCCCGCGTTGATCGTCGCCTCGAGCCACTCGACCCGCCGGGTGAGCTCCTCGATCCGGGCCAGCATCTCGGCCGTGGTCGGGCCCTCGGCACCTGCGGCCGGGGCCGGCACGGCACCTGCCTGGTGGTTCTCGGTGGTGGTCACAGCGGGATCAGCCCATGCTTCTTGGCCGGACGCAGGTCCCGCTTGGTGTGCAGCTCCTCCAGGGCGGCTGCCAGCACACGGCGGGTGTCCGACGGGACGATGATGTCGTCGACCAGCCCCCGGGAGGCGGCCACGTACGGCGTGGCGAAGGCCTCCCGGTAGGTGGTGATCAGCTCGGCCCGCTTGGCCGCCGGGTCCTCGGCCGCGGCGATCTCCCTGCGGAACACGATCTCCGCGGCACCCTCGGCACCCATCACGGCGATCTCCGCGGTCGGCCACGCATACACCCGGTCCGCGCCCAGGTCCTTGCCGCACATCGCCAGGTACGCCCCGCCGTAGGCCTTGCGCAGCACCACGGTCACCTTCGGGACGGTCGCGGCGGCGTAGGCGAACAGCAACTTGGCCCCGTGCCGGATGATCCCGTCGTGCTCCTGCCGCACCCCGGGCAGGAACCCGGGCACGTCGACCAGGGTGACCAGCGGGATGTTGAACGCGTTGCAGAACCGGACGAAGCGCGCCCCCTTGTCGGAGGAGTTGATGTCGAGCACGCCGGAGTAGTGCTGCGGCTGGTTGGCGACCACACCGATGGTCCGGCCGATGACCCGGGCGAAGCCGACCACCAGGTTCGGCGCGTAGCCGGCCTGGACCTCCAGGAAGTCTCCCGCGTCGACGATGTTCGCGATCACCTCGCGGACGTCGTAGCCCTTCTTCGGGTCCGCCGGGACGATCTCGTCCAGCCGCGGGTTGGGCTCGACGTTGCCGTCGTTCTCGATCTCGGGCGGGTCCTCGGTGTTGTTGCTCGGCAGGAAGCTCAGCAGCTTCTTGGCGATGAGGATCGCGTGCGCGTCGTCCTCGGCCACGAAGTGGGTCACCCCGGAGTTCGCCATGTGCGCCTCGGGGCCGCCGAGCAGGTCGTCGGTCACCTTCTCACCCGTGACCTGCTCGATCACGCTCGGCCCGGTGATGAACATCCGGGCGGCCCGGGTCTGGATGATGAAGTCGGTCAGCGCGGGCGAGTACGCCGCGCCACCGGCGCAGGGCCCGGCGATGATCGAGATCTGCGGGACCAGCCCGGACAGCACGACGTTGTTGAAGAACACCCGCCCGTACCCGGACAGCGAGTCGATGCCCTCCTGGACGCGGGCACCGCCGGAGTCGTTGATGAAGACGAACGGCGTCCCGGTCTTCAGCGACGCCTGCATCATCGCCGCCACCTTGTCCGAGTGGACCTCCCCGGCCGACCCACCGGCAACGGTGAAGTCCTGGCTGGCCAGGTGGACCATGCGCCCGAAGACGGTGCCCGAGCCGGTCACCACGCCATCGGCCGGCATGTCCGCCCCGGCCATGCCGAACAGGGTGGCCCGGTGGCTGGCGAACATCCCGGTCTCGGCGAAGCTGCCCGGGTCGAGCAGCTCATCGATCCGCTCCCGGGCAGTCAGCTTGCCCTGTGCGCGCTGCTTGTCCTGCCGGGCCTGGCCGCCACCGAGGGCGACCTGCGCCCGGCGCTCCTCCAGCTCGGCGATGCGGTCCTTCATGGTGGGAATGGTCACGGCGTCCCTCACGCGGGTGCGACCGACACGGTGTGCTGCATGCCGTTGACGGTGACGTTGTAGGTGATCGGGGTCCGGACGGCGTTGGAGCCGCCCGCCGCAGCCGCCTTCTCGGCGGCGACGGCCTTCGGGTCACGACCGACGTTCTTCGGGCCCTCGGGACGGGTCTTGAAGAATCCGGGCGCGACCTTCGGGAACATCGCGTACGTCAGGACGTCCTCGTCGCTGCCGTCGAAACCCTCCAGTGCGGCGGCCTGCTCGCGCAGTTGCTCCCACTCGGGGGCGATCAGGTCGGCCGGGCGCTGGGTGATCGGGGGCTTGTGGGTCTGCGCCTCGGCCTGCGCCCGGACCTCCGGGTTGAGCTCGCCGGGGCAGCGGCCGTAGTAGCCGAGCATCAGGTCGGCGAACTCGGCGGTCATCACCTTGTACCGGCCCATCAGCACGTTGAACACGGCCTGGGTGCCGACGATCTGGCTGGAGGGCGTCACCAACGGCGGGAAGCCGGCGTCCTCACGGACCCGGGGCACCTCGGCGAGGACCTCCTTGAGCTTGTCGCCGGCGCCCTGCTGGCTGAGCTGGCTCTCCATGTTCGAGATCATTCCGCCGGGGATCTGGCTGATGAAGATCTCGGTCTCCACCCCGGTGATCCCGGACAGGAACTCCGCGTACCGCGGCCGGATCCCGGCGAAATGGTCCTTGACGGCCAGCAGCCGGTCCAGGTCGAGGTCGGCGTGGTACCCGGTGCCTTCGAGCATCTCCAGCAGGCTCTCGGTCGGGTTGTGGCCCGGGCCGAGGGACAGCGAGCTGATCGCGGTGTCCACGCAGTCGGCGCCGGCCTCGATCGCCTTCATCAGCGCGACCAGGGTGACACCGGTGGTCGCGTGGCAGTGCACGTGGATCCGGACGTCCTGGCCGAGGGCGGTCTTGATCGCCTTGACGATGTCGTAGGCCGGCTGCGGCTTGAGCAGGGCGGCCATGTCCTTGATGCACAGGGAGTCGCAGCCCAGCGCCATCAGCTCACGGGCCTGCTCGACGTAGCCCTCCACGGTGTGCAACGGGCTGATCGTGTAGCAGATGGTGCCCTGCGCGTGCTTGCCCGCCCGCTTCACCGCCGCGATCGCCCGCTCGATGTTCCGGGTGTCGTTGAGGGCGTCGAACACCCGGAAGACGTCCATCCCGTTCTCGGCGGCCTTCGCCACGAACCGGTCCACGACCTCGTCGCCGTAGTGCCGGTAGCCGAGCAGGTTCTGGCCGCGCAGCAGCATCTGGGTGCGGGTGTTCGGCATCAGCTCACGGAACGTGCGCAGCCGCTGCCACGGGTCCTCGTTGAGGAAGCGGATGCAGGCGTCGAAAGTGGCTCCGCCCCAGCACTCCGCGCTCCAGAACCCCGCCGCGTCGATGTCCTCACAGGCCGGGACCATGTCCGCCAGCGCCATGCGGGTGGCCATCAGACTCTGGTGGGCGTCACGCAGGGCCAGCTCCGTGACGTCGATCTTCCGGTTCACGCCTCGCTCCTCGTCGGCCATGTGCGATGTCCGGCGCCGACCCGGAGCCGACCGCTTCGGACGGATCAACCCTCCCGCGCCTGCAGGGCGGCACTGGTGGACGAAAGGCCCGTAGTCTGAGCCCACCGGTCGGGAGAATGCGATGAGCGGTCATCAACATCGACGACCAGCTCTCTGTTGCGCCTGCTTGCGTTACCGCGTCAGCACAGGATGTCAGGATCCAGGACTGATGTCCTGGCATACCCCTGGGGTGTCCGTGATCCGGACGACACCGGTCCGGAGCGGGCGGACACCAGGAGGCCGGTTCGCGGAGACCGACAACCGACAGCCCGCGGGTGAGATCCGTCACCGCGGTTCGCCACACCGGGTCCGGTGGCCTCAACTCGCCCAGACAGACAGCTCGTGCAGACAGACAGGGGACGGTGCCCGGCGCTGCCCGGTGTCGTCCCCGCCCCGACTACTCCTCGACGTCCCGGGGGGCGGGGGGTCGCTCGGTGCGGGCCTGCCGGGCGTCGGCCTGCGCGAGCTGGGCCAGCATCGCGTTGTAAGCGTTGAGCTCCGCGTCGCCGTCCCGGTCGGCGGCCCGGTCGCGGCGGCGGGCCTCCCTGTCGTCCGAGCGGGTCCACTGCACCGCGAGGATGAGCGCCAGGGCCAGCGTGGGCAGTTCCCCGATCCCCCAGGCGATGCCGCCGCCGAGCTTCTGGTCCTCCAGCAGGGTCCCGCCCCAGGTCCGGCCGAGAGCGCCGAAGAAGTCGGGGGCGAGCAGCCGGTTGCTCATCATCAGCGAGACGCCGAAGAACGAGTGGAACGAGAGGGTCACGAACAGCGTGACCAGGCGCAGCGGATGCGACGGACGCTTCGGGCCGGGATCCACCCCGATCATCACCCAGGCCAGCAGGTAGCCGGCGAACAGGAAGTGCACGTGCATGAGCTCGTGGCCGACGTGTGTGGTCAGGGCCAGCCGGAACAGGTTCGAGTAGTAGAAGAGGGTCAGCGAGAACCCGAAGTTGATGATGACGACGACGGGGTTGCTGAGGAACCGCATGTACCCGCACTCGACCGTCGCCAGCAGCCACTCCCGGGCGCCCCTGGAGCCGTCCCGCCGTGGGTGCAGCACGCGCAGGGCGAGGGTGACCGGCGCACCGAGCACCAGGAACAGCGGCACGGCCATGCCGATCGTCATGTGGGCGATCATGTGCGCGCTGAACTGCACCCGCCCGTAGGCGGCGGGCGGACCGCAGGTGACGTAGGCGAGGATGCCCAGCCCGATGTACCAGCAGATCGTCCGGCCGACGTGCCAGCCGTCCCCGCGCCGGTGCAGCCGGAGCACCCCGACGGCGTACATCACGGCACCGAGCCCGACCAGGACCATCCACAGCAGGTCCGGCTGCCAGACGTCCAGGTAGTGCAGGGGGCTGGGCGACGGCGGCAGCGGGTAGCCGGTCAGCGCCTGGGCCGGGCCGGGAGCCTTCGTCAGCAGGCCGGGGGCCTCCGTCAGCAGGGCGGGCGGCGGGGGCGCGCTGACGGACAGGGTGACCCCGAGCCCGACCGCGAGCATCATCACCGCGGCCTCGACCGCCGCGAGCCGGGCGAACGCCCTGGGCCGGCCCGCCTCGATCTGCGGCAGGGTGTGCGTGCGGTGCCGCCACCCCATCACCCCGAGCGCCACCAGGAGCAGCACCTTGCCGATGAGGACGGCCCCGTACCGGCTGTCCAGGCCGTCCAGGCCGCCGATCCGCAGCCAGCCGTTGACCACCCCGGAGGCGGCGACCACGGCGAAGCACCACAGCGCGATGTAGGAGAAGCGGCGGGCGGCGGTGCCCAGCGCGCGGTCGGACAGCCCGCCCCACAGGCAGACCAGCCCGGCCAGCGCGCCCACCCAGACGGTCACCCCGAGCAGGTGGAAGCCCAGGGAGGTGACGGCCGTCTCGTGGTCGCTGCTGCCGGCCGCATGCCCGGCCAGGGCCGGCGGGATCAGGCTGATCAGGGCGAGCAGCAGGAGAAGGCCGCTGGAGCCGAGCGTGGTGGCCCCGGCGGCGAGAGTGGCGATCAGGGCGGCGGCGAGACCGACGAAGGCGATGCCCCGGCCGAGGTCGATGTCCCGCAGGAACGAGGCCAGCTGCTGGCCGTACGTCGGGTCGTTCATCGGCTGCCCCGACACGTCGGCATAGGTGAGGATCGCGTCGGCCAGCATCGCGACCGCCCACACCCCCGCAGTCAGGGAGGCCGCGCGCAGGGCCGGCGCATACGCCTTGCGCGGCTTGCCGACCGGCAGGGCCACACAGGCCAGGACGAGCAGGCCGATGGTCAGCGACTGGGTGAGATCACCGACCACGCGGACCAGGGGCAGCCCCCACCGGACCAGCACACCGGGGTCGGCCAGCACGGACGGGGCCACCGCGCCGGTGAACCAGGTCGCGACCGCGGTGGTCACCAGCGCCGCCAGCAGGTACCCCGCCATCAGCAGGGGGCCGTCGGGCAGGGGCACCTCCGCCGCCGCTCCGGTCTTGGCCGCCGCCGTCGTCATCGCCGCTCCCTCACGCCGCGTCCGCCACCACCGGGATGAGCCGCCCGCGGGGCCGCCGGACACCGTCACGATACGGCCAGCACGCAGGTGCCCCGGCACACCCGCCCCGGCCCGTCGCGCGGGCCCGGACCGGGACCGGTCAGACCGGGGCGGCCGGCGGGCGCAGCGGCCAGACCTGCAGTTCCCGGACCACGACCGGCCCGCCCTCGGCGAACATCGAGAGGAAGCCGGAGTCGCCGTCGGGGAACACCTGCGCGGACAGCACGGTCTCGCCGTCCCCGCCGAACGCCTCGACGCAGCAGACGTCCACCCAGACCGCGAACCGGACCCGCCGGCCACCCGCGGCCGGGCCCTCGGTGACCGGGGACCCCTCCAGCGGTCCGGTGGCCAGTGCGGCGAAGTCAGGGTGGAAGCCGCTCACCCCGGACTCCCGGCGGTCCAGGCAGAGCAGCCCGGACTCCTGCGACCAGGTCACCCGGGTGTACTGGGCGCCGTCCGCCGACGCCAGCACCTCCACCCCGGCGCTGGCCCCGGGACCGACCTCGACGTCGATCCGGACCTCCAGGCAGGTGCCGCCCGCACCGGGCACCCGGCGCCGGACCGGTCCCTCACCGGTGTCCGCGGGCAGGACCACGTGCAGCAGGCGGGTGCCGATCCCGTCCCGGGCGGTGGCGATCTCCGGGACCGGTCGCTGGACCAGCCGGTAGCGGTCCCCGTTCCGGGCCAGCCGCAGGGTCCGGGGGAGGCTCTGCACGCCGCGCCAGGGAGTGGTGGGCACGACGTCCGCGTAGGCCCAGTTGCCCAGCCAGCCGACCCAGACCGGGGAGTTCTGCGGGCCGGTCCGGGCGGGGTCGTGGGCGAAGCTGGTCGCGGCGTAGAAGTCCGGGCCGTGGTCCACCCAGGAGAACGGGCCGAAGGCGTCACCGTCCTGGGTGGGGACGAAGCTGCGGCCGTCGAAGTCCCCGACGGCGTAGACCATGCCGGAGCCGCCGGTCCCGGGCCGCGGGTTCACGCTGAGCGCGAGCAGCCAGCGGCTGCGGCCCTCGGGGTCGGCGTCGATCGGGACCTCGACCAGGTCGGGGACCTCCCAGCGGGCCTGCGGAGGCCCGAACGGTCCGAACCGGCCGACCAACTCCCAGCTCAGCAGGTCGTCCGAGCACCAGAACTGGACGACGCTGCCGCTCACCGGCGTGGCCACCATCACCCAGCAGGACCGCGGCGGGTACCAGAACACCCGCGGGTCGCGGATCTGCGAGCCGCCCGAACCGGAGCCGGCCAGCAGCGGGCCGTCGGGCAGCCGCTGCCAGGTGTAGCCGCCGTCGGCGGAGGCGGCCAGGGCCTGGTGCTGCCCGCCGGTGGCCGGATCCGTGGCGGTGTACACCGCGACCAGGGCCGGCGCTCCGCCGCCCAGACCGGTGGTGTCGTGCAGGTCCTCCACCACGCTGCCGGCGGTCACCGACTCCGAGGCCGTGGCGGCGATGGCGACCGGATGCTCGGTCCAGTGCAGCAGGTCCGGGCTGGTCGCATGTCCCCAGGACACCGCCGCCCGCGGGTCGGCGCTGCACTGGTAGTACAGGTGGTACATCGAGGCGTGCCAGACCAGCCCGTTCGGGTCGGTCATCCGGGACCGGGACGGGGTCAGGTGCAGCAGGGGCCGCCAGGGCTGCAACGCCTCCGGCTGCGCGCCGGTCGGGCTGTCGACGCTGCTCACAGTCGCCGGTCCGCGAGCACCGGGAACCGTTGCCGCCAGGCAGTCACCTCGTCGAGGTCGACGTCGACGGCCAGCACCTCCTCGCCCTCGCCCGCCTCGGCGAGCACCTCGCCGGTCGGGGACACCACCTGGCTGTGGCCGCCCATCACGGTCCCGGCGTGGGTGCCCGCGGTGTTGCACTGGACGACGACCACCTGGTTCTCGATCGCCCGGGCCCGGCCGAGCAGCCGCCAGTGCTCCACCCGTGGGGCGGGCCACGCGGCGGGGATCACGACCAGCTCGGCGCCGGCGTCCAGCAGCAGCCGGAACTGTTCCGGGAAGCGCAGGTCGTAGCAGGTGGCCAGGCCCAGCACGGTGGGCTCCGCCGCCGGTGCGGAGGCGAACGGTCCGGTCGCGCCGGACGGACGGGGCAGTTGTACCGGGACGGTGACGACGTCCTCACCGGCCTCCATCAGGGCGGGCTCGCCCTCGCCGAAGCCGAACCGGTGGATCTTGCGGTAGGTGGCCACCGTGTGACCGTCCGGTCCGATCAGCACCGAGGTGTTCCAGACCCCGCGACGGCCCGGGCCACGCAGTTGCGCGGGAGCGTCCGGGGGGAGCGTCTCGACGATGCTGCCGGCGTGCACCACGGCCCCGATCTCGGCGGCCGCGGTGGCCACCGCCTGCACGGTCGGCCCGTCGACGGGCTCACCGCGGCCGGGCCACTCCCGGTAGGAGAAACCGCCCGCGGCCCACAGCTCGGGCAGCACGACGAGGTCGGCGCCTCGCTGGGCACGGACGAGTTCCGTCACCCGCGCCACGCGGTCGCTCATCGGCTCGTCGTCGCCGTAGGCGACCTGGACGACGTGCACCCGCATACCGGCTCCTCCTGGATCCGCGCCCGCCCGGCGGGCGGTGGACCTGCGGCACGGTTCCGAGCCGAGGCTAGTGTCCACCGAGCTCGGACGTCGGGACGGAACGGGACATAACCGCCGGTCGGAACGGTCAATGTGATGGTGACCACACGGGTTGGAGCCTGGGTCCGGGCGATCCGCCCACATCGCCCGGAAGGCCCCGGATGTCCGCGAGTACGCGCCGGGGTCAGCACATGGGCTCGACAGGGGGAATTGAATGTGGAGGGCAACTTGTTGTGTGGTACATCTATTGGTGTCGACTTTTAACACGGCTGGGCAACGATCACCAGGGGACGAGGTCATGGAGCTGACAGGGACCGGCACCGGGGAGGGCGCCACCATCCCTGACAGCACCGTCATCCCCGAGTGCCCCGTCCCCGACGGGGCACTCCCCGACGGCACCGTCAGCTGTCACGGCACGGCCACCACGCAGCCCGTCACCGACCGGCCGGCCACCGACATCGAGGCCCAGGTGACCCGGCTGGGCCAGGAACTCGGCCGGCACGCACGGCTGCTGCACCTGATGAAACTGCGTCTGGGCGAGGTGATGCCGCCCGGCCTGGACTGGGCGGCCTTCGGACTGCTCAGCCAGCTCGTCCGCTGCGGTCCGCGCCGGCAGGCAGACCTGGCCGAGATCAGTCTGCTGGACCCGTCCACCGTGAGCCGGCATGCGGCACAGCTGGTCCGGGCCCAGCTGGCGGAGCGGCGGGCCGACCCCGAGGACGGCCGGGCCGTGCAACTCGTGGCGACCGAGCAGGGCCGGGCGGTGTGGGAGAACGGGGCCCGCAAGCGGAACGAGGCCTTCCTGGCCGCCCTGTCCGGCTGGCACGCCGAGGACCTGGAATCCCTGACCGACCTGCTCTCCCGGTTCAACGACGACCTGGAGGCGTTCCGGCAGGACGGCAGCCGCGCAGGCCCACCCGTTCCTTCAGCTGGCCAGACCTGACACCCCTCCGGCGCCCCCCGCGGGCGCTCCCCACTCGTCCGGCCACCACCGACCGGCCACCAGTGACAGGCCAGGGCCCGCACACCCGACCCGCACCCCGGGCCCGGGCAGCCGGGCACCATCCACCACCAGGAGTGAGCATGACCTCCAGCTCGACCGCCGGGCCGCCTCAGGCCCAGGCCCCGGGCTCCTTCAGCCACCGACAGATCACGATCATCCTCGCCGGACTGATGTCCGGGATGTTCCTGGCCGCCCTCGACCAGACGATCGTCGCGACCGCCATCCGGACCATCTCCGACGACCTCAACGGGCTCAGCCTCCAGGCGTGGGCCACCACGGCGTACCTGATCACCTCGACGATCGCGACGCCGCTGTACGGCAAGCTGTCCGACATCTACGGGCGGCGGCCGTTCTTCCTGTTCGCCATCACCGTGTTCCTGATCGGGTCCGCCCTGTCCGGGGCCGCGCAGTCGATGTACCAGCTCGCGGTGTTCCGGGCGGTCCAGGGGATCGGCGCCGGCGGGCTGTTCTCGCTGGCCCTGACGATCATCGGTGACATCGTGCCGCCACGGGAGCGGGCCAAGTACCAGGGCTACTTCCTGGCCGTGTTCGGGACCTCCAGCGTGCTCGGTCCGGTGGTCGGCGGCTTCCTGGCCGGCCAGGACACGCTGCTGGGGATCACCGGCTGGCGCTGGGTGTTCCTGGTCAACGTCCCGATCGGGATCGTCTCCCTGACCCTGGTCACCAAGGTGCTGCACCTTCCGCACACCCGCCGGGACCACGCGATCGACTACCCCGGCGCGCTCGCGCTCACCCTGGCGCTGGTTCCGCTGCTGACCGTGGCCGAGCAGGGCCGGGACTGGGGCTGGACCAGCGGCCGCTCGATCACCGCATACGTCGTCGGGATCGTCGGCGTCGTGCTGTTCCTGATCGCGGAATGGCGCTACGGCGAGGAGGCACTGCTGCCGCTGCGGCTGTTCAAGGGCAAGACCTTCGGGATCGGCTCGATCCTCAACTTCATGGTCGGCATGGGGATGTTCGGCGGGATGGCCGCCCTCCCGCTGTACATGCAGATCGTCAAGGGCTACTCCCCGACGGCGGCCGGTCTGCTCCTGCTGCCGCTGGTGATGGGCATCATGTCCGGCTCGGTGGTCTCCGGGCAGGTGATCGCCCGGACCGGCCGGTACCGCTTCTTCCCGATCGCCGGCCTGGCCCTGCTCGTCCTGGGCACCCTGCTGTACAGCCGGATCACCGTGGACACCTCGATGGTGGTCGTCGACCTGTACGCCCTGGTCTTCGGCCTGGGGCTGGGCTTCAACATGCAGACCCTCGTGCTGGCGATCCAGAACGCCGTCCCGCCGCAGGACATGGGCGTGGCCACGTCGTCGGCGACCTTCTTCCGGCAGATGGGCGGCACCCTGGGCACCGCGGTGTTCCTGTCCGTGCTGTTCAGCAGCGTGGTCGACAACATCGCGGCCGCGTTCAGGTCGGCCGCGACCACCCCGGCGTTCCAGAGTGCCCTGCACGACCCGGCCGTGCTGTCCAACCCGGACAACCGCCCGGTGCTGCAGGCCCTCCAGGCGGCCGCGAACGGCGGCGGGCAGGGCTCGCTGAACACCGGGGCGCTGAACAACTCCGCGTTCATCAACCACCTCGACCCGCGACTGGCCCGGCCCTTCCTGGTCGGCTTCTCGCAGTCGATCGACGCGGTGTTCCTGCTCGGCGCGGTCGTCCTGGGTCTGGCGTTCCTGGTGGTGTGGTTCCTGCCCGAGGAGCGGCTGCGCCACCAGTCCGGCATCCAGGCACGGCACGAGGAGGCTGCCGCGGCTGCGGTGGTCGGCGAACCGGCGGCCGGGGCCCTGGTCGACGGCGTGACGGCCGACGACCTCGACACCCTGACCGAGGACGAACTCGACCAGGTGGACGCGGCCGGGACCTCGGGCGGGCGTTCCCCGGCCTGATCCCGGCGGGCCGGCGGACAGCCGACCGGACCCGACCCCGGCGACGGCCGGGCGGAGGTGACCCCAGGGTCGCCGCCGCCCGGCCGTCGTGGTGTTCCGGATCACCGGTCGCCAGGTCCGACGCCGTCACGGAAGGTGAGGGAAGGACGAACGGTCCTTCGCGCGGGTGTCACCCGATGGCAGCGCGGACCATGTGTCTGGCGCCGGCACCGGCACCCTCAAGTTCGGGCGCGGGCGGTCCGATGCCAAGGTCAGCCGGGGGTGTGCCCGGCGGGCGGACGGCCGCAGCGCCAGGACCGGCGCTGCCGCCGGCTCACCGGTTCCGACCAACGGGATGTCCGACAGGGTGGACAACACCGCGCAGGGTAGCGGTGTGACTACGTGCGCGCTGCCATGGAGATGCGCGCGCCACCAGTCCCCACCCGTCGGAAGGAGTACCCGTGACCCGCGTTCTCGCCCTGCGATCCCTGAATGTCATCGGCGCGGTCGTCACCCTCGCGGCGGTGGTCGGCGCCGGCACCAAGTGGTGGTGACCCGATCGCCCTGACGGCCCAGCACCGGAGGAGCCCGTGACGCCCGGCGTCGCGGGCTCCTCCGCCGTCGGTGCCTCCTGTCGCGGTCTGCCGGTTGCTGGCGGGGTCTGCCGGTCGCACGGTCGGTCCGACCACACCGGCGATGCCTGCTGCCCGGCCGGCGCCGCTGCCTGCCCGTGCTGGCTGCCAGCCCGTGCGGGGGGAACGTTCCCGGGACACCCGGGAGGGTTGCGGTGGAACCACTCCAGACCGGCGGTACGGACGTCGATAGGCCATTCGTGAACCCCGCGTGTCCTGAATGCGCCGCCGGATGATCATTCCCGTCGCGGCGTTGCTGAGCCTGCTCAGCGTGGTCCTGGTCGGTGGGCGGGTGAGCCGGCTGGCCCGGGTCCGGCTGCGCTGGCTGCCGCTGATCCTGCTGGCCCTGCTGGTCCAGGTCGTCATCGTCCAGTTCCCACTCGGGCAGGACCGGCCCGTCCGCGCGGCACATCTGGCCACCTACCTCGCCGCAGGGGTGTTCCTCCTGGTGAACCGGCGCATCCCCGGGATGCTGCCGATCGCGGCCGGGGCGGTCAGCAACGGGGTCACCATCGCGCTCAACGACGGGGTGCTGCCGGCCAGCCGCTCGGCCCTGGAGACGGCCGGGATCGTCGAGACCGGCGACCGGTTCGTGAACTCCGGGCTGGTGGACCATCCACGGCTGGCCTTCCTCGGCGACGTGTTCGCCGTGCCGGCCGGGGTTCCGCTGGCCAACGTCTTCAGCATCGGGGACGTACTGGTCGTGCTCGGCATCGGATATGCGGCCCACCGGATCTGCGGCGGCCGCTGGTGGAAACCGTGGGATCCGGCCGCACACGGACACGGCCATCCGGGGGCTGCGACGGATGGGCTGCCGGAGCCGAACGCCGACCCGGCACCGGACCGGCTCCCGGGTCAGGTGGATCCCGTTGACCAGACCGTCCCGGAGTACCCGAGGGCCCCGGCGGCCCCGGAACACCAGGGGTACCCGGGGGGCCCGGAGTACCAGACGAGCCAGGAGTACCAGATGGCCCCGGAACACCAGGCAGTCCCAGCGGACGGCCGCCCGACACCCCCGGAAAACCCGACACCCCCGGAAAACCCGGCAGGCCCGGGACACCCGGCAGGCCCGCCGTACCCGCCCCCTCCACAGGTCCAGGCGGCCGCGGGGTACCCGACCGGCACCGGGTACCAGGCAGGACCCGAGTACCCGACCGGTCGGGAGGATGAGACGGACCCGCAGAACCAGACGGACCCACAGCATCCGGAAGACCTTGCGGGCCCGGACATCGAGGACCCGGTGGACCAGTCACGCACGCGGCGACGCGCACGGCACCGGGCCGCTGCCGGGGGCGACGCCACCACGGAGCCGGCCGAGCAGGAGCCGGCCGAGCAGGAGCCGGCCGGGTCGGGGTCCGCCCCGGCCGGTGGATCCGGGGCCGAGGGTCCCCTCATCCCCGCCGTCCGCCGGGCCCATGCCGCAGTGGCGGTGCAGTCCGCGTGGGGAGTGCTCCGGGGACAGCGGAGTGCGCCCGCCCACGCGCCGACGTTCGCGCCGAGAGCCGGATCCGCCCTGGTGCCGGCCTTGGCTCCGGCTCCCGCCGTGCTGCCTGCCCCCGCCGTCACGCCGAGTTCGGCGGAGCTGGTCGCGCCCGTCCTCGGCCACCCCTCGGCCCCAGCGCCGGTCCAAGCCCCGCCGCCGCTGCCGACGTCAGCCCCGCTGCCGGTCGCCCAGCCGTGGCCCTCGCCCGTAGCCGGTATTTCCCCTGGTCCCGCTGTGCCGAGTCCCCGGTCCGCCGCCGACGACGGACCCTTCGGCGCCGATGACCGCCCGCAGGTGTGGGACCTCGGCGCGGCACCGTCCGGCGCGTTGGAACTGCCCGCCACCGCCACCGGCGCCGAAGCCCCTGCCCCGGACTTGGCACCGCAGAGCCCCGGCCAGCTGAGCGTCACCGCCGAGGTCGACGTCATCCCGTCCCGCCGCGGGTGGATCGGCCGTCTGCTCCCCCGCAGCCGTCCCGGCGCTCCGGCTGACACGGCGACGAGGCGGACCCCGGTCCCGGAGATGTCCGTGTCCGCTCCGGCTGCGGTGCCCGTGGCGTCCGCGCCGACGGCAGGGCCCGTGGCGTCCGTGGCCGCTCCGGCTGCAGTGCCGGCCCCCGGATCGTGGTCCGCCCAACTCGACCCCGCCGCCCCGGGCCACCCGGTCCCCGCACCGGCCGGTCCGGGCTCCGGAGGGTTCGCGCAGGCAGCCCCTGCCGTGAACACCGATCCCGGCACCGGGCCGGACCTGGCACCTGACATCGCCCCGGACCTGGCCCCCGACCTGCTCGGGGAATTCGGCGACGACGCGGAGCTGCGGCCGACGATGCCGGTACAGCCGGTCGCCCTGACCGTGATCCCGCGCCGGGGCCGGCTGGGTCCGAGGTTCCGCAGTCGCTGACGGCACAACCGGACCCGACATCCCGACCCGGCCCGACCCCACGACCGGGCGCCACAGCACAACCAGACACGGCACGACCGGATCCCACGGCACGGGTGCCCGGCGCCGGCGGACGGCGCCGGGCACCCGGCCGCGAGGTCAGCCCCAGACCAGAACGCGCGCCGGGTCCTCCAGCACCGCCCCGACATCGGCGAGGAACCTGCTGCCGAGGTCGCCGTCCACCAGCCGGTGGTCGAAGCTCAGCGCCAACTGGGTCACCCAGCGCGGCCGGACCTTGCCCTTGTGCACCCACGGCAACTGCCGGACCTGACCGAACGCCAGGATGGCCGCCTCCCCGGGATTGAGGATCGGGGTGCCCGCGTCGACCCCGAACACGCCGACGTTGGTGATCGTGATCGTCCCGCCCGCGAGGGAGGACGGCGGCGTCCGGCCCTCCCGTGCCGTGGCGGTGAGGTCGGCCAGGGCGTCGGCCAGTTCCCGCAACGTCAGCCGGTCGGCGTCCTTGATGTTGGGCACGACCAGTCCGCGCGGGGTGGCCGCCGCGACTCCCAGGTTGACGTAGTGCTTGACCACGATCTCCCCGGCAGCCGCATCCCAGCTCGCATTGATCCCGGGATGGCGGCGGGCCGCGACGAGCAGGGCCTTGGCCACGACCAGCAGCGGGCCGACCTTCACCCCGGTGAACTCCCGGTCCTCCCGCAACCGGTCGACCAGGCGCATCGTGCGGGTCACGTCGACGCTCAGCCACTCCGTCACATGCGGGGCGGTGAACGCGCTGGCCACCATCGCCTCGGCGGTCAGCTTGCGGACCCCGCGCACCGGGATCCGGGTCTCGCGCACCCCGGCCGCAACGGGGACGGCGGCGGTCCCGCCGACGGTGGCTGCGGGAACGGCTCCGGCCGCGGCGTGTTCGACGTCCTCGCGGGTGACGATCCCGCCGGGGCCGGTCGCAGGCACGCCGGCCAGGTCGATTCCGAGATCCCGGGCCAGCTTGCGGACCGGCGGTTTCGCCAGGGCGTGCACCACCCCGGACGCTCCCGCCGGTGCCGGGGCTGCCGGGACTGCGGGCGCGGCGGTCCCGCGGGCCATGGTCCCGGCGGCGGGCACCACCCGGGGACGGCGGACGGCGGCGGTGGTCCGCGGGCCGTAGCCGACCAGGACCGGAGTGCGCCCGCCCGGTGCCGGACCACCGACCGGCCCCGGCTCGACGGCTCCCTCGGCAGGTCCGGACCGGACCGCGGAGGGAGCAGTGCCCTGTGCGGAGGGAGCCGTGCCCGGCGCGGAGGCCGCGGGCTCGGTCCGGACCAGGGCGCTGCCCGTGACGGAGACGGCGATGATCGGGGTGCCGACCGGGACGGTGCTGCCCTCCGGGGCGAGCAGTTCCGTGACCACGCCCGCGAACGGGCACGGCAACTCCACCAGGGACTTCGCCGTCTCGACCTCGACGATCGGGTCGTTCACCCGCACGCTGTCGCCGGGCTTGACCTTCCAGGTGACGATCTCGGCCTCGGTCAGGCCCTCACCGGCATCGGGCAGCCGGAAGTACTGCACCTCGCCGGCCCCCGGCTCGGACTGCTGGAGCTGCGACATCTGCCCGCCCCCTCAGAACGCCAGCGCGCGGTCGACGGCGTCGAGCACGCGGTCCAGGTCGGGCAGGTACTCCTCCTCCAGCCGGCTCGGCGGGTACGGGGTGTGGAACCCGCCGACCCGCAGCACCGGAGCCTCGAGGTGGTAGAAGCAGCGCTCGGTGATCCGGGCTGCGATCTCCGCGCCGGCCCCGAGGAACATCGGCGCCTCGTGCACCACGACCAGCCGCCGGGTCCGCCGGACCGACTCCTCGAGGGTGTCCAGGTCGAGCGGGGACACCGAGCGCAGGTCGACCACCTCGATGCTGGTCCCGTCCGGCTCGGCGGCCGCGGCGGCGTCCAGCACGGTCCGCACCATCGGGCCGTAGGCGGCGACGGTGATCTGCTCACCCGTCCGCAGCACCCGCGCGGAGTGCAGCGGCGGTGGCGTGGCGTCCGGGTCGACCTCGCCCTTCTCCCAGTACCGGCGCTTGGGCTCGAAGAACAGGACGGGATCGTCGCTGTGCACCGCCTGCCGGATCATCCAGTAGGCGTCCTGCGGGGTGGAGCAGGAGACCACCCGCAGCCCGGCGGTGTGGGCGAAGTAGCCCTCGGGGCTCTCGCTGTGGTGCTCGACGGCACCGATCCCGCCGCCGAACGGCACCCGGATCACCACGGGCAGCCGGACCGTGCCGGCCGACCGGAACACCATCTTGGCCAACTGGGAGACGATCTGGTCGTAGGCGGGGTAGATGAACCCGTCGAACTGGATCTCGCAGACCGGTCGGTACCCGCGCAGGGCCAGGCCGATCGCGGTGCCGATGATCCCGCTCTCGGCCAGCGGGGTGTCGATCACCCGGTCCTCGCCGAAGTCCTTCTGGAGGCCGTCGGTGACCCGGAAGACGCCGCCGAGCCTGCCGACGTCCTCCCCCATCACCAGGACCTTCGAGTCCTCGTCCATGGCTCGGCGCAGGCCGCTGTTGATGGCCCTCGCGATGGTCATCGTGGTGGTCCCGGGTCCGGCGTGGTGGCCGTTCGGGGCGGGCGCGGGGGCGGTGGCCGCCCCGGTGGCGTGGGACAGCGGACGCAGCGGGACGTGCCCGGCGGGGCCACGGGACTCGGTGGTCACGACAGGCTCCCCTCGGCGTGCGCGGTCGTCGTGGCCGGGTCGGCGAAAGACCGGTGGTAGGTCTCGAACCAGGCGCGCTCCTCGTCCACCAGCGGATGGGGTTCGTGGTAGACGTGCTCGAACATCGCCGACGGTGCCGGGTCGGGCATGGCCAGGCACTCGCGGCGGACCCGCGCGGCCAGCTCATCAGCCTCGGCATCGATCCGCGCGAAGAACTCCTCCCCGGCCATCCCGCTGCGGGCCAGGTACACCTTGAGCCGGGCGATCGGGTCCTTGAGCTTCCACTCCTCGACCTCGGCCGCGATCCGGTACCGGGTCGGGTCGTCGGAGGTGGTGTGCGCGCCCATCCGGTAGGTGAAGGCCTCGATGAACGTCGGACCCTCCCCGCGACGGGCCCGGTCCAGCGCCGCCCGGGTCACGGCGTTCACCGCGAGCACATCGTTGCCGTCGACCCGCACACCCGGGAAGCCGAAGCCGCTGGCCCGGCGGTACAGCGGGATCCGGGTCTGCCGCTCGTTCGGCACCGAGATCGCCCAGTGGTTGTTCTGGCAGAAGAACACCACCGGCGCGTTGAACACGCTGGCGAAGACGAAGGCCTCGTTGACGTCGCCCTGGGCGGTCGCCCCGTCGCCGAAGTAGGCGATGACGGCGGTGTCCCGGTCGGGGTCCCCGGTGCCGACCGCACCGTCGCGCTGGACGCCCATCGCATAGCCGGCCGCGTGCAGGGTCTGCGCCCCGATGACGATCGTGTAGAGGTGGAAGTTGTGCTCCGTGGGATCCCAGCCGCCGAGGTTCACCCCGCGGAACAGGCCGAGCAGGGTCACCGGGTCGACGTCCCGGCACCAGGCGACGCCGTGCTCGCGGTAGGTCGGGAAGACGTAGTCCTGCGGGGCCAGCGCCCGGGCGGAGCCGATCTGCGCGGCCTCCTGCCCGAGCAGGCTGGCCCAGATACCGAGCTCCCCCTGGCGTTGCAGGGCGGTGGCCTCGGCGTCGACCCGGCGGACCAGGACCAGGTCGCGGTACCAGCTGCGCAACTGGTCGGCGTCGACGTCGAACGGGTAGTCGGGATGGTCCACACGCTGCCCCTCGGGGGTCAGCAACTGGACGATCGGGCACGGGTCCGCGATGGCGGGTAACGATCCAGCGGTAGCCAGGGTCACGGGCACTCCTTCGTCGGGCCGGAGACGGGATCGCCGTCGCCGGCACGGCCGGGACGGCGCCCGCCCGCCGGGGTAGGGCAGTGCGGACGCCGGCGACTGTGTGTGTCGTCACAGTCGACCCGCCAACCGTACCCGGCAGGTCGCGCCCTGCGAACTGCCCGAGAGGCCTGAGGTCAAGATCCACCACGCTGGGGCGGACCTCACTTCACCAGGCCCTGCCACCCCCGATCAGGCGTCGTCCCCGGGCTCCGTCGGGTCGTCCGACCCTCCGGACGCCCCGGCTGCGGACCCCTCCTCGTGAGTCCCGGCCGACGATCCCGGCCCGGCCGCACCACCCGGACCCGCGGGTGCGGGCCCGTCCTGCCGGTGCTTCTCATCCCCGGAACCGCCGCGCCCATGCCCGCCGCGCCCATGCCCGTCATTCCCGTGCCCGTGGTTCCCGTGCCCGTGGGACGGGTCGGCCGGCGGCTGCCCACCGTTCCGGTCGCCGGTCCCGTCGCCCTTGCCGTTCCCGTCGCCCTTGCCGTTCCCGTCGCCCTTGCCGGTCCCGTCGCCGTCACGGTCCCGCTGGCCACCGGAACCCGAACCACCCGAGCCGGCGGAACCGTCCGGACCATCGGAACCATGCGGACCGTGGCCGTGGTGATGGTGATGGTGGAACCTGCCCGCGTCATCCCCCGTGCCGGACCCCTGGTGGCACCCCCCGCCCGAACCCGAGCCGTCCGACCCGCCGGAACCTCCCGACCCACCGGAACCTCCGGAACCGGAGCCGCCGCCCGGACCCGTCGCGCCGCCGCCCTGGGTACCGCCGCCCTGGGAACCGCCGCCCTGCGCCGGGCGGTGACGGGACCCGCCGGGGGACCGGTCGGAGGAGACCACGGGGCCCGCAGTCCGGGAGCGGGCGGCCACGGGGACCGGCACCCGGACCAGGGTGTCGCGCAGTGGCTGCGCCGGCTGCGGCTGCGGCTGCGGCTGCGGCGGGGTGGGGGGAGCCGGGGCGGGAGGCACGGGTTCCGGCGGGACGATCAGTGGCCGGGGCGCGGTGAGCACGGGGCCCGGCTGACGCAGGTCCGGCATCGCCGCCTGCGGGGCGGACCCGCCGATCGCGAGCGACCCCGAGATCGCCAGGACCAGGACCGCCCCGCCGGTGACGACCGCCGACAGCACCGTGGGCAGGGCGATCGACGCCCGTCCGGACCTCGTGGGTCGCACGAAGCTCCTCATCCGGGAGAGCTTGCGGCGCATGATCGTCCTCGCAGCGTGCATCGGCGACACCGGCCAGGCATCGGGCGGGTGACGCGGTCCGGGCGTGGTGAAGCCGTCCGGGGTCAACCCACGGAACCAGTATTCGTAGCGTAACCGATCATATGCACAGCGTCATGAATACTGGTCATCCCGGCCGAACGCCCGACATCGGGTCATCCCCAGACGAGTTCGCGCCCCGCGGCCCGGCCCGAACCGGGTCAGCCGGCGGGCACCTCGGCGGACTCGACGGGGGCGGCGGCCGGCTCAGGTTCGGTCCGGGCGTCGGGCACGGACCGGCCGCGGACCAGGAACCACCACATCGCGGCCAGCGCCAGCACGGCGAGCAGGCAGTAGCTGTTCTCGACGACCCGGGCGAACCAGTAGGGCCCGCGGCCGCTGAGGACCATGCTCGTCCCGGTGGACGGGAGCTTGAAGTAGAGCACCACCGCCGTCAGCGCTCCGGCGGCCACCCGGCGCCACTGCCGCCCGTCCCCGACGAGGGCCGCGATGACGACCACCCCCCAGTGCAGGTGGTGCACCCAGGACACCGGGGAGATCAGGACGGCGAGGAAGCCGACCGTGCCGACGACGGCCACGTCCTCCCCGAGCCGGTGCAGCCGGGCCGCCAGCCAGTAGCCGAACACCCCGACGGCCAGCACGAGCACCAGCCAGGTGAGGCTCAGTGCCGGGTTCGTGTCGCCCATCACCCGCAGCAGCATCCCGCGGATGGACTGGTTCGAGGTGCCGTTGTTCGGGCCGAGCCGGCCGGGGTCCAGCAGGGCCTGCGTCCAGTACGCCGACGTGGACGACGGGGCGACCAGGGCAGTGAGCAGGGTGGCCGCGGCAGCCGTACCGACCGAGACGGCGAGCACCCGCCACCGCCGGGCCGTGGCCCAGTGCACCCAGAACACCGCCGGGGTGAGCTTCACCGCGGCGGCGATCCCGACCAGGCTGCCCATCGGCCAGCGGCGCTGCCCGGTCCGGACCACATCCGCCAGGCACAACGCCACCAGGATCGCGTTGACCTGCCCGAACCGGATCCCCTCCTGCAGCGGCTGGAGCTGGATCAGCACACCGGCCACCGCTCCCTGCGCCAGGGCGGACCGGTGGCCGAACCGCTGCAGCAGCGGGCGGAACGCCATCCCGACGGTGATCCACAGCAGCCAGAGCTGGAAGGCGGTCCACAGCCAGCCGGCCACCCCGAACGGGACCGCCAGCAACGGCAGCCCCAGCAGCGCCGAGAACGGCGGATAGGTCATCGGCAGGTACTGCGGAGCCGAGGTCAGGTAGTCGTAGACAGGGCGCCCGAGCAGGAGGCTGTGCGCCCCCTCCCGGTAGACCTCGAGGTCGACCTGCCAGATCTCGTCCGGCCAGTGGACGAGGTACTGCCGGACCCCCGGCACACTCGCCAGCAGCAGGAGCGCCACTCCGGCCGACCACCACCGCGGGTTCGCGGGCAGTCGCTGGCGCAGGCCCTCCAACGGGCCCAGGGTCCTCGGCACACGGCCATTGTCCTGGTGGCTAGCCTGGGCCGATGTCCCGGTGGTCCAGTCTTCCTCGGGCCGTGCTTGCCGCAAGCCTCGGTGCCGTGGCCTTGTGCCTGGTCACCGCCCTGCCAGCCGATGCGGCACAGGCTCCGGCACGCCGCGGTCCGGTCGTCCTGGTCGGCACCGGCGGCGTGCGCTGGGAGGACCTGGCCGACACGACCCCCGCCCTGCAGACCCTGCTCGCGGACGGTGCGGTCGGCGACCTGACGGTCCGCGGCGTCCGGGAGGCGACCTGTCCGGTGG
>DASTGO010000154.1:0-2484 GCA_035719045.1 Kineosporiaceae bacterium | reverse complement strand
AGGCCGGCACCGCCACGGCCGCCCGGGACGGTGCGGTGGCGCAGGCCGGTTCGGACGCCGCCGCGCAGGAGAGCGAGGACGAGGGCACGCCGCCGGCCGTGCGGGCGTGGGACGGACTGTCGGCGTGGGCCCCGCCGCCGTCACTGGCGGAACGGTTGGTCGAGCAGGGGCTGCGGGGACGGGAGTTCGACCTCGCCCCGGACGCGGCACGGGTCATCGCGGCGCTGCGCGGGGTCACCGAGATCGGGTTGCTGGAGCACCCGTGGCTCGCGGTCACCGATGACGTGAGCTACCACTTCGTGGACAAACTGTCCGCGCCGGTCGCCGGCGAGGTGGCGCGGCAGGTGCTGGAGTGGCGGGCCCGCCAGGACCTCGCGGCCCGGCTCGTCGAGTGGGGTGACCAGGCGCACACCGACAACCCCCTCGCCTACACGCGACTGGAGAAGATCCGGGACGGACTCCGGGATTCCCTGGATGCCGTCCTCACCTGGGCCGACCATCTCAGGGCCGGCGTGGTGCAGGGGGAGGGGCTGTCCCCGCGGGAGCTGGCCGAGCCGGCGGAGTTCGTCCGGCTCCTGCGCGAGGCGACCGTGACCGCCCTGGGCGGTCCGGGGACGGCCGGGCAGCGACGTGGCCTGCACCGGATCGTGGCTGACGCGGAGTTCGACGGGGCGTGGGCGGAGCTGGCCCGCCGGGTGACGCAGCGGCGCCTGGGTGCGCGCGACGCCGACTACACCCGGCAGTCGTTGAACCGTCTGGTCGCGGCCCTGCTCCGGGGGAGGGCCCCGGCCCTGCTCCGGGACGAGGCCGCGGCGCGGGCGCAGGCCGAGCGGCTGGCGGCCGAGGAGCGGGCGGCCGAGCAGGCGGCGGCCGAACAGCAGGCGGCCGAGGAGCAGGCGGCCGAGGATCAGGTGGCCGAAGTGCGGGCGGCCGAACTGCGGGCGGCCGGACTGCCGGTGCCCGAACAGCCGGCGCCGGCACAGCGGGAGGCGCCCGAGGCGCCCCCGGTGGCGGTCCGGCCGGTCGTTCCGGCAGACCGGGTGGACTCGGTGTGGGGCCCGGAAGGGATGTCCGAGGCGGCCCAGCAGGGCCTGGTCGAGTGGTACGGGCAGAACCGGACGGCTCCCGGGAACACCGCCCGGGTGGTGCTGGACGTGGCATCCGGTCGGGTGCCGCCGGTGGAACTGATGCGGCGGTTCACCGCCCGCGGGCGGGAGTTCCTGGGCTCCGGTCCGGGCCTGGAGGCATGGGCGGCCCAGGCGCAGTCCGCTGTGGAGGCACTCCAGGCCGGGGGACGGGCCGCCCTCCCCCTGCCGCCCCACGCCCCGGTGCGATTCCTGGACGCCGGTGCGGAACTGGTGCTGCACGACCTCGCTCGGTGGGCGGTCGTCAACGGGACCAACGCCCGCCGTCGGGGCCACTCGCCGACCGAGATCGCCCCGTTGGTCAAGGTGATCGCGGACACGTATGCGAGCGGACTGGCGAACCTGATGTCGGGGACCCTTGCGCCGGCAACCCAGGCGAGCGCCACCCGTTCGTTCGACGCCTTCGCCGGGCCCGGCTCCGAACAGGTGTGGCGCCTGGTCACCGAGATCCTCCAGTCGGCCCAGGCCGGCGACCTCTCCTCCGCCCTGGCGATCGCCAGTACGACCCGGCTGCTCGGCCTCAACCGCACGGCCATGGACGCGTCCCTCGGGGGTCACGACGCGCAGGCGTTCGGCCGTTCGGCGGGAGACCGGACCGACGCCGGCTCCCGGGAGGCCGCCGGCACGTCGCAGTCCCGTCCCGGCAAGCGGCGGGCCGCGGAGGCGGGGCTGGACGGTCCGGCCACGGCGGACGGGGAGTCGGCCCGGCCCGGGAAGCGGCAGGCTGTCGCGGACGCGACGGGCGACCCGACCTGGACGGGCCGGGAGGCGGTTGCGGACGGCCCGCAGGACGGGACGGCAGGCCCGGACCGGCACCAGTTGCTCGAGCAGCTCGACCGGAGTTGGGGACGGCCGGGGGAGCGGCAGGCCACCACCGGCGACCGGACCCTGCCCGCCTACCCGGTGTTCCGCCGGACCGAGGCGATGACGGCCCTGGCGTCCCTGCTCACCGGCGACCGGCCGGGGCAGCAGGTGCGCGAGGAACTGCTGTCGGCCCTGGTCAACCGCGCCTCCGAGGTGGCACTGGGCACCCGGTTCGCGCCCGCCGAGGCCCGCCCGGCGGCCACCGACGCCGCCGGGGTGCGCCTGCTCGATGTCGGCGTCCAGCTCACCCTGCACGACCTGGAGACCGAGGCGGCGGCAGCGGCGGCCGGCCGGGGCGGGCTGGTCGAGGGGGAGCTGGCCGCCCGGTCGCGGGAGGCGGCCGGACGTCCGGGCGCGCCGGTGATCGACCCGGCCGGGCGAGGCCTGGCCGCACCCGCCGATCTGGTCCCGCTGCTGCAGCAGGTCTACCGGGACCGGCTGGCGGAGCTGGTGGCCGGGGAGGCGGCCGATGCGC
>DASTGO010000153.1:0-14308 GCA_035719045.1 Kineosporiaceae bacterium | reverse complement strand
CGTTCCCCGGCCCGCCGCGGCACCCAGGCCAGCCGGGCACTGGTGCGGGCGGCCAGGTTCAGGGCGGCGGTGAGCGCGCCCCGCGAGGTCGCCGCCCGCTCCCCGACCAGGATCACCGCCCCGGGCTGCTGCAGGGCCGCGGCCGTCTCGGCCACCGCCACGTTCCCGGTGGTCAGGGCCGACAGCACCTCGGCCTCGGTGCCGGGAGCGGCCGGGATCAGCCTGCCGGACAGCTTGGACAGGCCCCGGGTCGCCCACGGCGCGATCGCGTGCACCGACTGGCCCCGGGCCACCGCCTTGCGCAGCCGGAGGAAGACGATCGGCGACTCCTCCTCGGGCTCCAGCGCGACCAGGAGCACCGCGGGCGCGGCCTGCAGGTCGGCGTAGGTGACCCCGAGCCCGGCACCGGCGACCGCGTGGGCGAGGAAGGCCTCCTCCTCCGCGGAGTGCGGCCGGGAGCGGAAGTCGATGTCGTTGGTCTTCAGCGCGATCCGGGCGAACTTCGCGTAGCCGTAGGCGTCCTCGACGGTGACCCGGCCTCCGGTGAGCACCCCGACCCCGCCGGAGCCGCCCGCCGTGGACAGCCCGGCGGCCGCCCGCTCGATCGCCTCCGGCCAGGAGGCCGGGCGCAGCTCACCGGACCGCTCGTCGCGGATCAGCGGCGTGGTCAGCCGGTCCGCGGCGGTGGTCCAGGCGAAGGCCCAGCGGCCCTTGTCGCAGTTCCACTCCTCATTGACCGCCGGGTCGTCACCGGCCAGCCTGCGGGTGATCACCCCGCGCCGGTGGTCGGCCCGCAGGGCGCAGCCGCTGGCGCAGTGCTCGCACACGGTCGGGGTGCTGACCAGGTCGAACGGGCGGGCCCGGAACCGGTAGGCGGCACTGGTGAGCGCCCCCACCGGGCAGATCTGCACGGTGTTGCCGGAGAAGTAACTGGCGAACGGCTGGCCGGACTCGTCCAGCAGGGCCTCGCCCAGGGGCTCCCCGACGGTGGCCGCGCTGCCGGTGGTGGACCGGCCGCCGTGCTCACCCGTGCTGCCCGCCGCCGCAGCGGACTGCTCACCGGCCGCCTGCGGGGTGTGCCCGTTGGTGGCGTAGCCGAGGACCTGCGGGGAGAAGGTGCCGATCTGCTGCGAGGCGCCACGCATCTGCAGGTCGATGAACGGGTCGCCGGCGATCTCCTTGGAGAACCGGGTGCAGCGCTGGCAGAGCACGCAGCGCTCGCGATCCAGCAGGACGTTGGCGGAGATCCGGATCGGTTTGGGGAAGGTCCGCTTGGTCTCGGTGAACCGACTGGTCGCCTGCCCGTTCGCCATGGCCTGGTTCTGCAGCGGGCACTCTCCGCCCTTGTCGCAGACCGGGCAGTCCAGGGGGTGGTTGATCAGCAGGAACTCCATGATCCCGCGCTGGGCCTTCTCGGCCACCGGGGAGCTGATCTGGGTGCGGACCACCATGCCGGGGGTGGCCTCCAGGGTGCAGGAGGCCTGCGGCTTCGGCATCGGGCGCAGGCTGCCGTCCGGGCCGGGGGTGGCCACCTCGACCAGGCACTGGCGACAGGCCCCGGCCGGGGACAGCAGCGGGTGGTCGCAGAACCGCGGGATGACGATCCCGAGCTGCTCCGCCGCGCGGATCACCAGGGTGCCCTTGGGAACGCTGACCTCGACGTCGTCGATGGTCAGGGTGACCAGGTCCGGCGGGGGTGCCGGGCGGTCGGACGCGCCGGCGGACGGGTTGGAGGTCACGGTCATCAGGCGTTGGCTCCGGCGAAGAGGGTGGATGCCACGGGGTCGAACGGGCATCCGCCCTCGGTGAGGTGGCGGATGTACTCGTCGCGGAAGTGCTGGATGGAGGACGTGACGCAACTGGTCGCGCCGTCGCCGAGCGGGCAGAACGAGCGGCCGAGGAGGTTGTCGCAGGTGTCCAGCAGCAGGTCGAGGTCGGCCTCGGTGCCCTCGCCGTTCTCCAGCCGGCGCAACACCTGGGCCATCCAGTAGGTGCCCTCGCGGCAGGGTGTGCACTTGCCGCAGGACTCGTGCTTGTAGAACTCCGTCCAGCGCAGCACCGCCCGCACCACGCAGGTGGTGTCGTCGAAGACCTGCAGCGCCCGGGTGCCGAGCATCGACCCGGCCTTGCCGACGGACTCGAAGTCCAGCGGGGTGTCCAGGTGCTGGTCGGTGAACAGCGGCGTGGACGAGCCGCCCGGGGTCCAGAACTTCAGCTGCCGGCCCTGCCGGATCCCGCCGGCCATGTCCAGCAGCTCCCGCAGCGTGATCCCCAGCGGGGCCTCGTACTGGCCGGGCCGGGCCACATGGCCGGAGAGCGAGAAGAAGCCGAAGCCCGAGGAACGCTCGGTGCCCATGCCCTTGAACCAGTCGGCGCCGTTGTTGACGATGGCCGGGACGCTGGCGATGGACTCCACGTTGTTGACCACCGTCGGCCGGGCGTACAGGCCGGCGACCGCGGGGAACGGCGGCTTGAGCCGGGGCTGGCCGCGGCGGCCCTCCAGGGAGTCCAGCAGCGCGGTCTCCTCGCCGCAGATGTACGCCCCGGCACCGGCGTGGGCGACGATGTCGAGGTCGAAGCCGGACCCGAGGATGTTCGTCCCCAGGTAGCCGGCCGCCTTGGCCTCCTCGATCGCCCGCAGCAGCCGCCGGTAGACGTGCACGACCTCGCCGCGCAGGTAGATGAAGGCCTTGTTGCAGCCGATCGCGTAGCTGCTGATGATCATGCCCTCGATCAGGTGCTGCGGGCTGGCCATCAGCAGCGGGACGTCCTTGCAGGTACCCGGCTCGGACTCGTCGGCGTTGACCACGAGGTAGCGCGGCTTGCCGTCCGGCTTGGGCAGGAAGCTCCACTTCAGGCCGGTAGGGAAGCCCGCCCCGCCGCGGCCGCGCAGGCCGGAGTCCTTGACCATGGTGACCAGGTCGGCGGGCTGCATCGCCAGGGCCTTGCGCAGCGCGCTGTAGCCGCCGTGGTCGGTGTAGGCCTGCAGCGTCCAGGAGCGCGGGGCGTCCCAGAACGAGCTGAGGATCGGGGTCAGCGTGGTGGCCATCGCTCAGCCCTCCGCCTTCTCGCCGGCGGCACCGTTCGCGCCGGCCTCCACGGTGAACGACCCGGACACCTTCGCCCCGGGTTCGGCCGCCTCGACGCCGCCGGGAGCGGTCCAGCCCTTGCGCTTGGCCAGCAGGGTGCCCTGGAGGGAGGCCGGCCCGGCGCCCACGCCCTCGTCCGCGTGCTCGTCCAGGAAGCCGGCCAGCACCCGGCTGACCTCCTTGAAGCTGCCGACCTGCTCCGGCCCGCGGCTGGGCCGCACCGGGCGGCCGGACCGCAGGTCGTCGACCAGTTCGACCGCACTGGACGGGGTCTGCTGGTCGAAGAACTCCCAGTTGACCATCACCACGGGCGCGTAGTCGCAGCCGGCGTTGCACTCGATCCGCTCGAGGGTGATCGAGCCGTCACCGGTGGTCTCGTCGTGGCCGATCCCCAGGTACTCCTCCAGCGCCGCGTAGATGGCGTCGCCGCCCATCACCGCGCAGAGGGTGTTGGTGCAGACCCCGACCGTGTAGGTGCCGTTGGGGTGCCGCTTGTACTGCGAGTAGAAGGTCGCCACCGCGGACACCTCGGCCGGGGTGAGGCCGAGCATCTCGCCGCAGAACGCGATCCCGTCGGGGCTGACGTACCCCTCCTCGCTCTGCACCAGGTGCAGCATCGGCAGCAGGGCCGAACGCGGCACCGGGTACCGGGCGATGATCTGCTGGGCGTCGGCCTCCAGCCGGGCCCGGACGTCGTCGGAGAAGGACATCAGCGGTCGACTCCCCCCATCACGGGGTCGAGGGAGGCCACCGCGACGATGACGTCGGCCACCTGGCCGCCCTCACACATCGCCGCGGTCGCCTGCAGGTTGACGAAGGACGGATCCCGGAAGTGCGCCCGGAAGGGCTTGGTCCCGCCGTCGCTGACCAGGTGCACGGCCAGTTCGCCGCGCGGGGCCTCCACCGCCTGGTACACCTGGCCGGCCGGGACCCGGAAGCCCTCGGTCACGAGCTTGAAGTGGTGGATCAGGGCCTCCATCGAGGTGCCCATGATCTGCCGGATGTGGTCGAGACTGTTGCCCATCCCGTCGGCGCCGATCGCCAGCTGCGCGGGCCAGGCGACCTTCTTGTCGGCGACCATGACCGGGCCGGCGCCCAGCTGCTGCAGCCGGTCCACGCACTGCTCGACGATGCGCAGGGACTGCTTCATCTCCTCGATCCGGATCCGCAACCGGCCGTAGGAGTCCGCGGTGTCCCAGGTGACCACGTCGAAGTCGTAGGTCTCGTACCCGCAGTACGGCTGCGACTTGCGCAGGTCGTGCGGCAGGCCCGCCGACCGCAGCACCGGGCCGGTGATGCCCAGCGCCATGCAGCCGGTGAGGTCGAGGAAGCCGACCCCCTGCAGCCGTCCCTTGACGATCGGGTTCTCGTTGGACAGCTTCTCGATGTCGTCGATGCCGCCCCGGATCAGCTTCATCTTGTCCCGGATGTCGTCCAGGGCACCCGGGGGGATGTCCTGGGCGAGACCGCCGGGGCGGATGTACGCGTGGTTCATCCGCAGGCCGGTGATCAGCTCCAGCAGGCGCAGCACGTTCTCGCGCTCCCGGAAGCCGACCGTCATCACGGTCAGCGCGCCGATCTCCATCCCGCCGGTGGCCAGCGCGACCAGGTGCGACCCGACCCGGTTCAGCTCCATGGCCAGGACCCGGATCACGCTGGCCCGCTCGGGGATCTGGTCGGTGATGCCGAGCAGCTTCTCCACGGCCAGGCAGTAGGCCGTCTCCTGGAACAGCGGGCTGAGGTAGTCCATCCGCGTGCAGAGCGTCACGCCCTGCGTCCAGGTGCGGTACTCCATGGTCTTCTCGATGCCGGTGTGCAGGTAGCCGATGCCGCAGCGGGCCTCGGTCACCGTCTCACCGTCGATCTCGAGGATGAGCCGGAGCACGCCGTGGGTGGACGGGTGCTGCGGGCCCATGTTGACGACGATCCGCTCGTCGCCGAGGGCCGCCGCCTCCTCGGCGATCTCGTCCCAGTCCCCGCCCGAGGCGTTGAACACCCGGGCGGCACCGGCCTCGTCGTCCGGCAGACCGTACGGGTCGGCCTGCTCCAGGGGCGTCTCGGGGTCGGTCGTGCCCTCGATGGTGGGGCGCGCGTTCTGGTCGCTCATCAGCTGTACGACCTCCGGCTGTCCGGGGGCGGGATGGTCGCGCCCTTGTACTCCACGGGGATCCCGCCGAGCGGGTAGTCCTTGCGCTGCGGGTGGCCCGGCCAGTCGTCCGGCATCTCGATCCGGGTCAGGGCGGGGTGGCCGTCGAACTGGATGCCGAAGAAGTCCCAGGTCTCCCGCTCATGCCAGTCGGCGGTCGGGTAGACCGGCACCACCGACGGGATGTGCGGGTCGGCGTCCGGGCAGGACACCTCGAGGCGGACCCGCCGGTTGTGGGTGATCGACAGCAGGTGGTAGACGGCGTGCAGTTCGCGGCCGGCGTCGGCCGGGAAGTGCACCCCGCTCACCCCGGACAGCAGCTCGAACCGCAGGTCGGGGTCGTCGCGCAGGGCCTGGGCCACCGCGACGACCGACTCCCGGCGGACGTGGAGGGTGAGCTCACCGCGGTCCACGACGACCTTCTCGATCGCGGTGTCGAACGACAGGTCCTGCTGGGCCAGCGCCGCGGCCAGACCGTCGGCGACGGCGTCGAAGTAGCCGCCGTACGGGCGGGTGCTCGGGCCGGGCATGGTCACCGTCCGGGCCAGGCCGCCGAACCCGGAGGTGTCACCGCTGCCGCGCTGGCCGAACATGCCCTGCCGGACGGCGAGCAGGTCCGCCTGGCCGGCGGTGGTCGCGGGAACGTTGCCCGCGCTGCCGCCGTCCGGGGACACCTCGTCGCCGGGCTTGGTGCTGCCCGGGTCGACGACCTTCGGGTCCAGCGGGATGCCCGTGCTGCTCACCGGCTTGGGAGTCTCGTCGCTCACCGCAGGAGCCCCTTCATGTGGGAGGTGGGCAGCGCCTGCAGGGCCGCCTCCTCGGCGGCCCTGGCCGCCTGCACCCGGTCCACGCCCAGCGGCATGTCCGCGATCTGCTCGTGCAGCATGAGGATCGCGTTGATCAGCATCTCCGGCCGCGGCGGGCAGCCGGGCAGGTAGATGTCGACCGGGACGATGTGGTCGACGCCCTGGACGACCGCATAGTTGTTGAACATGCCGCCGGAGGACGCGCAGACGCCCATCGCCAGCACCCACTTCGGCTCGGCCATCTGGTCGTAGATCTGCCGCACCACCGGCGCCATCTTCTGGCTCACCCGGCCGGCGACGATCATCAGGTCCGCCTGCCGCGGCGAGGCCCGGAAGACCTCCATCCCGAAGCGGGCCAGGTCGAACCGCGGGGCGCCCGCGGCCATCATCTCGATGGCGCAGCAGGCCAGCCCGAAGGTGGCCGGCCACAGCGACCCCTTGCGGAAGTACCCGGCGAGCTTCTCCACCGAGGTGAGCAGAAAGCCGCTGGGCAGCTTCTCCTCGATACCCATCTGTCCGGTTTCCCCTCGCCTAGCAGCCGATCCTGAGTGCAGTGCTGTACCCGGCCACGGTCCTCACTCCCACTCCAGACCGCCGCGCCGCCACACGTAGGCGTAGGCGACGAACACGGTGGCCATGAACAGCACCATCTCGACCAGGGCGAACAGGCCCATCCGGTCGAAGGCCACGGCGAACGGGATGAGGAACACGCTTTCGATGTCGAAGACGATGAAGAGCATCGCCACCAGGTAGTACTTGACCGGGAAGCGCCCACCGCCGGCGGCGTGCGGCGTCGGCTCGATCCCGCACTCGTAGGCATCGAGCTTGGCCCGGTTGTAGCGCTTGGGTCCGGCCAGCGCGCCGGCCGCGATCGAGAAGACGGCGAAGAAGCCGCCGATCGCGACGAGGACCCAGACCGCGCCGTACGAGTTCACCGCGTCACCTCTCCGCGAAGGCTCCGGGCGGCGCGGGCGGCGCGTTGCACGCTCACGACCTCATCCCCTTCGCCTTGCCCCATTCGCCACCGGACCTGCCCGCCGGCGCACCTGCACCCACCGACGCACTCGTGCCGGACGGAACGCACCGCGACCTCGGCACGGGGGCCGTGCGGCCGCCCGGGCACGAGGGCGACGCGCCGCCCCAGCCCCGATTCCTGCTGCGACCCCGACGGGCCGGCGCCGGGTACCACCCGGCCTCGGTGGACGCCAGACCCCAAGGTCAGCCCCATCCTAGGGTCATCGCCGAACGGCTCTGCGCGGGCCACCCACCGGCGCCCTCCGGAGAGGTCACCAGGGCCCGCGGATCGCCGGCTCCGACGGTGGAGGGCCTCCCGGACCGCCGCGACCGGCGACAGCGGCCCGGCGGCGCACCGGCACCGCGACGGGACGGAGTCGCTCCGCAGCACGGACATGGCGGACACCGGTTACGCCGCCGGCACCAGGCGCTGCAGGCCATGGATGACCCGGTCCATGGCGTCCCCGCCGCTGGTCTCCGTGAGGTTGGCCAGGAGCTTGAGGGTGAACCGCATCAGGGTCGGCCGGGGCAGCCCGTACTTCGTCGCCAGTTTCATGACGTCCGGGTTGCCGATCAGCCGGACGAAGATCCGTCCGAGCGTGTAGTACCCGCCGAGGGTGTCGCGCATCACCTTCGGGTACGCCTGCAGGGCCCGTTCCCGGGTTCCCGCCGTCGGGCGGCCGAGCGCCTGCGCGATCACCTCCGCGGCCAGCCGGCCGGACTGCATGGCGTAAGCGATCCCCTCGCCGTTGAACGGGTTCACCATCCCGCCGGCATCTCCGGCCAGCAGCAGGCCCCGGGTGTAGTGCGGGGTCCGGTTGAAACCCATCGGCAGAGCGGCGCCGCGGATCGGGCCGGTCATGTTGTCCTCGGTGTAGCCCCACTCGGCGGGCATCGTCGCCACCCACCGGCGCAGCAGGTCCTTGTAGTCGACGTTGCCGAAGGCCGCGGAGGAGTTGAGGATGCCCAGCCCGACGTTGCTCGTGCCGTCACCGACGCCGAAGACCCAGCCGTAGCCGGGCAGCAGCCGGGACTTCCCGGGCTCGCCGTCCCACAGTTCCAGCCAGCTCTCCAGCCAGTCGTCGTCATGGCGCGGGGAGCGGAAGTAGGTCCGGTAGGCCACGCCCATCGGCCGGTCGTCACGCTTGGCGATCCCCATCGACAGGGCCAGCCGGCCGGACACCCCGTCCGCCGCGATCACCAGCGGGGCACGGTAGGTGAGGTCCTCCCCGGCACGGCGGCCGGCGTCGTCCACCGGGCGGGCGGTGACCCCGACGATCCGGCCGGTCCGGTCGTCGAGCACCGGGCCGGTGACCGCGGTCCGCTCGGCCAGCTTGGCGCCGGCGGCCTGCGCCGTCCGGACCAGGATCTCGTCGAAGTCCCGGCGCGGGCGGACCAGCCCGTAGCCGGGGAAGGCGGCCAGGTCGGGCCACGGCAGCTCCAGGCGCCGCCCGCCGCCGATGATGCGCAGGCCACGGTTGCGGATCCAGCCGTCCTCCTCGGGCGTGGGCACGCCGAGGCTGACCAGCTCCCGCACGGCGCGCGGGGTCAGCCCGTCGCCGCAGACCTTCTCCCGGGGGAACGCCGTCTTCTCCAGCAGCAGCACATCGTGGCCGGTGCGGGCGAGGTACGTGGCCGCCGTGGAGCCGGCGGGCCCGGCACCGACGACGATGACATCGGCGTCGTCACCCTGGCGACGGGCGGGGGATACGGGGCTCGCGCTCACGGGGACCCTTCATGTGCGCTTGTGAACGACTTCACGAATTCCGGCGCGAGTCTACGTCGGCCGGTACTACGCAGCGCGATGCACCCCGTTCCGTTGCGACGTTCTGTGATCAGCGGGAGATCCGATTCGCCGGACGGTTCCTTGCCGTCCGGTGATCGTGACCGTGATATCCGTCAACGGTCGATTTGCCCGCTCGAAGGTCACTCGACGTGACGAGGTCCGGCGTCCGGGGTCCGAGCACGTGGGGACGGGCAGCCCGGTGCGGGGCGGACGTCAGGGGCGGGCAGCCCGGTGCAGGGCGACGATCCCCCCGGAGAGGTTCCGGTAGGCGACCTCGCCCCAGCCTGCGGCGCGCAGCCGCCGGCCGAGTTCCTGCTGGTCCGGCCAGGCCCGGATGGACTCCGCCAGATAGACGTACGCCTCCGGATCCGAGGACACCCGGCGCGCGACGGTCGGCAGTGCCCGCATCAGGTACTCGGAGTAGACCACCCGCCAGGGCTTCCACGACGGGTGCGAGAACTCGCAGATCAGCAGGCGTCCGCCGTGCCGGGTGACCCGCAGCAGCTCAGCCAGGGCGGCGTCGATGTCGACCACGTTGCGCAACCCGAACGAGATCGTCACCGCGTCGAACGAACCGTCGGCGAAGGGCAGCCGGGTGGCGTCACCGGCGACGAACCCGAGGTCCGGGCGGCGCCGGCGCCCGACCCGGAGCATCCCCAGCGAGAAGTCGCAGGGCACGGTGAACGCACCGCCGTCCGCGAAGGGCTCACTCGACGTGCCGGTGCCCGCCGCCAGGTCCAGCACCTTCTCCCCCGGCCGCAGGTCCAGGGCCGTGGCGACCGCCTGCCGCCAGCGCCGGTCCTGGCCGAACGACAGCACGTCGTTGGTCCGGTCGTAGCGCTCGGCGACCTGGTCGAACATCGCCGCGACCTCGTGGGGCTTCTTGTCCAGGCTGGCACGGGGCATGCCCGCATGGTCGCAGACGGCATCGGACCCCGCCGTCCCCGGGTGGGCCGTGGCCTTGCGCCTCCTGCCCCACGCGATCAGCCGGGCGGGAGACGGCGACGGGCCGGGATCAGCCCGGCGTCCTCGAGCCGGGCGGGATCAGGCGGGCGTCGTCCACCGGGGGTCGTCGGCTGCGGGCGGCTCCCCGGAGGCCAGGAGTCCGGCCGGTGCCGGGCCGCTCGCGCCGGCGGCAGCACCCGGACCACTCGCCCCGGCCTCGAGCGGCGCGGCGGGGACCGGGGCAGAGCCGGGCGGCGGATAACCGGAGTGGACTCCCGGCGGCGGATAACCGGCATACCCCCCAGGGCCGTACCCGCCCGGCAGGGTGCCGTACCCGGGCGCAGCGGACTGACCCGGGTAGGCGGCGGGCGGACCGGGATAGGGCGTGGGGGCCGGATAGGCCGCGGGCAGACCCGGATAGGGCATGGGAACCGGGTAGCCGACGGGCGCCGCGTAGCCCCAGGGCCCGGCCGCAGGCTGCGGACCCGGCGCAGGCGCGGCCGGGGCACGGCGCGCCCAGCCCCAGGTGAGCAGCACGGTGACCAGCGCCAACAGCAGGCAGACCAGGGCGCTCCAGCCCGCACCGACGGCCTGCGGGTCGGGTCCTGCGGAACCCTCGGACGGCTTGGCGTTGACCAGGACGGCCAGCGGCACCGCGGTGTTCTCCGGGTCGGACGGGTCATAGGCCACCCAGACTGTGTCCCCCTTCGTCGGCACCGAGCCGGCGAACGGGGGCCAGTCCAGAGTGGCGCTGGTGGTCCCGGAGGGGAGGTTGTACTCGACGTCCACCTCCTGTCCCCACTTCGTGGTCCGGGCATCGACCAGGGTGCCGGCCGCACGGCCGGTGAGCCGGTCATCCGCACAGCCCGAGGGCGAATCATCCGGAAGTGCGCAGTCAGCCTGCTCGGCGACCATCGTGCCGAAGGCGGACCCGGCGGCCACGGCACCCAGCACAGCCGCCACCGCCAGCAAGACACCTGCCGTGACCAGGCCGATCGTCCAGCGCCTACCCCGACTCATCCCGTCTCCCAGTCTCGGCCTCCCCGCCACCGAACCGGGGACGGCCGGGAGGAACGGCCGGTGTGACGGCGACGGGCGGGCGTGGGAGGGAACCCGGGCGTGATCGTGCCACGCCGGCCGCCATCGCGGGAGGGTCTTGACGGCCCCGGCGCAAACCGTCGGGGGGACGCCCGTACATTGACGCCAATGAGCACCGCTCCCGCGACTGCGCCACTGGTCACCCGGACCGTGCGCGTCGGTGATCCCGGGCCGCTGTTGGCGTTGCTGCCGAAGGACGGACCGCTGGCCTGGGTCCGCCGAGGCGAAGGACTGGTCGGCTGGGGGCGGGCGGTCCAGTTGCGGTTCGCGGGACCGGACCGGTTCGGCAGGGCCGAGGCCGCCTGGCAGGAACTCCTGCGCCGGGCCGTGGTCCGTGACGAGGTGGGGCTGCCCGGTACCGGACCGGTGGCCTTCGGGTCCTTCGCGTTCTCCCCGGACTCCCCCGCGGGCGGGGTGCTCGTCGTCCCGGAAGTGGTGGTCGGGCACCGGGACGGCCAGTGGTGGGTGACGACGATCAGCAACGGCCGCGTCGTGCCGCCGGCCGTCCTGCCGGAGCCCGAGCCGGTGACCGGGCACGGCGAGGTGGCCTACGCGGACGGCGCGCTGTCCGCCCCCGAGTGGGAGGGGGCGGTCGCCCAGGCGATCCACCGGATCCTCGCGGGCGAGGTCGACAAGGTGGTGCTGGCCCGGGACCTGGAGGTCCGCACCGAGCGCCCGGTCGACGTCCGGCGGCTGCTCGGGCGGCTGGCCGAGCGGTACCCGGGAACCTGGACGTTCAGCGTCGAGGGCCTGGTCGGGGCCACCCCGGAGATGCTCGTCCGCCGGGACAAGGGCATGGTCACCTCCCGGGTGCTGGCCGGCACGATCCGGCGGACCGGTGACGACGCCCGCGACCTCGCGCTGGCCGCCTCGCTCGCCCGGTCCAGCAAGGACCTGGAGGAGCACGAGTACGCGGTCCGGTCGGTGGCCGACGCGCTGGCTCCGCGCTGCACCTCGATGAACGTCCCGGAATCCCCGTTCGTCCTGCACCTGGCCAACGTCATGCACCTGGCCACCGATGTCACCGGAGTGCTGCGCGACGAGGCCACCTCGCTCGGGCTGGCCGCCGCGCTGCATCCGTCCGCCGCCGTGTGCGGCACGCCGACCGCAGCGGCCGCAGCCCTGATCGACCGGATCGAGGGCATGGACCGGGACCGGTACGCCGGACCGGTCGGCTGGATGGACGCCGACGGCGACGGCGAATGGGGGATCGCCCTGCGCTGCGCCCGGCTCGACGACACGGACCCGACCCGGCTGCGGCTGTTCGCCGGGTGCGGGATCGTCGCGGGCTCCGACCCCGAGACCGAACTGGCGGAGTCCGCGGCCAAGCTGGTCCCGATGCGGGACGCCCTCGCCGACGGCTGAGCGTCCACACGGCCGAACGCTCCGCGGCCGAGTCCTGCGACCGGCCTGATCGGCACCGGGGTCACCCAGGGGCCCCGCACCCCCGGCACCCGGTCACCCCGGGCCAGGTCCGGGTCAGAGTCCGGCGGCGTCCAGGGCGGACCGGACCGCATCGGCGATCCGCCCGGCCAGCGCCCGGTGATCCTGCCGGTCGACCCGCAGGTGCAGCACCGACACCCCGGAGGCGGGTTCGGCGAGCGCCCGGCGCAGCCCGGCCGGATCCCCCACCGAGGTGTACGCCGCGCCGACGGCCGCGCACAGGGCCGGCAGGTCCGCCCCGGACGGGGTGGCGAAGACGCGCTCGAACACCGCCTCGTCGCCGGGTCCCCGACCGGCCCGGGCCCCGGGTTCGAGCAGCCCGAAGATCCCTCCACCATCGTCATCCAGCAGCACGACCTGGACCTGCGGGCGGCGTTCCGCCGGACCGGACAGCAGCCCCGAGGCGTCGTGGACGAAGGTCAGGTCACCGAGCAGGGCCCGGACCGGCAGCGGACGCCCGTCGGCGGCCCGGGCCAGGGCCACCCCGCAGGCGGTGGACAAGGTGCCGTCGATCCCGGCCAGGCCCCGGTTGGCCAGCACCACGACCGCCTCCAGAGCCGGCGCGGGCTCGGGGAACGGGCGGGCGGCCAGGTCCAGGTCGCGCACGGAGTTGCTGGCCCCGGCGACGAGGACCTCCCCCGGCCCCAGCGCGGCGGCCAGTTCCCGGGCGATCAGCGGACCGCAGCAGCGACCGGCGGCCTCCTCTGCGTCGAGGACGGCGTCCACGGCCGCGGCCGCGACCCGGTCCGCCGCCAGCCAGCGGTCCAGCCAGTCCAGCCAGTCGCCCCGGGGGTCGTCCGGGCCGGCGGGAGGGGCCAGGTCCGGGTGCTCACGGACGCTGCGGGCGGCGGGCACCACCAGGGCGGCCCGTCCCGCGGCGTCGGACCAGTCCGGCCGGGGCGAGACCACCACCACCTCGACGTCGGGGCGGGCCAGCAGCCGGGACACCGGGCGGGACAGGGTCGGCCGGCCGAACACCACCACCCGCTCGATGTCCGCGCCGAGGCCCGGGCGGTCCAGCAGCAGCCGGTACGGGCCGACGGCCAACTGGCCCCGGCGCGCCCCCGACGACGGCTCGGCCAGCAGCGGCCAGCCCCCGCCCGCAGCCACCTCCGCGGCTACCGGACCGGCACCGTCACCGGCCAGGACGACCGTCCGCGGACCGTCCGGCAGCCACACCGGCTCCCCCGCACCGGCGTTCCGGACCCGGGTCAGTCCCGGTGGCGGGACGGCATCCGGGTCCGGCGGGAGGAACGGCGGGTCCTCGTCATGCGGGTCCTCGTCATCGGGAATCAGCGGCTCGCGGAACCCGACGTTGACCTGCACCGGCCCCGGCCGCCCGCCGAGGGTGCCCAGGGCGGCGGCGACCGCACGGGACAGGGTGTTGCGCCAGGCCCGCTCCTGGCCGGTCAGGGCGTCCGGGGCGGGGATCTCCGCGAACAGCCGGACGGCGTCGCCGAACAGCTTCACCTGGTCGGTGGTCTGGTTGGCGCCGGTCCCGCGGAGCTCATGCGGGCGGTCGGCGGACAGCACGATCAACGGCACCCCGGCATGTGCGGCCTCCAGCACGGCCGGATGCAGGTTCGCCACCGCCGTACCCGAGGTGGTCACCACGACGGCCGGGACACCGGTCTCCTTGGCCAGACCCAGGGCCAGGAAGCCGGCCGTCCGCTCGTCGATCCGGACGTGCAGCCGCAGTCCCGGCTTCCCGGCTGCGGCCGGCTGCGGGTCGGCGGCCGCCAGCGCATAGGCCAGGGCGGAGGACCGGGAACCGGGGCACAGCACCGCATGCCGGACGCCCAGCCGGACCAGGGTGTCGACCAGGACCTGCGCGAGTGCCGTCGACGGGTTCACGGCCGACATCGTGCCATCCGGCCACGGCGGGTCACGGTCACCTGCCCGGCCGCGGGCCAGGACCCGTGGGCCACCCGCCCGTGGACGGGCGGCGGAGGTGGCCGGGCGGGCGGGCGACGGCCGGGGC
>DASTGO010000152.1:0-13262 GCA_035719045.1 Kineosporiaceae bacterium | reverse complement strand
GTCCGGCGCGGGGGTGCCCGGCGGGTGGCTGGTCCCCGGGCCGGCCACGGCAGGTCGCCGGTACCGGCGGGACGGCATGCCGCGGGGCCCGAGCCGCAGGACGGCCTGCTGCCCCTGCTCGGACAGGCGGTGGCCGGGCTGCGCGGCACCCTCCGCTACCGGGTGAGCCCGGCCCGGGCCCATCTCGCGCTGGCCGGCTGGGCCGCCGTCTGGTTCCTCATCATGGCCCGGCACGGCGGGGTGTCCTGGCACTACTTCGTGGAGGGCGGGGACGGCCTGCTCAGCTTCGCGCAGGCGGGCGGCGGGCTGCACCTGTATGCCACGAACCCGCAGCTGCAGATGGGTCCGCTGACCTTCCTGGTGTCCGGCGTGCTCATCCTGCCCGGACCCTCGATCGGGTTGTTCGCGGCGCAGCTGGTGATGGCGCTCGGCGGGCTGCTGGCGCTGGTGGTGGCCTGCCGGCTGGGTGACGAGGTCCGGCCGCCGCGCAGCCGGGCCGACTCCGGCCGCCGCCTGCTGCTGTCGGGGCTGGCCTTCGTGCCGGTGTGGATGAACCTCGCGGTCCGGTTCGTGCATGTCGACGACGTCCTGGCCCTGATGCTCGCGATCCTGGCGGTGCGGGCGGTGCGGCACCGGCACGGGCTGGCGGCGGGGGTGCTGATCGGCCTGTCCGTGGACGCCAAGCCGTGGGCGCTGCCGTTCGCCGCCCTGCTGCTCGCCCTGCCCGCGGGAGACCGTCGCGGCCCGCTGCTGGCCATGGCCGGGACCGTCGCGACGGCCTGGCTGCCGTTCCTGCTGGCCGACCCCGGCACCCTGGCCGCCACCCGGTTCACCATCGAGAACACCGCCGCCTCGACGCTGCGCACGCTCGGGGTGCACTCGGCCGTCACGCCATGGTGGGACCGGCCGGCCCAGGCGGCGCTGGGCCTGCTGCTGGCCGGGATCGCCGTCCGGCGCGGACGCTGGGCCGCGGTCGTGCTGCTGGCCACCGGAGCCCGCGTCGTGCTCGACCCGGGCTCGTACACCTACTACGCCGCCGGGCTCGCGGTCGGGGCGCTGCTGTGGGACCAGGTGGGCACCCGGCGGGCGCTACCGGTGTGGACCTGGTCGTGTGCGAGCGTGCTGTTCGCCGGCCGCTGGCTGCCGCTGCCGCCCTCGGTGCACGGCTGGACCCGGCTGGTCTTCTTCCTGCTCTGCGTGGCCTTCCTCGTGGTCCCCCGCAGGGCACTGCTCCCCCGGTCCGGGTCCGCCGGGCCGCAACCCCGCCAGGGCGGCGACCCGCCGGCCTGGCCGGACTCCGGCTCCCTGCCGTGGCCGGACACCGGGGCGGCGCCGTACCGGGTGCCGCTGGCCGCCGGCAGCGCACCCTACGACGCCCGCAGGTCACGCTCCTAGGGCACGCGCCTGGGGCACGAACGGGCGTCGCGGCCTCAGATGTCGCGGCGCCGGAGTCCGCGGGCGGTGAGGGCCAGCACCAGGGCGGCCGCCAGGACCTCCCCGGCGCCGATGCACCAGGCTGCGGAGGCGACGGACAGTCCGGGTGCCAGCGACCCACGCCCGGTGGACGCGGCGTAGCTCAAGGCGATCACGACCGCGGCGGAGATCGCGGCCGCCGGGACGACCCGCCGGGTGGTCACTCCGACCAGAATCCCGATGGCCGCCGCGAGCACGATGTCGGCGACAGCCAGCGGCCACCGGCCGTTCACCAACTGGGCGCGGTCGAGGTAGGCGACCATGTCGGCCGGGGTGTGACGTTCGACGTAGGCCATCACCCCGCCGAGGCCCGCTCCGGCAAGGGCGACGAACACCAGCATGGGCCAGGTCCGCCACCACAACCACGCCCCACGGGACAGGCGCTGGGTCAGCCCCCACTGGATCGTGCCGGTCTCGAACTCCTTGGCCACGGTGGTCGAGACCAGGAGCGCCGCCACGATCGACTGATAGGAGGCCAGGCTGGTGACCATGCCTGCCTTGTGGCTCGTCAGCTCCTCACCGGCCAGCAACCCGTAGCCGACCACCGTGGCGGCCATCATCCCCGCCACGGAGCGGTCCAGGGACAGCCGGGATTGTGCCCGGCGCACGGTGCTCACCGGGCCTCCCGGTGGCTGCGCAGGACCGGCAGCACGACGTCGGACAGGGACCGCTCCCCGGGGCCTGCCAGCAGGTCGCCGGTGTCGCCGCTGAGGACGACCCGGCCGTGGGTGAGCACCACGATGCGGTCGCAGAGGCGTTCGACGTCGGCGATCACATGCGAGGACACCAGGAGGGTCCGGCCGCTGCGGGTGACGTGCTCCGCCAGCGCGGTGGTGGCGTCGTCACGGGCCAGCGGGTCCAGTTCGGCGAACGGCTCGTCCATCAGCAGCACGGGAACCTGCCGGCCGAGCGCCAGGGCGATCGCCAGCTGGGACCGCTCGCCACCCGACAGTCGCCCCGCTGGGCGGTCGGCGGGGACCCCGAAGTCACGCAGCCACCGCTGTGGCAGGTCGCCGTCCCAGCAGCCCCGGTTCATCCCGGCTGCCAGCGCCAGGTGCTCGGCCGCGGTGAGAACGGGGAACAGCGGCTTGGCCTGCGGCACGAGCGCGAGGTCGCGACTGGTCAACGGCCGGGTGGCACCGCCCTCCTCGACGAGCCGGACGGCACCCGAGTCGGGGGACGCCAGACCCGCGAGGATGCGCAGCAGCGTGGTCTTGCCCGCACCGTTGACCCCGATGAGACCGACCCGCCGCCGGGCCGGCACGTCCACGCAGACCTCACGCAGGATGTCGACCGTCCCGTACCGCTTGGACACCCCGTCCAGCAGGACGTGCGAGGCCGGTTGGACATCGGGAACCCGGTGAACCTCCGGAACCGGTGGAACGACCTTCCCCATGACCGTGACCCCCGTGTCCCTTCCCGCCGGCACGCCCGCCTCGCGGCGTGGTCCTCCGTCGCCGCACTCTGCCACAGTCTGCGGGCGCCGACGGAGTCCCGGCGTCGCGGACACTGGATGGCCCTCGGCCAGACCCTTGCTCACTTGCTGACATAGGCCACCGTCACCGCCCCCGAGCACGGCCCGGCCCCTCGTCTCCATGGCAGACCGGGACACGGTCGTGCCCGAGCAGCGGGAGTACCGGTGGGTAGTCACCCGGGGGGCGGGTCAAGGCCCTGTGACAGGCCCCCGACGTTTCGAAGGACCGGGCAACCGGCCCGGGGGGACCATGCCACACGGGGGGCAGTCATGCCGATCATCACTGAGCCGACGAACTACGGGTACCGCGCGACATTCCTCGCCCCGGTGACGGTGAGCGACATTCAGGGCTGGGTCACTGCGGTGGAGTCGGCGGTGGCCGGCCGGACCGAGTTCGGTCAGCTGGTCGATCTTCGCCGGGAGCCTCATGCGGGCCGCGATCTGGAGATCACGCACGCGCTGCGGGACGCGGCGGCGGTGGTCCGCCGGTGGGGCCTGCACCGGTCGGTGGCGATCGTGCCCGACCAGATCACCGCCCGCCGGTTGATGCGCCTGACCCACACCTACCTTCCGGGGACGGGGGAGCGGTTCGTCGACGGTCGGCACCCGGAGTGGGAGGCAGCGGCCATGGCCTGGATCCTGCACGGGGTGGAGCCGTTCGAGACCCTGACCCCGATCTGGCGGGCCGGGTTCTCCGGGCGCCTTGGGGTGAACGGTTGGGCGGTCTGCTGATCCGTCGAGAGGTCTCCTCTCCCGGCGTGTCCGGGCCGGGTGCGGCGCGGGCCGTGCGGGCAGGCTTGCCCGTACCCCGCCCGCCTCCCGGCCCGGCGCGCCGGGCGTTCGCCGGTCAGCCGGATCCGGATCCTTCGGCTGTCGGGCCGAGGAGTTGCGGCAGCAGGTCCGCCGGCGGGGCAGGTGGGTGGAGCAGGAAGCCCTGAGCGTCGTCGCATCCCAACCGGCGTAGATGATGCAGTTGCTGTTGGGTCTCGACACCTTCGCCGCAGATCCGTGCCTTCAGGTGATGACCCAGTCGCACCACTGCGGAGACGATCGCGGTGGCCCGGGAGCCACGGCGCAGTTCGGCGGTGAAGGACCGGTCGATCTTGAGGACATGGACGGGAAGGTCACGCAACAGCGCCAGGGCACTGAAACCGGTGCCGAAATCGTCCAGGGCGACGCTGACGCCGAGCTGGTTGACATCGCGGAGCTGGCGACTGGCGTCGAGGGGGTCGATGAGGACGGTGTTCTCGGTGACCTCCAACTGCAGGCGCCAGCCGGGCAGCCCAGCCGTGGTGAGTGCCTCGATGACCATCTCCGGGAGATTGCCGTCGGCCAGGTCGTGGGGAGAGACGTTGACCGCCACCACGGGGGGCGGCATGCCCGGCCACCGGCCGGGCCAGGTGGCGGCCTCCGTGCAGGCGGTGCGCAGCACCCAGGGCAGCAGGCCGTCGCTGGTGTGCCCGATCGAGGCGGCGTCGAGGAACTCCTGCGGGCCCAGCAGCCCGCGCTGGGGGTGTGCCCAGCGCAGCAGCGCCTCGAACGCCACGACCCGGCCCGTGTTCACGTCGTATTCCGGCTGGTAGTGCAGCCGCAACTGCCCCTCCTGGATCGCGCGGGGGAAGTCGGCGCCAACCGAGAGCCGCCAGCGGACGTCCCGGTGCAACTGTGCGTCATAGACCGCGTAGCCGCTCCTGGTCCGCTTCGCCTTGTACATCGCAGCGTCGGCCTGCTCCAACCCCTCCGTCGGGCTGGCGAACGGGCCGATGGCCACGCCGATGCTGGCCGGGGCGTGGATCGGTACCGACCCCACAAGGTGGTCCACGGCCAACACCGTCTGGAGGCGACTGGCGATCACGATCGCCTCGGCCGGATCGGTCACCCCGGGGCACAGGACGACGAACTCGTCACCTCCGACTCTGGCCACCGTGTCCTCCGGCCGGACCGTGGACATGAGCCGGTCTGCCGCGCCCTTCAGCACGTGATCCCCGATCTGGTGACCATGCCGATCGTTGACCAGCTTCATGTTGTCGATGTCGCAGAAGAACAGCACCGGCATTGCCCCGCTACGGCCGGCCGCGTGGCCGGCCAGCAGGAGGTGATCCGTGAGCACGTCCCGACCGACCAGTCCGGTGAGCGCGTCCTCATGTTTCTCGCCATCGGCCCACAACTGCACCAGAGCCTCCACGGCATCCGAAGCCGCCGGGGGAACGTGGCCCGACGGCCAGTGCGCGACCAGCAGCCCGTTCAGGCGGTCATCCTTGACCGTGGGCCCGAGCACGATGCCCGCAGGCAGGGGTGAGAACTCCAGGCCGGGGTGCCACTCCCGCGCCCATCCGGTCAGCCTCCGCTCCACGTCCCCGGGAATCCCGTCGCCCGCCAGCCTGCGGAGGCCGCACTCATCTACGGCGTAGGCCACCGCCACCGGCGCACCCTCGAGACCGGCCACGCCACGGACCAGCCACTCAACTCGTGTGGGCATCTCAACCCCATTCGGCGCCAGTCACCAGATGTCATGAGCAACTGCTGCCGTTCGCCTTACGGCCAGGCCTCTTCAGGACTCGATGAACCAGCCTTGTGAGAAAATGTGATAGGTCTCTTCTCATACCCCGTGGCCGGGCACCTAACCCCAGGAAATCAGGCAACCTGTTCGGATCCAAACGAGCAACCACTTCGGACCCGAACAAGCTGGGGAGTCAACCGCCACGACTGCCCCTCGGACCCGGCCGTCCCTGAGCCAGCCGTCCCGGACCCGGCCGTCCCTGAGCCGGCCCCTCGGCGGTCCCGGTTCGGGCAGCACACGGCATGTCCGGGCCGCACGGCTCAGACCGGCAGGGTCCGCCCGGCCCGGCGGCGCACGGCGAGCGCCTGCAGCAGAAGCCCGGCGGCCAGACAGCCGCCCACACCCTCCCCTGCCCGCAACCTCAGGTCCAGCAACGGTTCCAGGCCCAGTTCGGTGAGCACCCGGCGATGGGCCTGCTCCCGGCTGAGGTGCCCGGCGACGAGATAGGCCGACACGGCCGGTTCCAGCCGGGCGGCCACCAGCGCGGCGACCCCGGTCGCCAGCCCGTCCAGCACGACCCCGGCCCCGGCCTCAGCGGCACCGAGCACCACCCCGGCCAGCACGGCCAGTTCCGGTCCGCCGAGCGCGGCGAGCACCACCAGCGGATCGGACGCTGCACCGGCACCGGATCCCGGGGCGGCAGCCGGCGCCGACCCAGCGGCGGACGAGGCACGCCACCGGTGAAGCGCGAGGCCGACCACCTCCCGCTTGCGCTCCACCATGGCCGTATCGGAGCCGGCACCGAGCCCGACCACCTCGTCCGGGTCGAGCCCGAGCAGGGCACCGGCCAGCGCCGCCGCGACGGTGGTGTTCCCCAACCCGACCTCGCCGAGCACGACCAGCCCGGCCCCGGCCGCCTCCCGGCCGAGGACCCGGCCGGCATCGAGCAGGGCCTGCGCGTCCGCACGGGTCAGGGCGTCGGTCTCGACGAGGTCGCCGCGCAGGCCTTCGGGACGGGCGGCACGAGCGCCCGGGACGGGTCCGCCCGTCACCCCGGCGTCCACCACGGTCACGGTGAGCCCGGCGGCCACCGCGCTCACCGCCCCCAGCGCCTCCCCGGCCACCGCGGCGGTGATCACCTCCCGGGTGACACCGGGCGGGAAGGCGGTCACCCCCAGTCCGGCCACCGGATGGTCCGCGCCGGCCAGCACCAGGGTCCCGGACCGCACGTCCCGGGCGCCGAGCGCGACCAGCCGGTGCACCGCGGCGTCGAGCAGGCCCAGCGATCCGGGCGGAGTGAGCAGTCCGTCGGCGTCGTCGGTGGCGGCCACCCGGCGGTCCGGGGCGGGGGCCCGCAGATAGGACGGCGGCGCCGCGGGGGCTGCGGCGCCCGGCCAACGCTCCCGCAGCACGACTTCCGCCAGGGGCAGCCGGTGCGACCAGGCGTGCCGTTGCAGGCCGGGCTCCGGGGGCCGCTCGTCCGGCCAGCCGAGGCACAGCCAGCCGAGGGTCACCACACCGTCCGGCAGTCCGAGCAGCGCGGCCAGTTCCTCCGGCCGGAACAGCGTCACCCAGCCCAGCCCGAGACCGTGCGCCCGGGCGGTCAGCCACATGTTCTCGATCGCGCAGGCACAGCTCCACAGGTCGGCGTCCGGGAAGGTGGCCCGCCCGAGCACCCCGCCCGCGGCGGCCCGCCGGTCGCAGGCGACCACGATCCCGACCGGCGCCTCCCGGATGCCCTCCAGTTGCAGGTCCAGCAGGCGCCGGGCACGTTCGGGGTCCAGCGCGGCGGCCTGGGCCAGCCGTTCCCGGTCGGCCATCACCGCGGCCCGGTCCCGGGTCTGCGAAGCGGTGACGACGATGAACCGCCACGGCTGGGAGTGGCCGACGGACGGCGCCCGGTGTCCCGCCTCCAGCACCGCCGTCAGGACGTCCTCGGGGACGGCGTCCGGCCGGAACCGGCGGATGTCCCGGCGGGCGGCGATCACCTCGCCGAGAGCCGTGCGGACCTCACCGGAGAACGCCCAGCCCGCCGGATCCGCGGCCCGGTGGGCGGCCGAGGTCGGGTCCCCGACCAGCGGAACCGGCCGCTGCCAGCGCGGCCCCGGCAACCCGTCGGCCGGATCCGCGACGGCCGGATCCCCGTCGGCCGGTTCGGCCTGCGTCACCGCGAGACCTCGCGCAGCGCCACCACCGGTCCGACCACGACCACGGCCGGCGGACGGATCCCGCGCTCGACCAGCTCGCCGCCGACCTCGTCGAGCCGGGTCTGGAGCACGACCTGCCCCTCGTGCCCGGCGTCCTGGACGATCAGCACCGGCGTGCCGGCGTCGCGGCCGTGCTCGATGAGCACCGGGGCGATCTTCGGCATGGTGTCCACGGCCATCAGCAGCACGAGGGTGCCCCGGGACCGGGCGAGCGCCGACCATTCCACCAGGCTGTGCGGATGTCCGGGCGGCAGGTGCCCGGACACCACGGTCACGTCCTGGGCGACCCCGCGGTGGGTGACCGGGACCCCGGCCAGTTCCGCGGCCGCCACCGCGCTGGACACCCCGGGCACCACCGTCCAGTCCACCCCGGCGGCGACGCAGGCCTGGACCTCCTCGTGACCGCGGCCGAACACGTACGGGTCGCCGCCCTTCAGCCGCACCACCCGACGGCCGGCCCGGGCATGCTCGACCAGCGCGGCGTTGATGGTGTCCTGGCTGACCTGCGCTCCGCGCGGGTTCTTCGCCGCCTCCACCACCAGGACGTCCGGGCGCAGTCCGGCGAGCAGGCCACGCGGCGCCAGCCGGTCCACCACGACGACGTCCGCCTGCTCCAGGTACGCCCGGCCGCGGACGGTGATCAGGTCGTCCGGGCCCGGGCCGCCGCCGACGATCGCGACATGTCCGCGCCCCGGAACGCCTGCGGTGACCTGGTGGGGCCGGGTGGTCGACGCCGCCGGATGCGGGTGGCCGTCCGGGTGCTGGTCGTGGGGATGGTCGTGCGCGTGGTCGGCGGGTCCGGCCAGATGCGCATGGTGATGCTGATGCCCGCCGTGCTCATGGGCGGGGTGGTCGTGGGGGTGGTGGTCGTGGGGCTGGTGCTCGTGACCGTGGTGCTCGTGGGCGGGGTCGTCCGGGTGGTGGTGCGGGCGCTGGGGCATCCCGAGCTTGTCCGCGAAACCGGGCAGGGCGACCCGGTAGGCGCAGGTGTCGCAGTTCATCCGGATGTCGCCGTGCAGGGCCTCGTGGTGGCGCTCCAGCACCAGGTCGGCCAGCTCGTCGCAGTCACCGATCACCTCGGCCACCCGGACGTCCAGGTCGGGGTGCTCGGCGGCGAAGGCCTGCGCCTGGGCGGTGATCCGGTCGGGCAGGATCCCGGCGAACAGGAAGTACGGCGCGACGACGATCCGCCGGGCACCCAGCCGGCGCAGCCGGTCCAGCACGGCGGGCACCGACGGCTCGGCCAGGGAGACGAAACCGGGCTCGACTCCGGCGTACCCACGGCCCTCCCACAGCAGCCGGGCCACCTTGGCCACCTCGGCGTTGCCGTCGGGGTCGGTGGAACCCCGGCCGATCAGCGCGATGTGGACGTCGTCCCGCACCACGGCGCCCGGCCCGTCCTGGTCGGCGAGGGCGGCGTCGATCCGCTGCGCCATCAGGTCCTGCAGCACCGGATGCGGGCCGAGGGGCCGTCCGTACCGGTAGGTCAGCCCCGGGTGCCGTTCCCGCTCCCGGGCCATCGCCGCCGGGATGTCCCCCTTGCCGTGCCCTGCCGCGGTGAGCACCAGCGGGACGGCGACCAGGTCCCGGTGCCCGCCGCCGACCAGCCCGGCCACCGCCTCGGCCAGCGGCGGCGGGGACAGCTCGATGAAACCGCCTGCCGCGGAAGGGATCCGGCCTGCCGCCCGGCGGCCGACCCTGGCCACCAGAGCGCAGAACTGGGCCACGCCCTCGGCGCTGCGGGTCCCGTGCCCGACCACGAGCAGGGCGGGGCCGGACGGTGCCGGGGCCACCGGTGGCAGGGCACTGCCGGACGACTGCCCGGTCTGCGACTGCCCGGACTGCGACTGCCCGGACTGGGACTGCTGGTGCTCGGTCATGGTCTCTTCTCCAGGTACAGCAGGGCATTGAGCGCTGCGGCGGCGACGGCGGATCCGCCCTTCTCGCTGCGGTTGGACACCGCGGGCAGCCCGCTGGCCCGCAGCGCCTCCTTCGACTCGGCGGCGCCGACGAAGCCGACCGGCAACCCGATCACCAGGACCGGTGCAGGATCCAGCCGGATCACCTCCTCCAGCGCGGTCGGGGCGCAACCGACCACCCAGACCGCGCCGCTCCCGACCCGTTGCGCGGCAAGGCGGATCGCGGCGGCGGAGCGGGTGATCCCGGCCTCGGCGGCCAGTTCGGCGGCCCCCGGCTCACGCAGCGCGCAGGCCAGCTCGCCGAGCAGGTCCCGCCGGGTGATCCCCGCGGCGACCATCTCGACGTCGGTGACCACAGGGGCGCCCGCGCGCAGGGCCTCCCAGGCGGCGGCCAGGGCGGCCTCGTCGCAGACCAGGTCCTCCAGGTAGGCCAGATCGGCGCTGGCGTGCACGACCCGCTCGGCCACCGCCCTGGTCAGCGGGGGCAGCCCGGAGGTGTCGGCCCGCTCCCGCAGGATCTGGTAGGACCGCTGCTCGATCGGGTGGACGGTGCGGATCACGCCTCCCCCTCCGTTCCGGGCTCCGATGTTCCGGGCCCCGATGTTCCGGGCTCCGGCGTGCCGAAGCGGTGCTCGTAGCCACGGACCTTCCACAGCAGGACCGCCGCCGTCCAGGACAGGGCGAACATCACGACGATCACGAAGCCCAGCTCCTCGAAGTGGCCGGCGATCGACGCGTACCCCGCCAGCCAGCCCGCGCCGAGGTGGTCGGCGGCCAGCCCGGCCAGGTAGACGCTGGCGACGAACCCGCCGACCAGGACGGTCATCGCCGTGGTCGCCAGGTTGTAGTACAGCCGCCGGGCCGGGCTGCTGTGCGCCCAGGAGTACGCCCGGGCCATCAGCAGGCTGTCCGCCGTGTCCATCGCCGACATCCCGGCGGCGAACAGCAGCGGCAGGGTGAGCAGGGCCACCACCGGCAACTGCCCGGCCGAGGCCGTGCTCGCCGACAGGGTGAGCAGGGTGACCTCGCTGGCCGTCTCCAGCCCGAGCCCGAACAGGAACCCGACCGGGGCCATGTGCCAGGAGGACCGGATCAGCCCGCGGGCCCGGGACCCGAGGATCCGGAACACCAGCCCGCGGTTGAGCAGCAACAGGTCCAGCTCACCGGAGTCCAGCGTCCCCCCGCGGACCTGCCGCCACAGCCGGGTCAGCCCGCGCAGCACCGCGGCGTTCAGCGAGGCCACCAGCAGCAGGAACACCGTCGCGGTGAGCACGGCGACGGTGGCACCCACCTGCCTGGCCCCGGCCAGCCGCTGCTCCGTCACGGTCGCCGAGGCCAGCCCGACCAGCAGGGCCAGCATCAGCACGACCGTGGAGTGACCGAGCGCGAAGAAGAACCCGACCCCGACCGGGCGCCGTCCGCGCAGCAGCATCAGCCGGGTGGTGTCGTCGATCGCCGCGATGTGGTCGGCGTCGAAGGCGTGCCGGACGCCCAGGACGTAGGCGAGGGTGCCGGCCCCGGCGAACCCGCCCGCGGCGACCGGCTGGTCGCTGACGTAGAGGTAGAGGCTCCAGCCCAGCACGTGCAGCACGGCGACCGCGAACACGATCCCGCCCAGCCGGGCGCGTTCGGCCCGGGTCCAGCGGCCGACCGGCGCGTCGGCGGTCAACCCGGCGGTGAACGACGACGACGTCACGAGACTCCTCCGCGGTCGGTGGGCGGGCCGGAGATCGCCGCCACCGGGCAGATCTCCAGGCATTCCAGGCAGCCGGTGCACCGGTCGGCCCGGACCTCGATCCCGCCGCCGGCCGCGATCCCGCCGGGCACCGGGCGCAGGGCGTGCTCGGGGCAGCTGAGCAGGCAGGCGCCGCAGCCCTGGCAGCCGTCGATCCTGATCGGCATCGACGGCATCGGCCGGGCGGGCGGCCGGGCCAGGGTCAACTGCTCCATCGGTACCCCCGGGGGGTGACCATCCGGCCGGCGACGATCCGGGTCTGGCTGTTGCCGACCACGACCAGGCTGTACATGTCGACGGTGGCCGGGTCGAACGTGGCCAGCGTGGACAGCCGGACCTGCTCGCCCTCCCGGCTGGCATTGCGCACCACCCCGACCGGGGTCTGCGGGGGCCGATGCTCGGCGAGCAGGGCCAGGGCGGCACCCAGCTGCCAGTCCCGGGTCCGGCTGCGCGGGTTGTAGAACAGCACGACGAAGTCGCCCTCGGCCGCGGCCCGGACCCGGCGCAGGATCACCGGCAGCGGCGTGTGCAGGTCGGACAGGCTGATGTAGGCGTGGTCGTGGCCGAGCGGGGCACCCAGCAGCGCCGAGGCGGCCAGTCCCGCGGTCACCCCGGGCACCCCGACCACGTCGGTGGCGGCATCGGCGTACTCCAGGGCCGGGCTGGCCATCGCGTACACCCCGGCGTCCCCGGACCCGATCAGCGCCACCGCCCGGCCGGACGCCGCGAGTTCCGCCGCGGTCCGGGCCCGCTCCTCCTCCGCACCGAGCCCGCTGGCCAGGATCCGGGTGCCCGGGCGCAGCAGGTCCCGGACCTGGTCGACGTACTGGTCCAGGCCGACCACCACGGACGCCTGACGCAACTCGGCCGCCGCACGAGGGGTGAGCAGATCCCGGGCACCCGGTCCGAGGCCGACCACGGCGAGCCGTCCGCGCGGCCGCCGTCGGGCCACCGCCACCGTCGCCATCGCCGAGGCCGTCTTGGCGGCCAGCAGTTGCGGACCGGCATCCCCCTGCGGTGCCGCGCCGTCCCCGGCGGTCAGCAGCGCGGCCGCCTCGGCCACGCTCGGGGTCCCGACCGCGCCGCGGACCACCTCGCTGGGGTTGGGCACCGGCACCGCGGCCAGCTCGGCCGCCGTCCGGGTCACCACCGGCACCCCGAGAACCCTTGCGGCGTCGAGGATCCCGGCCTCGTCGGCCTTCACGTCGGCGGTGGCCAGGCAGTGCACGCTCGACGGGCTCAGCCCGGCCCGGTCGAGCACCTCCCGGATCAGGCCGAGCACCTCGCCTCCGCTCACCCCGCGGCTGGCCCCCACCCCGACGATCAGGCTGGGCGGGCGCAGCACGGCGGTCCGGTCGTCGAGCGGGACCACCCGGTCGGTCACCAGCAGCCGGTATCCCTCACCTCCGGCCGCCGCCGCTGCCGCTGCGGCCTCCGCCTCCCGAACGGTCCCGTCCCCGGCGCTCAGGTCCCCGGTCGGTTCGGGCCCGGGGGTCACGTTCGGCGGGAAGGCGGGCAGCGGCCAGGTCGCATCCGCCTCCAGCGTCACGGGTTCGCCGTCGAGGATCGCCCGGGACACCGCCGCCACCGCACCCTCGACGGGCAGCCCGAGGGTGTCCAGCCCGGGCACGCCGACGGCGTCGGTGGCGGTGGTGATCACCGGCCGGCTGCCGAGCACCTCGCTCACCTGCGCGGCGAGCTCATTGGCCCCGCCCGCATGGCCGCCGAGCAGGGCGACCGCATGCCGGCCCGCCTCGTCCACCACCACCACGGCCGGATCGGTGTCCTTGCCGCGCAGCAGCGGCGCGAGGATGCGCACCACGGCCCCCGTGGCCAGGAAGGCCACCACGGCCGAGCAGTCCGCCCACGCCGCGCGCAGCGCCTCGGCCGCGCCGTCACCGCCGACCAGCCGGGCCTGCGGCCAGGCGGCGGCCAGCCGTTCAGCCTGCCGCCG
>DASTGO010000151.1:0-6496 GCA_035719045.1 Kineosporiaceae bacterium | reverse complement strand
GCACGCTGGCGGATCGAACACGACTACCGCGAACTCAAGACCGGCCTGGGCCTGGACCACTTCGAAGGCCGCTCCTGGATCGGCTGGCACCGCCACGTCACCCTGGCCGCCACCGCCCAGCTCTTCCTCACCAAACTCCGCTTGGACAACCCAAAAGCAGCTGGGCAGACCTGAGCCTGTACGCCCTCCTACGCGAGCTGCAGTACCTGCTCGCCACCTGGCTCGGGTTCTGCCCTCTCTGCCACGCACTGGTGCCCACCTAACGAAGCACTACTAGGCGGCCGGGCTCTGTCCAAGGTCACCCCCTTCCTCAAACGCGCCATCACTCGCGGCGATGACGCCGTCGAGACCGTCCTCAGCCGCGGCGCCCGCACCGCCGGACGTGACGTCGAAGCTGTTGCCGGTAGAGCCTCGGCGGTGGCCGACGACGCCGGTGAGTCTGGACTGGGCACGTTCGTGGATGACGCCTGCGGGATGATGCACAGCTTCGCCCCGGACACCGAGGTGGTGATGGCGGACGGCAGCCGGAAGCCGATCGGTGAGGTCAAGCTGGGTGACAAGGTGCTGGCCACCAACCCCGACACCGGAACCACCGAGGTCAAGCCGGTCGTCGCCCTGCACCACAACGAGGACACCGACCTGACCGACGTCACCGTCCGCGTCCCAGCCCCCCGCACGTCCACCGAAGGCGACGCAGCACGGCAGGCGGACGCGACCCGTCGAGCGACCGCGAAGGACGCGCCCCCGATCAAGGACCAGGCCCAGGACCCGAAGTCCGGCACGAGTATCCCTCAGGCCCTGGCCGGGCAGGGCAAGTCCATCGCGGCAACGGGTTCTGCCACTCCGGCGACGGTGACGGTCACCGTGCACACCACCAGCCACCACCCGTTCTGGGACCAGACCACCGGAACCTGGGCCGATGCCGCCGACCTCAAACCCGGCGACCACCTGCACGCCCTGGGCAGCAATGAGGCCGTCGTCGTCGCCGTCCGCTCCTGGACCGGTCACGCCGAGATGAACGACCTCACGATCGACGACACCCACACCTACTACGTGGTCACCGCCGACACGTCCGTGCTGGTCCACAATGTCGCCGGGGGGAAATGCGCTAAGAAGGTAGCCAAGTGGTACGAGCTGATCATCAAGCCTCCCAAGGATGGTTGGAATCCATATCAGATGAAGCAGGCTCGAGCGAAGATCAAGGCGTTGCAAAAGGCGAAGCTGGTGAAGACGGATGTCGCGGGAAAGAGGCACGGGAGCGCATCGAGCCGTTGGAAGAGAGCGGGCAAGACCAAACCGGCAAATCATGATATCGACCACGTGATCGAGCTTCAACTCGGAGGTCGCGACGAAATCGAGAACATGAAACCCCTGGATTCCTCGGTGAACAGGAGTTTCGGTTCCCAGTTCAAGAACCAGCTCAAGAAGATACCGCTGGGTGCGAGGATCAGAGGGGTTAGGCTGGTTCCACGGACGTAGGAACGCGCAGTGATGAAGGAACAGTCCGGACCGCAGGACGGAGAACCATGTTGGAGCGCTTCGCGGCCACATTCCGGCTCACCGCTGGTGAGCCGGAACGGGCGGCGGGTACACAGGGCGGGCAGGTGGAGTCGCTGAACCGGCGCTTCGGAGGGTGCACCTTCGGGCGTGGGCTGTACCGGGTGCACACCGAAAGATCGGCGCAGGCCGCGACGCAGTTGGTGATCAACGCGTTCCCCGAGTACCGGGGGCGGGTGTCGTGTTTCGGGTTCGACTGGCTGGGCCGCCAGTTTGCCCTCGACAGCGGCCGTGGAACGCCCGATGATCCTGAGGTCCTGATGTTCGAGCCGGGGACCGGGGAGTCGCTCGAAGCCTCCGTTCCCTTCTCCCGGTTCCATGACGAGGAACTTGTGGACTACACCGACGACATCCTTGCTGCCAGGTTCTTCTCCGAGTGGATGTCCGCGTCCGGCGGATCCGAGATCGGCTTCGATCAGTGCGTCGGCTACCGCACGCCGCTGTTCCTGGGCGGTGACGATGTTGTGGCGAACCTGGAGGTCTCCGACATCGACGTCTACTGGACGATCATGGGGCAGTTGCGGCTGCAGGTGATGAGTCTGCCTCCTGGGACGCAGATTTCGGGAGTCCGTCTCGAGAATGACTAGGAGCGACCGGCAATTGACGCATAGGGCCACAAGCCTGGCGTGTGCCCAGGCAGTGCAGCAGGACACGAAGTGATCATGGAGTTCTCTACGCGCAGTGATCATTGGAGTGCTCGTGCCTGCAGTTCCATCTCGCCTGTTTGAACCGATCTGGGTCGAGTTCCCCGCCACGATCGGTGCGGAGCCCCGAGTTCGACCCCAGGCATCCGTTGGGCTGTCACCCATCAAGATCAATCAGATCGTGTCAACACACCCGCTTGCCCAACGTCCCTGGACAGCACAGCCAGAGACCGCCTCGTGACGGCAGGGTTTGCGGACAATCTGCGGACAAACGATCAATGGGCCAGTTCCGATGATCTCGGAACTGGCCCCTGACCTGCACTAACGTGGTGGGCGATACTGGGATTGAACCAGTGACCTCTTCCGTGTCAACGAGTCGTTCGGCCAGTTCACCCGCCGCTCGTACCTGCTGGACGACCTGATGATCCGCAACCATCTGGTCGGCACCTCGCTGGGGCCGATGACGACTGGGCTCGCCGGGTGGTCGATGAGGAGTTGGCGGCGGACGCCAGCGGAGACCGCGCCATTCAGCCTGGGTCTGTTGATCGAGGCGCTGTTCAAGGTCCTGGGGGCTGGCTGGTCGGGATCCGTGAGCGTGACCGGGCCATGGTCGAGGCGGCACCTGCCATGAGGGGCCGCTGAGGATCGTTGGGCATCCCGGCGTCGGTGACGGCGGTCGGGGATGGGCGGTGGGCGTGGGTCGGTTCAGGCGTAGACACGTGAGGCGAGAGCCCGGGCGCTGGCGTGCAGCTCCTGTTTGACGGATGAGTTCGGCCGCCGGAAGGGGTTGCCCGCGCGGGGCTGCCTGGCGATCCGGCCCAGAAGATCGAGCAGGATGTCGACATCCTCGGGGGTGTTCTCGATGCCCAGGCTCACCCGGGTCACCCCGGGCAGCTCAAGATGTGGGAACGCACTCACCATCAAGCGCTGGAACCGCTCCAGCCGACTGGACACCCCCAGCAGCCGCTTGACGAGCATGTGCGCGCAATGGCACCCGGACCGGACCCCGATCCCGCCCTGGTGGGCCAGTTCCGCGGCTACCCGTCCTGCCATCACCCCCCGCAGGGTGAAGGCGATGACGCCGGCGCGCCGCGGGAAGTGCGGGGAATCCGGGCTCTGGACGCCGAACACGGTGATCCCGGGTATCTCGGCCAGTCCGCGCAGTGCCCGCGCGGTCAGGGCCTGCTCCTCCTGCTGGATCACGTCCAGGCCGACGCGCTGCAGCAGTAGCAGGGCCTTGCCGAGTGCCGCGATGCCGCCGACGTTCTCCTCGCCGGATGCCCGGATCGACTCATGTTCGGCCGGATCGAAGCCGAGGGTTCCCGTCCTGGCCACCAGGGCCCCCGTCCCGAAGGGGGCGTAGGCCTTGTGCGCGGAGAAGGCGAAGTAGTCGATCCCGCACGCGGACAGGTCGACTGCGCGGTGGGCGACCAGTTGGGCCCCGTCCACCAGCAGGCGTGCGCCGTGACGGTGCGCGATGCGCCCGATCTGCGCCAGGTCGTTGCACGCGCCCAGCACGTTCGAGGCGCCGGACAGGGCGACCAGCATGATCCGCTGCCCGCCGTGACGGTGCTGCAGGTTGTACTCCTGCAGGAGCCCGTCGAGCTCGGCGGGATCCACGAAGCCGTCACGATCGACCGGCAGGCGGATCAACCCGACACCGGGCAACCGGCGCCACGGCAGCTCATCGGAGTTGTGCTCCATGACCGTGTTCACCACGACCGGCTCGACGTCGGCGCCCTGCCTTCCCAGGCTCTGCGCGACGAGGTTGATCGCCTCTGTGGTGTTGGCCGTGAAGACGACCTCGTAGTCGCTCGGCGGCGCGTGCAGCACCTCGGCGCAGATGAGCTTGGCCTCCCCGACGATGTCTCGTCGGACCGGTTCCGGCTGGCGCCAGGCCTCCTGGACGGCTCCCCAGACAGGTTCGAAGGTCGGCGTGCTGGCGGCGTTGTCCAAGTTGACGAACGGCTTCAACCCGCCTCGCGTCGGCACTGGAATCCGCTGACCGATCAAGGTCTTCCTGAGTTCGGCCAGCAACTGCGGGCCGCAGTACCCGTCCAACCTGTCGTGGCGCAGGATGTCACGGGCCGATCGTTGCTCGACCGCCTGCTCACCGACGGCGTCCTCGCCCGGAGGGCTCACGGCATCCCGGACAGGGCCAAGGGCCGCGCCCTCACTCGGCGCCGCAGCGTCCTTGGCCAGCCGGAGGGCTCTGGCGAAGGCGATGACGTTGACGACGGCGGGGGTCCCCGCCTCGAACCGGTCGGGTGCCGCAGCCCAGACCACCCAGCCGGGACCGACCAGACGCGCACTTCCCCCGCCGGGCTGCAGCGGCATGCCGCGGGGCAGTGCCCGCGATGGCACGGCGATCGCCCGCAGCCCGAGCGGCAGGCCGACATCCTGGCTCGACAGGGTGCGGCAGGTTGCCGGCGGCAGTTGCGCCTGCAGCTGCTCCGCCTGCCGAGGGGAACAGAAGACGACGATGTACCGACGCCGGTCCAGGCCAAGCTGGTCCAGCACGACGCCCCGGGCATGCTCGTACAGGTAGGTCGACACCATCGACGTGTAGCCGCTGCCACGGTGGACGTTGGCATAGGTCTCCAGGACCGTGCGCACGGTCACAGACAACTCCGGGAACATCGCCCCTCCACGACACGACCTACCGCTGCCGCGATCTTGGCACCCCCTCCCATCAGGCGGAATGGGGACAACCCCAGCCCCGCCGGTGAAGGCACCGGTACTGCCGCGGCCGCATCGGCCAGATTCCAGACCGGCGTCGAACGCCCGGGGGCCGCCGGACCACGCCGCCGCCGGAGCTGTCACAGTCTGGATGGCACCGCGGCGTTCCCGTGTGCCCCGCTACCGCCGGGACTTGCGTTCGTGCGGGACGACGCAACTATGCCGCACGTACTGCGTCTGCCCGTCCCTGCCGGCAGGCACTGCTGCTCGTCCAGGTCCATCGGGCGTAGGGCGAGTGCCCCGCCGCGGCGGCAGGCGGTCTCGGTGTGCAGGCGGATCAGCAGCGAGTCCAGGACCGGGTCGTTGCCGGTGCTGGCCGCGGCCTGGTTGATCTCGGCCAGTCGCTGGCCGCCCACGGCCTGGCGCGTCGAGGCCGGCCGGCGGGGCTTGTCGACCCGGGCGGCTGGGTTGTCGCTGGCCAGGCCGTCGGCGATCGCGTGCCGGTACAGGCACCGCAACGCGGCGATGAAGTGCTCGCCGGTCAGCTGGCCGCCGCGGCCGTTGCGTCGAACGACCCGTTGCGCGCGTAACCGGCTGCTCAATTGCTGGATCTGTCAGGGGATGGGCTCGTCGATGCGCCCGTCGGCCCAGTGCTCCAGGAGCCGTTTCCAGTACGTGCTGTATACCCGGCGGGTCCCGTCGCTGACCGCGCCGGAGACCACGGGCACGTACTCGGCGAACGTCGGGACCGGCGCCCGGCCCTCCACCGACAGTCCCTGCGGGCCGGGTCGGGTCAGCAGGTCCTCGGCGCGGATGCCCATCCGGGCCAGGAGCAGCCGGGCCGCGTCCAGCTCCTGCGCCGACGGCGCCCCGGAGTCCTGCACGGGTGCGGGCCCCTGCATGGAGGTGTTCACCGGACCTCACCGCCCCACACGCGGGTGTGAGCGGCAGCGACCATGGCAGCCACCGAGGCGGGTGGATGGATCACCAGCCATGCCGCTTGCGGGTCGGCGACCAGGAGCACGCGGTCACCGTCAGCCAGCCGGCACCAACGGCGCAGCGTGGCCGGCAGGAGGAGGAACCCCTGCCCGCTGACCCGGAACACGGCGCGCTGGTCGGCGCGCACGATGACCAGGCCGTGGTCCTCGCGCACGTCCAAGCGCGTGCCCGCCCACCAGCCAAGACGGCGGAGCATCGACCGGTCGTTCACACGGCCGTTGGCGCCGACCGTGCTCAGGCCGTACTCGGTCCGCTTACCCGCGGGGCGGTGAGACCGGTTGCGGAAGGGGAGGAGCGGGTATGGCACGCCCGGGAGGACCTGTCGGCGACTGACCGGGCCGCCCGGCGAGGGCCGGAGGAACGATCGCGCTGATCGGGGATGATCCCGGGTACAGGGCTGTCACCGGCCCCACCGGACCAGCCCTTGAACACGCAGCCCCGGACGGGCATTGTGCGCTGGACGAACGAGACAGACCGGGATCGATGACTCGGTGCTCGAATGGTGCACGTATGTACCGGCACGGTGTCCGAGGGGGGACCCTGGCCCGGGAAAAGGTGTCCCGAGTGCTTGACGGGGACGGCCCGGAGACTAGCCGTGCGAGCGCGGCGCCGTCCAT
>DASTGO010000150.1:0-3066 GCA_035719045.1 Kineosporiaceae bacterium | reverse complement strand
GGGTCGGTGGTGGCGCGTTCGCGCAGCAGGGGCTGGGTGCCCTCGTCGTCGGCCCAGCCGGTGGCGATCGCCTGGACCGCCGCCTGCCGCACGTCGTTGTCCGGGTCGGTGGTGGCGCGTTCGCGCAGCAGGGGCAGGGTGCCCTCGTCGTCGGCCCAGCCTGCGGCGATCGCCTGGACCGCCGCCCGCCGGAGCGGGGGTTGGCGAGCGTGTACGGCCAGTTGGCGCGCGTAGTTGAGGGTTGAGGCGTCGGCGGGGAGGAGTGCTAGGTGCAGGCGTGCTGCCACGTCGGCAACCCCATCGCCCCCGAAGAGAGGCGGGGATAGGTACTGGCCTCGGGTGAGGTACCACGTCTGGTAGCGGGTTGCGCCTGCCCAGCGTGGTCCGAGCACGCCGAACACCGGGAGGATGGTCTGGGCGAGGGTTTCGGCCAGGGAGAGGTCAAAGACGCGGATTTCGCGGGTGTGGGCGGCTTCGAGGAGCCAGGTGATGGCGGCGGCGACGGCCTGGTGCTGTGGTCTGGGGGTGGCGGGCCGGATTTCGCGCAGGCAGCGTACGGCCAGCAGGGTGTGGCGGTATTCCCCGCCTGCGAATGGTGAGGTCCGGTCGGGGAGCCGCCAGGAGGGGTCGGCTGCCAGGAGGTGGTCGAGGATGCCGGCGGCGAAGTGGTCTTTCATCCCGGTCAGGAGCAGGAGGACTTCCTGCCAGGCGGGGTCGCCGCCTCGGGTGGTGAACAGGTCGGTGAGGTCTTGTTCGGTCAGGATCCGGTTGTCGAACTGGTGGACGATGTCGGCGGCGGCGAGGTACTCCAGGAACGCCCGGTGCACGAACCCATACATGCCGGCCCCGAACCGGGACAGGATGAAGTTGCGTTCCCGCAACTGTTTGATCATGGTGTCGGCGGCCAGGGCGGCCTCTCTGGGGGGCATGCCTTGCGGGTCGTGCAGGTAGGCCTCGAAGGTGGCGCGCAGGTCTTGCTCGGCGATCCGGTTACCGGCCAGCCCGCCGTTGCCGGCCTGCATCCGGCGGGCCAGCAGCCGTAGGAGTTCCAGCTTGTCCCGGTGGGTCAGGACCCGGTCGCCGGCCAGGCACTTGATGTCGGTGTCCCAGTGCTCGACCAGCAGGGACACCGCGTATTCGTAGACCATCGCCCGGTCGCGGGGCAGTTCCCGGCGTCGCCCGATGATCGCCAGGATGGTCAGCAGCAGCGGGTTCCCGGCCAGTTCGGCGACCGCGGCCGAGTCGCGTACGGCTTGCAGCAGCCGCGCCTGCATCCGCTGCGTCTCGTTCGGGTCGGGGCAGGCGATGGTGTACCAGGCGTGTACGAACGTGTTGATCTGGGCGGGGTCCAGGTCCTGCAGCATGTACAGGGCGAACCCGGCGTCGTCCAGGATCTGACGCTGGTAGCCGATCACCCGGGAGGTCACCACGATCCGGGCCTGGGGGTAGCGGGAAGCGAACCCGGCGATCTGCCGGGTGATCGAGCGGCGCTGGTCTGCGTCGAAAACCTCGTCCAGGCCGTCGAAGACCACCACGACCCGCTCGCTGGCCAGGACGTCTTCCAGGACCGTGCGTGGCAGGCCCAGTCCTTCGGTGGCATGCAGGTGATCCAGGAAGTCCACGAAGGTACTCGACTGCCACTGCGGGGCCGCGTAGCTGCGCAGTTCCACCACCAGCGGAAGCCACCCCGCCAACCCTGCTAGGGGACCGCCGTCGAGGCCCCCGGCCTGGTCAGGGTCGACGGTGCCGGCCACCGCGGTGTCCAAGGCAGGGTCCAGGTCAGCCAAGGCCAGGGTCAGGTACCGGGCCAGGGTCGACTTGCCTGCCCCCGGGTCACCCAGCAGCACCACCCGCTGCGCGGCCGGGTCGGTCAGCACCTCCAGCACCGGCCGGGCCGGCCGGTCCCGGTAGGCGGTCCGTAGCTGGTCCAGTACCTGCGGGTCCAGGCCTTCCGGCAGATCCTCTGTATCGGCCTGCCCGGAATCCACCAGCCGCCGGCGCAACTCCCGCGGCACCTCCACCGGTGGCGGGTCGACCCGCACCCGCTGAGGGACGAACACTTCACGCAACGGCACCTGCAGCCGCTCGTCCAGGTCCGTCATCGTCAGCAGCACCTCAAGGTTCAGCTGCCGGTACGACGAGCGGACCCGCCCCAAGTACTCCATCCGGGCCGCGGCCACCCGATCCGACACCGACGCCCCGGCCCGGGCCAGGGCCCGCGCTGCGGCGGCCTCCCGCCGCAGCCGATCGGTCTCCTCCTCCACCTCCCGCGCGGCCCGCTGGTAGTCCGACTGCCACGACGGCAGGTTCACAACGATCGCTGGCCACCCCGCATGATCGGCGCACGCCTTCACGACGGCTTCGACGAACGGCCAATCCGGCAGTGAGCGTCCGGACAGCTTGTCCTGGATGGTCGACCTCGAATACGGCAGCACCTGTTCCAGATCCCGCAGCGAGGCCTTCGACCCCTCCCGCAAGGAACGCAGCCGGTCAGCGAACTCCTCCACTGCAGTCACGGTCACACACAGTAGAACCGGATCACCACCAGCAGAGTCGGTCTGCGGGATGTGGTCAACCAGGGCAGGTATGGCGGCAACCCGTGTCCGGACCTTGTCCGGCACATCGTCTGGACACCGTCCCGGACAGAAACCGTGGTCCTCAGAACACCCCCGCAGGCAACAGAGCCGGGGGCCAAGCTTCGAGGAGGACCGCCATGCGTCCGCGAACCACCACCGTCAAGAAGATGACCGCCGCGGCTGCCGGCACCGGCGGTGGACTGCTGATCACGACCCACCTGCCCCTCCTGGCAGGACTGGCCACCGGAATCATCGTCGCCGTCTTCGCCGGCCTGTTCCTCGGCGTCGTGCTACCTGCTGTCTGGTCCACGCGCCCGACCCGACGTTCCGCCGCCCAAACCGTCCTGACCCAGGTCCTGGCCCTCATCCAACCTACACCAGACTAGCCAGCCCCAAGCCCAGCACCGACCACCCCACGCCGACCCCGGACACACCGAACCACCAACCCGACTGGGCCCTGAGGCAACTTCTGAGAAGGCTCGTTATCTGA
>DASTGO010000149.1:0-21919 GCA_035719045.1 Kineosporiaceae bacterium | reverse complement strand
GGCCAGCCCGCAGCTCACCGTGGTGGCGGCCACGACCGCCGTGAAGAGCCCGCCGCGCAGCCCCGTCGTCCCCGGCAGTTGTGCGGTCGCGGCGTAGCCGGCGAGAAAGGCCAGCTGCAGCCCGGACAACAGGTCGGCGGTGGTCGGGCGGCGGATCCGCAGCCGACGCGGCCGTCGACCCCGTGCCCGGTCCTCGGGCGGCGTGGCGGCGGACTCCGGCGCGGGGGGGCCGCCGGTGCCGTCGAGGGGGGACCCGGTGTCGTTCGGTGGCGTGCCGTCGGGGTCGCCGGTATCCGGGCCGGTCGGGCCCGGGCTGGTGGCGCCGGGAGTTGTGTCGGCGGGATCGGTGGCGCCGGGAGTTGTGTCGGCGGGATCTGGGGTGGCGGGATCGGTGTCGGCGGGGTCCGGGGTGGCGGGATCGGTGTCGCCGGGGTCCGGGGTGGCGGGAGCGCCGCCTCGTGGGCCGCGCAGACGCAAGGACCGCCGCCCGTCGGGCCCGCCCGCGGGGGTGGAGGTGGTGACGGACCGTTCCGACCTCACGTCGTCGCCGGTGGGCGGGGTCTGTTCACCGGGCCAGTGTCCCGGCGTCGGTGGCCGCTATCAAGCTGGCCCTCGCCTGTTCGGCGCAGCCCCCCCGGGAGCAGGCCGGTCGCTCTGCGCTGCCCCACCAGCCCCCGGCCCGGGTGTCCTCACTCCTGGATAGCGGCCGGCCTGGACGGTAGATCACGGAATGCCTACGCAGCGTCACCAAACCCGGGTTTGCTCCGGCTGTCCGGTCTGTCAGTCGCGGATGCCGGTCCACAGCGACGTCCAGCGCACGCCCACCTCTGCCGTCAGCTCACGCAGCAGCGGCAACGAGACACCGACCACACCGTGGTAATCGCCCTCGATCCGGGAGACGAACGCCCCGCCGAGTCCGTCCACGGTGAACGCGCCGGCGACCGCGAGCGGCTCCCCGGTGGCCACGTAGTCGTCGATCTCGCCGTCGGACAGGTCGGCGAAATGCACGATCGTGGAGGACACCGCGCCGAGCGTCCCGCCGGTGCCGTCCTCACGGGCGTCCACCAGCCAGTGGCCGGTGTGCAGCACGCCGGACCGCCCGCGCATGGCCCGCCACCGCCGCCGGGCGTCCTCGGCGTCGGCGGGTTTGCCGTGGGCGATCCCGTCCAGGTCGAGCACGGAGTCGCAGCCGAGCACCAGGGCGCCGTCCGGCAGGTCGCTGTCGCCGGGGACCCGGGTGGCCACCTGCTCGGCCTTGGCCCGCGCCAGCACCAGGGCGATGTCCTCCGGATCGCTGACCTGGTAGCGGGACACCACGGCGTCCTCGTCGACGTCGGAGACCCGCACGACCGGGTCCACCCCGGCCCGGCGCAGGGTGGACCGCCGGCCCGAGGAGGCGGAGGCCAGTACGAGAACGGTCATGCCACACCTTCCTGAAAACGTCCGAGCACGGCGTCACGGAGCACGTCCAGCCCGACCGACCCCACGTCGAGGGACTCCCGGTGGAAGTCCCGCAGGTCGAAAGCCTCCCCGAGCCGGGCGCGGGCGGACTCCCGCAGGTCGAGCCAGACCCGCTCGCCGACCTTGTAGCTGATCGCCTGGCCCGGCCAGCCCAGGTACCGGTCCAGTTCGAAGCGCAGGTTCGGATCCGGGATCCGGGTGTGCCGGCGCAGGAAGGCCCAGGCCTTGTCCGCGTCCCAGGTCCCGCCGCCCACCTCCTGCGGCGCGCCCAGCCCGCAGTGCACGCCGAGGTCGACGACCACCCGGCAGGCCCGCAACGCGTGGGCGTCGAGCATGCCCATCCGGTCCCCGAGGTCCTCCAGGTGGCCCAGCTCCTCCATCAGGCGCTCGGCGTACAGGGCCCAGCCCTCGCCGTGACCGCTCACCCAGCAGCCCAGCCGCCGCCACCGGTTCAGCCGGTCCGCCAGTGCGATGACATGGCCGTTCTGCAGGTGGTGGCCCGGAACGCCCTCGTGGTAGACGGTCGAGGTCTCCTGCCAGGTGGAGAAGGAGGTCACCCCCGGCGGGACCGCCCACCAGATCTGTCCCGGACGGCTGAGGTCCTCCGACGGGGCGGTGTAGTACACGGCGCCCGACGTGGACGGCGCGATCCGGCAGACCAGGCGCCGCAACGGTGCGGCGATGTCGAAGTGCTCCCGGCCCAGCTGCTCGATCGCGGTGTCGGACAGTTGCTGCATCCAGTCCCGGAACGCCTCCGCCCCTTCGATCCGTCGGGCCGGGTCGGCGTCCAGGACCGCGATCCCGGCCGCGATCACCTCCGTGGTGGAGCCGGTGGCGCCGGGGTCGAGCCGACGGGCGATCCCTGCCATCCGGTCCTCGATCCGGGACAGCTCCTCCAGCCCCCAGGCGTAGGTCTCGTCCACGTCGACCTCGGTGCCGAGGAAGCCCCGGGCGTACAGGCCGTAGGCGTCCCGGCCGGCCGCGTCGCTCTCCCGGGCCACCGGCAGCAGTTCCCGCCGCAGCCAGCCGGCGAGCTCGGCATAGGCCTGCCCGGCCGCCGCGCCGTCCTCGGCGATCCGCTGCGCCACGGCGGCCGGCAGCGGGCTGTCCTGCCCCCCGGAGGCGGCGGTGAAGGCGGCGAAGAAGCCCTCCGGACCGGCGAACTCCTCGGCCTGCCCGGCCGTCGCCAGGACCTGCCGGGCCGCCGGCCGCCAACCCCCGTCCACCGCGGCCAGCAGGCTCTCCCGGTACCCGGCCAGGGCCCGGGGCATCGCGGCGAGCCTGGCCCGCACGTTCGTCCAGTCCTGCGCGGTGGCGGTCGGGGCCACGTCGAAGACCTCGCGCAGGGACTGCACGGGGGAGGCGGTGTTGTTGAGATCGGCCAGGTCCAGGCCCGCTTCGTGCTGCTCCACCGCCAGACCCAGCCGCTCGGCCATCGCCGCCCTGGTCACCGCGTCCACCGCGTCCGTGGGGGACAGGGCGGCCAGCTCGGCGAGCACCCGGCGGGACTGTTCGGCCCGGGCGGCATGTCCGGCGGGGGAGTAGTCGGTCAGCCGGTCGTCATGGCCGCTCAGGCCGGCGAAGGTCGCCACGACGGGGTCGAGGCGGGCTACGGCGTCGAGGTGGGCATCGGCGACGGTGTCGATCGCGCTCGCCGTACGCCTTCCGGACGGGTGGGTCACGGCCGGAGCCTACGGGCAGCCGCAGGTCCCGTGCCCGGGGCGGGAGGCGGACACGTGGTCCCGGCCCGGGAGCTGTGAACAGCCGGGCCGGCGGGGCGGTCCGCCGGTAGCCTGACCTGGTGTCCGGGGGAGGAGCGGGAGGCGGACGATGACCGGGGTGCTCCCTGCGCCGCAGGTGTCGGCGGTCGGTGAGCGGTCGCCGGGGGAGCCCGGCCCGGCCGAGGTCTGGGTGGTCGCCGGACCACCGGGCGTCGGCAAGTCGACCCTGGCCGAGCAGCTGCTGCGGCGGCTGTGGCCGGTGCCCGCCCTGCTGGACAAGGACACCCTGTTCGCCGGGTTCGTCAGCGAGGTGCAGCGGGCGCACGGCCGGGCCGGCGGCGAGCGTGAGGGCGACTGGTACGACGCCCACGTCAAGCTGCACGAGTACGGCGGCATGACCGCGGCCGCCGCGCAGATCCGGTCGGCCGGCTGCCCGGTGATGCTGGTCGCCCCGTTCACCGGCCAGATCCGTGACCCCCGGCGCTGGCGGGACTGGGTCCAGGAGCTCGGCGGGGAGCCGGTCCGGCTGCTCTGGCTGCGCTGCGACGAGGCGACCCTGCGTCGCAGGCTGCTGGCCCGGGGCAGCGACCGCGACACGGGAAAGCTCGCCGCCTTCACCGGGTTCCTGGCCCGGATGACCCCGGACGTGCCGCCGCCGGTCCCGCATCTGGAGGTGGACTGCCGCGACGGCGCGCCCCCGATGACCCGGCAGCTCGCCGCGCTGCTGTCCGGCGGCCCGGCGCCCGGTGACAGCCGGCAACCCTCCGGAACTGAGTGGCGGCAGCCGATCCTGGATGTGGAAGGCTGACCGCAGCGCCCAGATGAGGAGAGACCGATGCCCGCCAACGCGGAACCTGCCTCCGCCGACCAGCCGGACACCCCCGAGGACGAGGTCAAGCGCAAGTTCCGGGAGGCCCTGGAGCGCAAGAACTCCCGGCATTCCGGCGGCGAGGGCGCCGAGGGCAAGGACAACGCCAAGGTCCACGGCACCCACGGTCCGGCCCACCAGCAGCGGACCTTCCGCCGCAAGAGCGGCGGCTGACCCACCCGGTCCTCCCGGTCGATGACCCGGTACGGCCGAGCCACCCGGTACGGCCGAACCGGCCCACCGGCGGTACCGGCGGTACCGGCGGCCGGAGGAGCTGGCGGAAGGGTTCTCGGCCGACGGGTCCGGACGGGTGGGCCGCCTTCGGGGATCCACCTGGTGGAACGACCCGGTGGACGCCCGGTGGCCGGTCGGTGAGGCTGCCGCCATGAACCGCGACACCGCCCCACCCCGTCAGCCGGCGCCCCTGGCGGGCGGAACCGGCCGGCCGGCCCACCCCCGGGTGCCGTTGCGGCTGCTGCTGGTGCTCGGTCCGCTGTCCGCCTTCGGACCGCTGTCGATGGACCTGTACCTGCCCGCGCTGCCGGAGATCGCCCGCGACCTGCACTCCGGCGACGCCGCGGCGCAGCTGACCATGTCCGCCTGCATGGTCGGGCTGGCGGTCGGGCAGTTGGTCGCCGGGGCGCTCAGCGACCGGTTCGGCCGGCGCAAGCCGGTCCTCGTCGGGGTCGCCCTGTTCGCCGTGCTGTCGGTTGGCTGCGCGCTGGCGCCGTCGATGCCGGTGCTGATCGGCCTGCGCTTCCTGCAGGGGCTGGCCGGCTCGGCCGGGATCGTGGTGGCCCGGGCGGTGGTTCGCGATCTCTACGACGGTGCCGCCGCGGCCCGGGTGTTCTCGCTGCTCATGCTGGTCCTCGGCGCCGCCCCGGTGCTCGCTCCGGTGCTCGGCGGGCAGTTGGTCCGGTTCGTGCCCTGGCCCGGGCTGTTCCTCGCGCTGGCCGTGGTCGGGGTGGCCCTGCTGGCGGCGGCCGCGGCCGGGCTCCCGGAGACCCTGCCCCCGCAGCGGCGGCATGCGGGCGGAATGGGGGCGACCCTGCGGGCGTTCGGTCCGGTCCTGGCCGACCGGCGGTTCGTGGGCTATGCCGCGGTGAACTCGCTGTCCTTCGCGGCGATGTTCACCTACATCGGGCAGGGCGCCTTCGTCCTCCAGGGCCGCTACGGAGTCAGCCCCCAGCAGTACAGCGCGGTGTTCGCCGTCAATGCCGCCGGGATCGTGCTCGCCGGGCGGGCCGGAGCCGTCCTGGTCGGCCGGGTGCCTCCGGTCCGGCTCGTGCTGGCCGGGATCGGGACGGCGGCGGTGGCGGCGGTGGTGATGTTCGGTGCGGTGGCGTCCGGTGGACTGCCCGTCCTGCTGGGCGGGTTGTTCGTCGTCGTGGCGTGCACCGGCCTGGTCGGCCCGAACGCGACCGCCCTGGCGCTGGCCCGGCACGGCGCACGGGCCGGCACCGCGTCCTCGGTGCTCGGGCTGTGCCAGTTCCTGGTCGGGGCCGTGGTGGCGCCGCTGTCGTCCCTCGGCGGGGCCTCGGCGACGACGATGACCGCGACGATGGCGGCCGTGCTGATCGTGGGAGTCGGGGTGCTGGTGCCGATGCTGCGCACCCGCCGCGTGACCACCTGACCACGGCGCCGCGTCCGTCCCGCAGGGGCTGGGAACGACCGCAGGGGGCCGGGAACGACCCGCGGTGCGATACGGACGATCCGGACTTGATTGCGGAGAGTTACCGAATTGGCGGAGCGTGATTATCGACAGCGACGGAACGATCCCCTGGCGTGACGATTCGGCGTCGTGGCAGGATCCGACATCGATGTCATGTCACGGTCGATCACGGAGCCACCATGCAGCCAATGAGCCTGTCCCAGCGCGTCACCGAACTCGTCAAGGCCCTGCGCCGCGACGTTCCGGAATGTTTGGCCGCGGGGGTCGTCGACCTGTCCACCGGCATGTTGCTCGCCCTGGAAACCGTCGAGACTCACCCGCAGGAGGTCATCGAACTCGTCTCCGCCGCCACCTACGACCTGTTCCAGGGCAGGAACGTCTCGACCATCGAGAACCACTTCAAGCACCGGCGCAACGACACCCGTGACCGGCACTACTTCCAGGAGATCCTGGTCAACAGCGACCACCTGGCCCACATGTTCCTCCGGTCGGTGTCCAACCCGGACGTGGTCGTGGTGACCGTGAGCCCGCGGTCGGTGAACACCGGCATGCTCATGGCCCAGACCCGGCGGGTGCTGCGCGACTACGACGACTTCTCCTGATGACTGCTCGGTACGGACGTAGTGCCTGGTCGTGACCATGGCACTGCCTCCGGTCAGGAAGGTGCGCCGACCATGAAGTGGTCGGCGTTCTGGCGCCCGGACCCGGATCCGGAGGATCAATCGCTCCCGCCGGAGGGATCCGCCGCGGACTCCGAGCCGGGAACCGTTCCGGGGACAGGCCCGGGGACAGGCCCCGGGGACGGGTTCCGCGGGGCGGACCCTCGTGACGGCGGTCCGGTGTCGGCGACCGAGGTCGACAGTTGGCGGACCCTCGGCGGCACCGGCCCGATCCCGGTCGTGCCCGCCGAGGGGACGGCGCGTCCGGCCCGGGCCGCCCTTCCCCCGGCCGCGGTGCCGGACCCGGGGGAGTGGCTGGGGGTGGCCGGCTCCGTGGCCGAGGCGTTCGTCGATCCGGGACTGCTCCTGGCCGGGATGCGCGACCCCCGGATCCCGGTCGAGCTGGCCGGGCTGCGGGAGCGGCTGCCCGGTGCCGAGGCGGTGCTGGTCGCCACCCTGGACGGGATGGTGCTGGCGCATGAGCCGGCCGGTGGCGACGTCCTGGCCGCGGGCCGCCTCGCCACGGCTCTGCTCGTGCAGGGGCGGCAGGCCACTCTCGCCCTCGGCCGGGGCCGGTTCCGCAACAGCCTGGTCTGGGGCAGCGACGGGTACGTCGCCGTGTACACCGTGGGGCAGGAGGCGCTGTTGCTCGTCCTCGCCGACGCCTGCACGAACGTCGGCAGCCTGCACGTCGAGTCCCGCGCCGCGGCACGGGCCATCGCCGACCTGCTCGGCGGCTGACCGGCCACCAGGCCCGGCGGGCGGAAGGGGATCAGCGGGGCCAGTACGAGGTGCGCCAGCCGTCGGGGCCGGCGGCGAACGTCCCACGCACAGCGCGCAGGCGGGCCGCCCGGTCCGACCAGGTGGACGTCGCTGCCGGCTCGCCGTCGGCCGTGCCTCCGGTCCAGGTCAGGACGACCGCCAGGACGGCCGCGACCTCCTCGTCGGTCGCGTCGGACGTGATCACCCGCAGCAACGGCTGCCGGCTCGGATCGGTCATCGCGGCCCTCCTGGCCGGGCGGGTCGGGGCACGGCGGCGCTCACAGCGGGATGTTGCCGTGCTTCTTCGGCGGCAGCGACGCCCGCTTGGTGCGCAGCATGCGCAGTGCCCGGATGATCTCCCGCCGGGTGTGTGACGGCGGGATGACCGCGTCGACGTAACCCCGCTCGGCGGCGACGTACGGGTTGGCCAGGGTGTCCTCGTAGTCGGTGACCAGGCTGCGGCGCACCGCCTCGACGTCCTCCCCGGCCTCGGCGGCCTCGCGCAGTTCGTTCTTGTAGAGGATGTTCACCGCGCCCTGGGCGCCCATGACGGCGATCTGCGCGCTGGGCCAGGCCAGGTTGACGTCGGCGCCGAGGTGCTTGGACCCCATGACGTCGTAGGCCCCGCCGTACGCCTTCCGGGTGATCAGGGTGACCTTGGGGACGGTGGCCTCGGCGTAGGCGTAGATGAGCTTGGCCCCGCGCCGGATGATCCCGTTCCACTCCTGGTCGGTGCCGGGCAGGAAGCCGGGGACGTCGACGAGGGTGAGGACGGGGATGTTGAAGGCGTCGCAGGTCCGCACGAATCGGGCCGCCTTCTCCGAGGCGTCGATGTCGAGGGTGCCGGCGAACTGCATGGGCTGATTGGCCACCACACCGACCGAGCGCCCCTCGACCCGTCCGAAGCCGATCAGGATGTTCGGCGCGTAGAGCGGCATGACCTCGAGGAACTCCCCGTCGTCGAGCAGGTGCTCGATCACCCGGTGCATGTCGTAGGGCTGGTTCGCCGAGTCCGGGATCAGGGTGTCGAGTTCCTCGTCTCCGGCGGTGAGCTCCAGGTCGTGCTCCGCCTCGAAGATCGGCGGGTCGGACAGGTTGTTGCTCGGCAGGTAGCTCAGCAGCGCCCGGACGTACGCCAGGGCGTCGTCCTCGTCGGTGCCCAGGTAGTGCGCGTTGCCGCTCCTGGAGTTGTGGGTGTGCGCGCCGCCCAGCTCCTCGAAGCCGACCTCCTCGCCGGTCACCGTCTTGATCACGTCCGGCCCGGTGATGAACATGTGCGAGGTCTGGTCGACCATCACGGTGAAGTCGGTGATCGCGGGGGAGTACACCGCCCCACCGGCGCAGGGACCCATGATCAGCGAGATCTGCGGGATGACGCCGCTGGCCAGCACGTTGCGGTGGAAGATCTCGCCGTACAGCCCGAGGGAGACCACGCCCTCCTGGATCCGGGCGCCGCCGGAGTCGTTGATCCCGATCACCGGGCAGCCGATCTTCATCGCCAGGTCCATGACCTTGACGATCTTCTCCCCGAAGACCTCGCCGAGGCTGCCGCCGAACACCGTGAAGTCCTGGGCGAAGACGCAGACCTGCCGCCCGTCGACCATGCCGTAGCCGGTCACCACGCCGTCACCGTAGGGGCGCTTCTCGTGCAGGTTGAAGTTGCGGGAGCGGTGCCGGGCGAACTGGTCCAGCTCCACGAAGGACCCCTCGTCCAGCAGGGCCTCGATCCGCTCCCGGGCGGTCTTGCGCCCCTGGGCGTGCCGCTTCTCGACTGCCTTGGCGGACCCGGCGTGCACGGCCTCGTCGATGCGCCGGGCCAGGTCCGCGATCTTGCCCGCGGTGGTGTGGATGTCGATGTCCTGGGGCACCTCGGTGCCGCCGATCTGCGCCGGGCCGGCAGCCATCGCGAGCCTCCTGATGGTCGGTGGTGCACCTCGACGTGCAGTCGCCGGCACCGGGGGTGCACCTTCTGTGGCGGGAGCCTAGCTGCGGCCGCAGGACCGCCAGAGGGCCCGGACAGCGGCGCATCTCACACCATCGCACGCCGCCGGGTGCCTGGCCGCGTAGCCTGCGGGCTGTGCCGACAACCTCGCCGGACCGCCCGTGGAGCGACCTGTCCCGCCCCCCGCTGCGCGCCGCAGCGCTGCGGGCCGCCCTGGTGGCCGGGCCGCAGCCGGCCTGGCGGGAGTTGGTGGTGCTGGCCGCCACCGGATCCACCAATGCCGACCTGGCCGAGCAGGCCCGGGCCGGGGCCGGCGAGGGGCTGGTCCTGGTCACCGACGACCAGCGGTCCGGGCGGGGCCGGCTGGGACGCAGTTGGGAGGTGCCGGCGCGGTCCTCGATCGCCGTCTCGGTGCTGCTGCGTCCGGCCGCCCCTGGGCTGGGCTGGGTGGACGCCGACCTCGTCCCCCAGGAGCGCTGGTCCTGGCTGCCGCTGCTGGCCGGGGTCGCCGTGGTGGACGCCCTGACCCGGGTCTGCGGGCTGCCGGCACGGCTGAAGTGGCCCAACGACGTGCTGGTCCCCGCGGACGGGCGGGCGCCCCGGGGCGGGATCGACCCGGACGGGCTGCGCAAGGTGTGCGGGATCCTCGCCGAGGTGGTGCCCACCCCGGGCGGCCCCGCCGTGGTGGTGGGGGCCGGGATCAACGTCAACCAGGCCGCGGCGGAGCTCCCGGTGCCCACCGCGACCTCGCTGCTGCTGGCCGGCTCCTCCACGGTCGACCGGGACACCGTCCTGCGGGCCTACCTGCGGGCGCTGTCCGACCGGTACCGGTCCTGGCGCGGGGCGGGCGGCGATCCGCGCGGCAGCGGGCTCGCCGCCGCCTACCGGGAGGCCTGCGTGACGGTCGGCCGGCAGGTGGCCGTCCAGCTGCCGGTAGGGCCTGCGCTGACCGGGCGGGCGGAAGGGATCGACGACGACGGGCGGCTGCTGGTGGCCGGACCGGACGGGACGGTCCGGGCGCTGGCCGCCGGGGATGTGGTGCACGTGCGGCCCCCGGCGGGGGCGGCCTGACCGGCCCCGCCGGGGTTCAGCTCGCCGGGTCGGTCCGGCGGGGTCAGTCCTGCCAGGTCAGCCCGGTGATCCGCTGGTAGGCCTCGACGTAGCGGGCCCGGGTCACCTCGATCACCTCGTCCGGGATCTGCGGGGCGGGCGGCTTCTTGTCCCAGCCGGTGCCCGCCGCCCAGTCGCGCACGTACTGCTTGTCGAAGGCGAACTGGCCACGGCCCGGCTGCCACCGGTCGGCCGGCCAGAACCGGGACGAGTCCGGGGTGAGCACCTCGTCGGCCAGCACCAGGGTGCCGTCGGCCGCCCAGCCGAACTCCAGCTTGGTGTCGGCGATGATGATGCCCCGCTCGGCGGCGATCTCGGCCCCCCGCCGGTAGACCTCCAGGGTCAGCTCCCGCAGCCGCTGCGCCGTCGGCTCACCCTCCTGCGCGACCAGCTCGTCGAACGTGATGGACTCGTCGTGGGTGCCGATCGGGGCCTTCGTGGTCGGGGTGAACACCGGTTCCGGCAGCCGGGAGCCGTCGACCAGGCCTTCGGGCAGGGCGACCCCGCAGACCGAGCCGTGTGCCTGGTACTCCTTCAGTCCCGAGCCGGTCAGGTAGCCGCGGGCGATGCACTCGGCCGCGACCATCCGCAGCCGGCGGACCCGGATCGCCCGGCCCGCCCACTCGGCGGGTACGTCGGTGGCGGACACCACATGGTTGGGCACCACGTCGGCCAACTGCTCGAACCACCACAGGGACAGTGCCGTGAGGATCCGCCCCTTGTCCGGGATCGGGGTCGGCAGCACCACGTCGTAGACCGAGACCCGGTCGGAGGCCACCAGCAGCAGGTCGTCGCCGTCGGCGTAGACGTCGCGGACCTTGCCGGAGTGGATGTGCTGCATGTCGCTCCTCATCAGCCTCGGTGCAGGCGCGGGCACCGGCCGGGTGACACCGCCGGCGGACCTGCCGGGAATCCTCGCGGGCCGATTCTCCCGGGTCGGTGAGGCATGCCGGGCCGGGGGGTCCTACTGGCGCGCCGCGGGGGTGATCCGCCGGCCGGGTGACCCCGGGGCCCGGCAGGCGGCATCATCTGGCGCATGGGCTTCCCCGCGAGACTGCTGGCCGATGACGAGACCCTGGTGCTGTCCCTGCGCCCGCACGTGAAGGTGCTGTTCGGCCCGGTGCTGGTCCTGCTGCTCGTGACGCCGGTCGCGGTGGTCCTGGTCGGGGTGATGCCGGATGGGTTCGCCCAGCTCTGGCTGCGCTGGGCGGTGGTCGTGGTGGCCGCGCTCATCCTGCTGCGCTGGACCGTCTGGCCGTTCGTGGTGTGGTGGAACACGGTCTACGCGGTGACCACCCGGCGGCTGGTGATCCGCGAGGGCGTGTTCGCCCGGGAGGGCCACGACATGCCGCTGACCAGGCTGAACGACGTCTCCTTCGCGCACGGCTTCTGGGACCGGCTGCTCGGCTGCGGCAAGCTCGTCATCGAGTCGGCGGGCGAGCACGGCCAGATCGAGCTGGCCGACATCCCCCGGATCGAGCAGGTGCAGCGCACCCTGTACCGGCTGTCCGACGACGCCCGGACCAGCGCCCGCGGGCTCGCCGAACGGCCCGAGGACGACGTCGACCCGCAACTGTCCGACCGGGACGAGCTGCCCGACCGCGGCGAGCTGCCCGGCGGCCAGGCGGCGGGTGAAGCCTGCGGTGGGGCCGTCTCCCCCGGTGACCGGTGAGCCCGCTGCGTCCCTCCGCCGCTGCCGCCCGCCAGCTGGAGCTGCGGCTGCTCGGCGGCCCCCGGCGGCTGCGCCGGCGCGAGGTGGCACGGCTGGTCGGCGTCTCCGTGCTGTCCGCCCGCAAGCTGTGGCGGGCGCTCGGCTTCGCCAACGTCACCGATGAGGATCTCGCCTTCACCGACGCCGATGCCGCGGCCCTGAGCCGGATGGTCGGCCTGGTCCGGGCCGGTCTGGTCGACGAGCCGACCGCGATCGCCCTGGCCCGCGCGCTCGGCCAGACCACCGAGCGCCTGGTGAGTTGGCAGGTGGAGGCGCTGGCCGAACACCTCAGCCAGCAGCCGGGGGCCGCTACCCCCGAGGTCGCCGTGCACCACCTCGGGGAGCTCGCCGACGACCTGGAGCGGCTGGTGGTGTACGCCTGGCGCCGGCAGCTGGCCGCCTCGGTGTCGCGGCTGGGGACCGAGCAGGACCTCGACACCGCGGCGTCCTCGCACCTGACCGTCGGCTTTGCGGACCTGGTCTCCTACACCCGGCTGTCCCAGGGGCTGGCCCAGCAGGAGCTGATCCGGCTCGTGCAGCGGTTCGAGGGGCTGGCCTGCGACGTGGTGGCGGCTGGGGGCGGCCGGGTGGTGAAGACCGTCGGCGACGAGGTGCTGTTCACCGCCGAGGACCCGATGGCCGGGGCGATCATCGGGCTGTCGCTGTCGGAGCAGATGGCGGTGGACTCCGTGCTGCCGGACGTCCGGGTCGGGCTCGCGCACGGGCCGGTGCTACGCAGCCTGGGCGACGTGTTCGGCTCGACGGTCAACCTGGCCAGTCGGCTGACGGCCCTGGCCCAGCCCGGCACCGTGGTCACCGACCCCGCCACCGCGGCCCGGCTCGCCGGTGACGAGGACCTCGTCCTGGTGCCGCAGCGGCGACGGCAGGTCCGGGGGTTCGGCACCGTGCAGCCGCTGCTGATCGCCCGGACCGGACCGCATGCCCCGCTGATCACCCTGGACTGATCGGCCGCCCGGACCGCGGCCGCCGCGCGGCGCTGCCCGACGCGCCGGGGGACCGAGGGCGGGGATGACCGGCGCGGGTGCAGGTCATGAGTCGCAGTACTCAACTGCGCGGCTGTGTACCTGGGTAGCGGGACGGGTGCCGGGTGCCGCCGCGGGCCGACATGCTCCTGCCTGAACCGAAATGCCTCGCCGGCAGCGCACCCGTCACCGGGTGCCGGGTGCCGGCCGGGCAGGGTGTCGGCCGGCCGGGCTCGGGGTCCGGTGGCCGGATCGGGAGCCGTCCCGGCCCGCCGGAGCGTCCGGGGGTGGAGGGGACTCCGCGGCCGTCGAGCGCGGGGCCGGGGCGGCACACCGGGTGTGCCGGACCCCATCGGGGATCAGCCGGCAGGGATCGGCCGCCAGGCTTCGGCCGTCAGGAATCAGCCGGCAGGGATCGGCCGACAGGCCTCGGCTGACGCGGATGAGCCGACGGGGATCGGCCTGCAGGGATCAGGCGGCAGGGCTGTCGGTGCCCAGGGCCGAGCCTGTCGTGGGGGCCTGGCCGGCGCCGGCAACGGGGGAGGGCGCGACCGCCAGCCCGTGTGCGGCCGGGTCGACGAACTCGGTGAAGACGAACTTCCGGTAGGTCCAGAACCGGAACAGGGTGCCCAGCCCGATGCCGATGACGTTGCCGGAGACGTTGTCCGCCAGCGTGGAGGTGAAGTGCAGCACATCGTGGGAGATCGTCAGGCAGGCGACCGCGATGATCATGCCGCCGACGTTCATGACCGCGAACAGCAGCAGTTCACGGTGTGCGGCAGCCTGCCGGCGGTGCCGGAAGCTCCAGTGCCGGTTGCCCAGCCAGGCGACCAGGGTGGCCATCGTGGCGGAGATCACCTTGGCGATCTTCTCGTGACCGTCCAGGGGCGGATTGCTGCCGAACGGCCACAGATCCGTGCTGAGCAGGTTGAACAGGCCGATGTCGACGACGAAGGCGACGGCACCCACGACCCCGAACTTGAGCATCTCGCGGTACAGAACCCCGACGGCACCGCGTGCCCGGCCGATGAGTCCGGTCACCACCGCCGCGGGGGCCTCTCGTTCATCCTGCAGCCGGATCCCGTCGGCGGGACCGGGCTGGGCCGGGTCGGCTGCTCCGCGGGGCCTGTCGGGGGTGGGCACGTTCGCACCGCTTCCTCCAGCCCTGAGGACTGTCGTCACTCTTCGTCACCTACTCTGTCGAACTGGTGCACGCTCCGTCGCCAGCGTCCTGCATGAGGCCTCTCTGCCAGCCGCCGAGCGTACCCACTCTTCCTGGGTACCCTGCGCGGGTGCCCGAGAAGCAGTGCGAACCTGGTGGTTTCCCCGTGGTCGGGATGGTCGGCGGTGGCCAGCTCGCCCGAATGACCCAGCCGGCGGCCGTGGCCCTGGGGGTCCGGCTGCGGGTCCTGGTCGAGCGGCCCGACGACTCCGCCGCACAGGTGGTGCCCGAGGCCCCGGTCGGTGACCACCGCGACGAGACGGCGGTCACGGCCTTCGCCAAGGGCTGCGACGTGCTGACCTTCGACCACGAGCATGTCCCCACCGGACTGCTGGAGCACCTCGAAGCGGACGGGCTGACCGTCCGGCCGGGCTCCGCGGCCCTGGTCCACGCACAGGACAAAGCGGTCATGCGGCGGCGGCTGACCGAGCTCGGGGTGCCCTGCCCGCGCTGGGCGATGGTGCACGACGAGGCCGAACTGGTGGCCTTCGCCGGACAGGTCGGCTGGCCGGTGGTGCTGAAGACCCCGCGCGGCGGATACGACGGCAAGGGGGTGCTCGTCGTCGGCTCGCCCGCCGAGGCGGCCGACTGGCTGGCCCGCTGCGGCCGCGACGGGTCCGGGACGGGGCTGCTGGCCGAGGAGCACATCCGGTTCACCCGGGAGCTGTCGGTGCTGGTGGCCCGCAGCGCGATGGGGCAGGCGGCGGCGTGGCCGGTGGCGCAGTCGGTGCAGGTGGACGGGGTCTGCCGGGAGGTGGTCGCGCCCGCTCCGGACCTGGATCCGCAACTGGCCGCCCGGGTCACCCAGGCCGGTCTGCGGATCGCCGGGGAACTCGCCGTGGTCGGCGTGCTCGCCGTCGAGCTGTTCCAGACCGCGGCCGACGATGCGGTGCACGGCGCGGGCTTCGTGGTCAACGAGCTGGCGATGCGCCCGCACAACACCGGCCACTGGACCATCGACGGCGCGGTCACCAGCCAGTTCGAGCAGCACCTGCGGGCGGTGCTGGACCTTCCGCTGGGCGATCCGCGGCCGCGTCAGCCCTGGTCGGTGATGGTGAACGTGCTCGGCGGTGAACATCCCGATCTCTACCGCTCCTTCCTGCACGTGATGGCCCGGGATCCGGGGGTCAAGGTGCATCTGTACGGAAAGTCGGTCCGACCGGGGCGAAAGGTTGGTCACGTCACCGTGTGCGGGGACGATCTGGACGACTGCCTGGCCCGGGCCCGGCACGCCGCCGACTTCATCGCCGGCGTCATCGACGAGTAGTGAGGACGGAAACGGATGAGCGAGAACGCACCCCTGGTCGGGGTCGTCATGGGATCGGACTCGGACTGGCCGGTGATGGAGGAGGCGGCCAAGGTCCTCGACGAGTTCGGGGTGCCCTATGAGGCGGACGTGGTGTCGGCGCACCGGATGCCGGAGCAGATGCTGCGCTACGGGCTCGACGCGGCCGACCGGGGGCTGCGGGTGATCATCGCCGGAGCGGGCGGGGCCGCCCATCTGCCCGGCATGCTCGCGTCGGCCACCCCGCTGCCGGTGATCGGGGTGCCGGTCCCGCTGCGGTACCTGGACGGGATGGACTCCCTGCTGTCGATCGTCCAGATGCCGGCCGGAGTGCCGGTGGCGACGGTGTCCGTGGGGGGCGCGCGCAATGCCGGGCTGCTGGCGGTCCGGATCCTGGCTGCCGGGTCCGGTGAGCGGGCGGAGCAGCTGCGGTCCGCGATGCGCGGCTTCCAGGAGCGGCTGCGGGACGAGGCCACCGCCAAGGGGGAACGGCTGCGCTCCCGCCGGACCGCTGCCACCGGATTCGCCGCACGCTGACCCTGACCCGGTCCGACCGATCACGCGCCGGCCGGATCCCGATCCGACCGGATCCCGGGAGCGGCCCGGATCCCGGAACCCGGCCGGGATCCGGTGCCGGTCCGTGACGCTGTGTCGCGGGTGGCGGGTCGGTGGCGGATCAGCCGCGGGGGCTGCGCAGGGAGCCGGTGACGGCGTTCTCGGTCGACGCGAGCAGCTCCCGCAGCGGGATCGGCAACTGCGGGATCAGCCGTTCCAGGTGGTCGCGGCCGTCGTCGTCGAGCTCGATCAGGTCGCTGCCGACGGAGACCAGGGTGAGCAGGCTGGCCAGGACCACGTCCAGCTCGGTCAGCTCCATCCGGTTGCGCAGGAACGTCGCCAGCCGCTGCCCACGCATGAACACGTCCGCGGACCGGACCGGCAGGTAGCGGGTGACGCTGCGGCCGAGCCGCCGGTGCTGGTCGCGGACCACGTGCTGCTCGCGGACCAGGCGATCGGCCACCAGGTCCACCACGTAGTGCCGACGGCTGGAGATCCAGTCCGGCAGGCTCACCTGCTGGGTGAACAACTGGGCCCTGGCCTGCTCGAACAGTGCCTCCGCCAGCTGGTCGTCCGGGGGCTGGTACTCCCCGATCAGCAGTTGGGCATCGGCGACCACGATGCAGCCGGAGAACATGAGCTCGGCGAGCAGGGCACTGGACAGCCCGATGCCGAGCAGCGACTCCGTGATCCGGGGCTTGCCCGAACGCAGGTCGTGGCACATCAGGAACAGGTCGTCGGCTAGGAACAGCGCCACGGCCGCTCTCCCTTCCTGGTGCCCGCGCGGACTCCTGCCGGCCGGCTGCGGGCGGTCCCGCCCGGTCCGGTGGCCGGGCACGTCCGCAGTGCCGTCTCGGTACGCACCGCGCGGGTGCCGGACCGTGTGCGGGGGTCCTGGCGGGGAGGCCGGCAGGCCACAGCACCCGCCGTGCCCGCACCGGACAGGGGTGGGCACGCGCTGTCGGACCGGGGTCGGCGACAGCGGGCCGGCCAGACTCGCACAACCACGAACGGTGACCTTATGGCCAATCTCCACCCGGGCACAGGGCGGGTCCCCTCCTGGGGCTTGTTCGGCGCAGGCCACTTCCCACAGCGATCGCATGATCACCGTGATGTCACGGACAGGTAGAAGACCCTCTCGCGCCGCGATCAGCCGAGCAGGCCCATCGCCATCAGGGCGATCCGCAGCGGTTCGGGGTCCACCTCACCGAGCGGCTCGTCCAGACCGTGCAGCGACCAGCGCGCCATCAGCCCGAGATCTCCGGGGAGGGGCCAGCCCAGCAGGCGTTCCAGCCGGGGCCGGAGCAGGGCGTCGGCGACCATCCCGTCGGCGACCATCCGGGCCGGCAGCGCGTCGAGGACGGCGTCGCCGTGCATGGCCAGGGCCCGCTGGGCCATGACCCGGTAGGCGATCTGGAAGTCGCTGGCCGGGCAGTTGGGGACGTCGACCGGGGCGGATCCCTCACCGGTGGGGCGCCGGGCCAGCCGCCGCAGCAGGGCCGCCATCACCGGACCGGGTACACCCGCCGACACCCGCTGGGCGAACGGCCCGATGGCGGTCGCGCCGCCGAGGACCGTGCGGATGCCGGCGGTCAGCGCATCGAGGTCGGGATCCCTGTCGGGCAGCAGCGAGGTGGCGAGCAGGTCCCGGGCGGCGTCCACCGCCTCCCGCTCGGACTGTTCCCGGCGCCGCCGCTCCCGCTCCCGCACGGCGTCCTGGTCGCCGGCCAGCCGCAGGCCGCCGAGATGGTGGAAGGGGCAGTTCGCCGGCAGCGGGCCGCCGACGGCCGGTGCGGGGCGGTGCAGCGGGACCACATTCGGGGCGAGCGGTGCCGGCAGGTCGTCCAGTTCGCCGAACGGGGTGAGCACCGGTCCCGCCCCGGGCCGGGACTCCCAGGCGACCAGGGTGCCTCCGACGACGCTCAGGTAGCCGCCGCCGTCCAACCGGATCACGTACGTGCCCGAGGGGGCGAGCCCCCCGCGCGGCCAGCCGACCTGGTCGCCGAGGTGGGCGGCGCGGGGACCGGCCAGCCAGAGGGTGACCGCGTCCAGCCGGTCACCGTCGTGGACCACGGTCAGGCAGCGGCTCGGGTGCCCTGCCCGGCCCCAGGCCGTCGGGCCGGACTGGCGGGGCAGCCCCCGACCGGTCACGGCGGGACTGGCCACCATCGCGGCCGGGGACGGCTGGGCCGGGGACCCGACGGCGCCGGACCCTGCAACGCCGGACCCGGACAACGGCGGCGGCGCGGGGAGCAGGGCGTCCTCAGGTGGTCCTGCCGGTGGCCGGGCACCCGGTACGCCGGTCACGGGCCAGGGTGATCCGCCTGGCCGGGGCACGAACGGGTGCCTGGGCCGTCCGGGGCGCCCCGGACCGCGGTCCCGATGAGCACCCATTGGCGGCCCTCCGTCGCGCTCGTCCCGATGTTGGGCAGAGGCTATGAGCCCGGATCCGGCGGGCGACCCGGACCAAAGGACTTACCGCCATCGTGGCACCGGTCACACGGATCGCATTCCGGAGACACGGCCGGATGTCCCCGATGACCAGGGATTGCGCGCTGCACCCGCGCCGTCGGCGTCCCTGGCGGGACGGTCAGCCGGTGGCCTTCTTCTGCGCCGCGGCGATCGGCCGGATCGCCTCGGTGTCGTCCCTGGCCAGATCGGCGAACAGGGCCCGGGACCGGGTGGCGTCCCACTGCACGGCGCTGCCGGCCGGGGTGGTGAGGTTCGGGTTGCTGATCGGCACGGTCAACGAGAGCCCCCCACCGCCGGCGACGTCCCGCATCGCGAGGACGAAGCCGACCAGGTCCGTGGGTCCGATGCTGTCGTCCACGGTGAGTGCCGAGCCGCCGGCCGAGGCCGCCGGGAACGCCCGCCACGGCAGCAGCACCACCGACGGGGAGAGCGTCCGGCCCGCGATCGCCGCCAGCACCTGCCGCTGCCGCTCCACCCGTCCCAGGTCCCCGCGCGGGTCGCTGTACCGGGCGCGGGCGTAGCCGAGGGCGGCCTTGCCGTCGAACACCTGGCAGCCGGCGGGCACGTCGAGGTGGGCCTTGGCGTCCTTGATCGGCGACTTCACGCAGACGGTGACCCCGCCGACGGCGTCCACCAGGTCGGCGTACCCGAGCAGTCCCGTCTCGACGTAGGCGTCCACCCGGATCCCGGTGGCCTGTTCGACGGTCTGGACCAGCAGTTGCGGCCCGCCGAAGGCGTACGCCGCGTTGATCTTGTTCTTCCCGTGGCCGGGGATGCTGACGTAGGAGTCCCGGGGCACGCTGACCAGCACCGTCGGCCCGCCCCCGGCCGGGACGTGCAGCAGCATGAGGGTGTCGGTCCGCCCGCCGGCGACCTGGCCGGTGCCGAGCCGGGCCCGCTCCTGCGGGGTCAGCGCCGCCCGGGAGTCGCTGCCGACGACCAGGTACGTCGTGCCCGGGGTCTGCGCGGGCCGGGCGCCGGACGGCATCGCAGCGACCTTGCCCAGGTGGTTCCACGCGATGGCGAACAGGGCGAGCGGGTAGACCACGAGCACGGCCACGACGGCGAGCGCCACCCAACGCCAGCGGATCCGCCGGGCGGCACCGGCGAGCGGGCCGGAACCACCAGGACGGATCCCGAACCGGCCACCGGGGCCGGGCCCACCGGGAGCGGAACCGGGGACGGCGGCCGGCGGACAGGTGCCGGGGGATCGGGGGGCCGGCCCGGGGTGTGAACCCGGCCCGGCGCCGGGGGCGGCGTACGGCGGTTGCGCGGAGCGGGGGTCGTAGCCCGGGGCAGGACCGGCGGGGGCCGGAGGGCGTCCGTCCGGCTGCTGCCCGGGCGGGATGAGGCCGGGGGGACCGGCGAGCCCGCGGCCGCGCCCCCACAGGCGGGGCCGGGAGCGGTAGACGGTGCCGCGCCGCCGCGGGTCGGGATGCCGCCGGCACGCCGGCATCAGACCACCCCCAGCCGGGGCGCCTCGATCGCCGGGCAGGTGTCCATCACGACGTCGAGCCCCGCCGCCCGGGCCCGGGCGGCGGCCGCCTCGTCGACGACCCCGAGTTGCAGCCAGACCGCCTTCGCCCCGATCGCGACCGCCTGGTCGACCACCGGCCCGGCCAGGTCGCTGCGGACGAAGACGTCGACCACGTCGACCGGTCCGGGGATCTCGGCGAGGGTGGCGAAGCCGGGCTCGCCGTGCACGGTGTCCGCCGCGGGGTGCACCGGCACGATCCGCATGCCCAGCGGGGACTGCAGGTAGCCGGTGATCCGGTACGCCACGCGGGCCGGGTTCTGCGACAGCCCGACCACCGCCCACCGGCCGGGCGTGGTGAGCAGCCGGCGGATCACCTCGTCGTCGTTACGGTGCCGGGCGGGAACGGGTTCGCGCGGGGACATGTCACGAGTCTGCCCCGGACCGGTGCCGCAGCGCGCGGCATCGGATGCATGATCGCCCGCCCCGGGGCCTGTCCTGCCCGGCCCTGCCATGCCTCGGGTCCGCCGCCGTCCTGTCCTGCCCGGGCCCCACGATTTGATCAGGTGGCGCAGGACGCCCGACTAGGGTGGTGGTCATGACGTGGTTGGTCACCGGTGGTGCCGGGTACATCGGGGCGCATGTGGTGCGGGTCCTGCTGGAGTCAGGGCGGGAGGTCACCGTCCTGGACGACCTGTCCAGCGGGCACCGCGAGTTCGTCCCCGCGGGCACCCGGTTCGTGCAGGGTTCGGTGACCGACGCCGCCTCCGTCGACGAGGCGCTGCTGGCCGGGGGCGGACCGGCCGACGGGGTGGTCCACCTGGCCGGTTACAAGTACGCCGGTGAGTCGGTGAAGCGTCCGCTGCACACCTACGACCAGAACGTCACCGGGATGGCCGTGCTGCTGGAAGGGGTGGTCCGGCACGGTGTTCCCGCCGTCGTCTTCAGCTCCAGCGCCGCCTGCTACGGCACCCCCGACGTGGACCTGGTCACCGAGACCACGCCGACCCTGCCGGAGTCCCCGTACGGGGAGACCAAGCTGATCGGCGAGTGGCTGCTGCGCGACGTGGCCCGGACCAGCCCGCTGCGGCACACCTCGCTGCGCTACTTCAACGTGGTCGGTTCCGGCCACCCCGACCTGTACGACAGCAGCCCGCACAACCTGTTCCCGCTGGTGCTGAAGGCGCTGACCGACGGACGCACGCCGAAGGTGTTCGGCACCGACTACCCGACGCCGGACGGGTCCTGCGTGCGGGACTACGTCCATGTCCAGGACCTCGCCCTGGCCCACGTCGCCGCTGCGCAGGCCCTCGAGGAGGGGTGCCCGCTGGAGCCGGTGTACAACCTCGGCAGCGGCGACGGCCTGTCGGTGCTGCAGATCATGGACGCCGTCCGCCGGGTGACCGGGATCGACTTCGCCCCCGAGCTGACCGACCGGCGGCCCGGTGACCCGGCCCGGATCGTCGCCTCCGGTGCCCTGGCGACCCGCGACCTCGGCTGGGCCATGCGTCATGACATCGACGACATGGTGGCCAGTGCCTGGCAGGCCTGGCAGGCGGCGGCGAAGGCCGGCCAGGCCCCCGTCCCCGCCGTCGGCTGATCCGCACGGCCCCGCTCCCGGGCCTGTCGTCCACCGGGCGCTAGGGTGCGGCGCGTGAGACGGCTCGGCTGGCAGGCGGCGTCGGGCTGGGTGATCCGGCGCAGCGGACTGTTCGACCTGCGGTGGTACGCCGCACAGCTGGAGGGCCGGGTCCCGGGACTGTCGGCGGCGGTGGCCCACTACGTCCTACGCGGTCGCCGGGCCGGGCTGTCACCGTCCCCGCTGTTCGAGCCGTCGTGGTACGCCCCGAAGGACTGGGGGACCCGGCACGCGGACCCCTTCGGCGCCTACCTGCAACGCGCGGCGGCCGCCACCGCCACCCCGCACCCGCTGTTCGACCCCGCGACCTGGACCGCACTCCATCCCGCCGCCGCCACCCACCCCGCGGGACCCCTCGGCCACTTCCTGCAGACCGCGGGCCC
>DASTGO010000148.1:0-8153 GCA_035719045.1 Kineosporiaceae bacterium | reverse complement strand
CGGCGCCGGACCAGGCTGGCGGTGGCCGTGATCGGGGCACTGTCGGTCGTCGGGGTCGGGATCACCGGTCTGGCCGCCGGGGGTGCCGTCGCCGGGCCCTCGGCCCCCGCCGTGGTCCCCCCGGTCGACACACTGGTCGTCGACCATCCGGGAACCGCTGCCGACCTCCCGTTCATGGACGTGCCGGCCGGCTGGCAACTGGTCTCGAACGCGCAGGGTGACGGATCCGGACGGTGAGCCCGACCGGGACGCCGGTGGTCCCGCCGCCCGCGGTGGGATGAGCCGCCGGCGGCACCTCCGCCGGTTCGTCGGCCCTGCTCCGGGCCGCGGCGCAGCTGCCTCAGGCCGCCGAACACCTCCGAAGGGCTGACGACGTCCGCTCCGGGCCGCTGAGGTATGAAGTTCTGAGGTATGAAGGTCTGCGGTAGCACCTGGTGTACGGCGGCCGACCGGTCGCCGGCAGCAGGGTCGACGCAGTGTCACGGGCGGCAACAGGAGGAATCGGGCGCGGATGAGCCAGCCACAGCCAGCCGAGCCGGGGCAGCCGGTGCCTGCGGCGGAGGAAGCGCCACGTCCCCTGCCGGAACCGGCCGCCCCCGCCGATGCCGCGGGCATGTCCGTGGCATCCGGCGGTCCAGGACCCGGGACCGCGGGGTCGGGGAACACCGCAGGGCCTGGGGAGGCTGACGGCGACGCGGTGCCTGAGGGCGGCACAGCCGGGTCCAGTGCGGACGGCGGGTCGGCCGGGGCGCCGTCGTCTGCCGGGACGGAGCCTGCCGGGACGGAGCCTGCCGGGACGGACGGACCCGTGCCGCAGGGCGAGGTGCTCGAGGGCTGGGCCGGATCCGCCCCGGCGGACACCGTCGACCTGGGCCAGCCGGAGCCCTCCCAGCCGGACCCCGCGCTGACGGAGCCCTCCCAGCCGGACCCCTCCCAGCCGGACCCCGCGCTGACGGGTCAGCTCGTGGGGGTCGTCGCCGGGGACGCAGCCGCGCCCGCCCGGCGGCCCGCGGGCCGGACGGTCGCCCTGGTGGTCGGGGTGGCGGTGGTCGCCCTGATCGCGGGACTGATCGGCGGTTTCGCCGGGGGCTGGGCGTACCAGCAGGCCCGGCAGAACACCCTGCGGGACACCTCCGTGACCCTCCCGGTGCCGACCAGGGGGAGCGTGACCCGCCCGGCCGACAGCCTTCCCGGGGTGGCCGCCCGGGTGCTGCCGAGCGTGGTGGCGATCAAGGTGCAGGGCAACAGCGAGGAGGGCACCGGCTCCGGCTTCATCATCGACCGGGCCGGGTACATCCTGACCAACAACCACGTGGTGGAGGTCGCCTCCGGGGGCGGGACCATCACCGTGGTCTTCCAGGACGGCACCCATACCGAGGCCAAGGTCGTCGGACGGGACCCGTCCTATGACCTCGCCGTGGTGAAGACCGATGTCGGCGACCGGGCGGCCCTGCCGCTGGGGGACTCCGACGCCGTGGTGGTCGGGGACACAGTGATCGCGATCGGGGCGCCGCTCGGGTTGCAGGGCACGGTGACCACGGGGATCGTCAGCGCACTGAACCGGCCGGTGGCGGCGGGCGGCGGTCAGACCCAGGCGTTCATCAACGCCATCCAGACCGACGCCGCGATCAACCCGGGCAACTCCGGCGGCCCGCTGGTCAACGCCGGCGGGCAGGTGATCGGGATCAACTCCGCGATCGCCCGTGCCCCGGGCAGCACACAGACCACGGCCGGGAACATCGGCGTCGGCTTCGCCATCCCGAGCAACCAGGCCCGCCGGACCGCGCAGGAGCTGATCCGGACCGGCCACTCCGAGCACCCGGTGATCGGCGTGCTGCTCGACCGGACCTACAGCGGCCAGGGTGTCAAGGTCCGCAACGACCTGTCCGACGGGCAGGCGCCGGTGACCCCGGGCGGTCCGGCGGACAGGGCCGGGATCAAGCCCGGGGACCTGATCATCGCGTTCAACGGGCGTCCGGTGACGGATCCCGACGAGCTCGTGGTGGCCATCCGGGCGATGACGCCGGGGGACGTCATCACCCTGACCATCCGCCGGGACGGGTCCGACCGGGAGGTCCGGGTCACGCTCCAGGCATCGACCCAGTAGGGTTCGCGCGTGTTCGGCATCAGCGGCCAGGAGTTCGTCATCCTTCTCGTGGTGGCGGCCATCGTGCTGGGTCCCGAACGGCTCCCGCAGTACGCCCAGCAGTTGGCCCGGGTGGTACGGGAACTGCGCCGGATGGCCCAGGGCGCCTCGGAGCAGGTCCGGGCGGAGCTCGGCCCGGAGTTCGACGAGGTCGACTGGCGCAAGCTGGACCCCCGGCAGTACGACCCGCGCCGGATCGTCCGGGAGGCGCTGTCGGAGACCATCGACCCCGACGACCCCCTCGGGCTGAAGGACAAGCCGGTCTCCCCGGGCGGACCTCAGCCGCGCCGGCCCCGGCATGCCGCCGAGCCGACCGCGGCGTCCGGCGACGTCCCGCTCGACCCCGACGCCACCTGACCCGATCCGGCCCCGGCCCCCGCGTCGCGGTCAGCCGTGACCCTGGTGCTCGTGGGCGGCGTGCCCGGCGGGCTCGAACTGGAACGTCGAGTGCACGACGTCGAAGTGCCCGGCCAGGCAGGACTGCAGGCGGTCCAGCATGGCCGGCAGGTCTCCGTGCCGGAAACAGGCGTCGTGGACCACCACGTGGGCGGTGAGCACGGGCAGTCCGGTGGCCACCGTGGTGGCGTGCAGGTCGTGCACCCCGAGCACGTGGGGCACGCCGAGCAGGTGGGTGCGGACGGCGGCCAGGTCCACGTCCTTCGGGGTGGCCTCCATCAGGACGTCGACCGCCTCGCGCAGCAGCCGCCAGGTTCGCGGCAGGATGAGCGCCCCGATCACCAGGGACACCACGGCGTCGGCACGGGTCCACCCGGTCACCCGGATCACCGCGGCGGCGACCAGCACGGCCACCGAGGCCAGCGCGTCGTTGAGCACGTCCAGGAAGGCCGCCCGTAGATGTAGTCCCTCGGCGCGGTCGCCGGCCAGCAGCAGGATCCCGGCCCCGTTGCCGATCAGCCCGGCCAGACCGAACACCAGCATGGTGCCGGAGGTCACCGGCGCCGGCTGGAACAGCCGCCGGACCGCCTCGACCAGCACGTACACCCCGACCGCGAGCAGCAGGGCGGACTGCACCGCCGCCCCGAGGATCTCGGCCCGCCGGAAGCCCCAGGTCCGGGCGTCGCTGGGCGGGCGCTCCACCAGCACGGTGGCGACCAGGGCCAGGCCGAGCCCGCCCGCGTCGGTGAGCAGATGCCCGGCGTCGGCCAGCAGCGCCAGACTCCCGGACAGCCACGCCCCGACCGCGTCCGCCAGCATCACCGTGAGCGTGACGAGCAGGGTCAGCAGCAGGCGGTCCCGCCGGCCCGCCGGTCCCGGATGGCCGTGGTCGTGGCCGTGCGCCATCCGGCGATCGTAACGGGACTGCCGGTGCCGGCCGCCGTGTTCCGGCCTGGGGCGCGTCCCGGGCCGGACGGGGTCAGCGCGGGCCGGACGGGGTCAGCGCGGGACGGGGGTCAGCCCGAGCGAGCGTCCGGCCAGGCTGCGGGCCCGCTTGGACAGGCTCCGGGCGACCTCGCGCAGCGCCTGCCCGGCGGGGGAGTCCGGTGCGGAGAGCACCACGGGCCGACCGTCGTCCCCGCCCTCGCGCAGCGCGACGTCCAGCGGGACCTGTCCGAGCAGGGGCACCTCGGCGCCGGTGACCCGGCCCAGGGAGCCTGCGACCGTCTGCCCGCCGCCGGACCCGAACAGTTCCACCCGGGACCCGTCCGGCATCGGCATCCACGACATGTTCTCGACCACGCCGACGATCTGCTGCTTGGTCTGCACCGCGATCGACCCGGCCCGCTCGGCCACCTCCGCGGCGGCGCCCTGCGGGGTCGTGACGACGAGGATCTCCGCCGTCGGCAGCAGCTGGGCGACGGAGATCGCGATGTCCCCGGTGCCGGGCGGCAGGTCGAGCAGGAGGACGTCGAGGTCACCCCAGTACACGTCGGCCAGGAACTGCTCCAGGGCCCGGTGCAGCATCGGCCCGCGCCACACCACCGGCTGGTTGCCGGGCACGAACATCCCGATCGAGATGACCTTCACGCCGTGCGCGACCGGCGGGAGGATCATGTCGTCCACCCGGGTCGGCGGCTGGCCGACCCCGAGCATCCGGGGCACGGAGAAGCCGTACACGTCCGCGTCGACCACGCCCACGGACAGCCCGTCGGCCGCCATCGCCGCCGCCAGGTTCACCGTCACGCTGGACTTGCCCACGCCGCCCTTGCCGGAGGCCACGGCGAACACCCGGGTCAGCGAGCCCGGCTTGGCGAACGGGATCTCGCGGGCCGCCTGGCCGCCGCCGCGCAGCTTCTCCCGCAGGGCCTGCCGTTGGGCGTCGGACATCACGTCGAGGACGACGTCGACCTCCTGGACGCCCTCGACCTTCGCCACCGCGGCGCGCACGTCGCGGGTCAGGGTGTCCTTCAGTGGGCAGCCGGGCACGGTGAGCAGTACCTCGACCCGGACCGTGCCCCCGTCCACCTGGACGGACCTCACCATGTCCAGGTCGGTGATCGGGCGGCGGATCTCGGGGTCGTTCACCGTGGCGAGCGCGGCCTGTACGGCGTCGGGGGACACAGCCATGCCCCGATCGTAGGTCGCCGCCTCCCGGCGGGCGCGCCCGCCCCCGGATGTCCGCCCGGTTCGGGCCGGCCGTCCGCGGAGGTGACCTGTTCGGCCGGGAACTGCCGCCCGATCGGGTGTGCTGGTGGGGTCACCGCGCGGATCCGGGGTGCCGGATCACTGGTGCCCGCCGTACGGCTCGGGGTGGTCCTCCCAGCGGGTCTGGGCGGGGACGGCTGCCACGGTGGCGTACCCCGGGCCGGGGGCGGGGGTCCGGCACCAGGGGCAGATCTTCCAGTCCGGGTCCAGGGTCCGGGCGCACCGCTCGCAGTGACCGCGGTCCAGGGTGGCGGCGCACCAGGGGCAGACCACCATGTCGTGCTCCACCGGGCGCTCACAGGCCGGGCAGGTCCGTGCCCCGCTGTGGTCGGAGTGGGTGACCCGGACGGCCTCCTCGAAGGTGGTCTCGCCCCGCCGCGCCTTATCCAGGGCGGACCCGCGCAGGGTGAGCATCCCGGCGGCCCGGGCGGCGGCGGCGATCGCTGACTCGGACGGGTCCTTGACCAGCACCTGGCGCAGGGTGGCGTCGACGCTGAGGATCTCGTAGACGGCCGTCCGGCCCCGGTAGCCCGTCCCGCCGCAGTCCGGGCAGCCGGTGCCGTGCCGGGGGGTGCAGCCGGCCAGGTCGGCGGGGGTGAGCCCGAGGCCGGTCAGGGTGAGCTCGTCCGGGACGTACGGCTGGGCACAGCTCGGGCAGGGCTTGCGGACCAGCCGCTGGGCCAGCGCGGCGGTCAGCGAGGAGGCGACCAGGAACGGCTCGGCGCCCATGTCGACCAGCCGGGTCAGGGCGGCCACCGCGGAGTTCGTGTGCAGCGTGGTGAGCACCATGTGACCGGTCAGCGAGGCCTTCAGGGCCAGTTCCGCGGTCTCGGCGTCACGGACCTCGCCGACCAGGATGATGTCCGGGTCCTGGCGCAGGATCGAGCGCAGTCCCTTGCTGAACGTCATCCCCGTCTTCTCGCTCACCCCGACCTGGGTGATCCCGGGCAGCTGGACCTCGACCGGGTCCTCCAGGGTGACGATGTTGAGCTCCGGGCTGCGGACCTCCGCGATCGCCGAGTAGAGCGTGTTCGTCTTGCCCGAGCCGGTCGGCCCGGTGATGAGGATCAGCCCCTGCGGGACCGACAGGGCCGCCCGCAGCGCGGCGAGCTGATGCGGCTCGAAGCCGAGGCTGTCCAGGCGGGGGACGTCGTCGCCGCGGGTGAGCAGCCGGATGACCACCTTCTCGCCGTGCAGGCTGGGCAGGGTGCTCACCCGGGCGTCGATGGCGACACTGTCGAGCATGAACCGGGTCCGGCCGTCCTGCGGCACCCGGCGCTCGGCGATGTCCAGCCCGGACATGATCTTGATCCGGCTGACCACCGAGGTGGTGATCCGTTTGGGGGCGTTCATCACGTCCCGCAGCAGGCCGTCGATCCGGTAGCGCACCCGGACCGCGTCCCGCTGGCTCTCGATGTGGATGTCGGAGGCGCGCAGGTGGACCGCGTCGCCGAGGATCTGGTTGACCAGCCGGACGATCGGCGCGTCGTCCCCCGTCCCGGTGCCGGCGACGTCGGCGTCATCCGGGTTCTCGGCGTCGTCGATGATCGCCGAAACCGAGGAGCTGTCGTGGCCCAGCGACCAGGCCCGGGCGATGTGGTCGCGGATCTGGCTGTCGGTGGCCACCACGACCTGCAGGTCGGGGGACCGGGTGTGCAGGCGCACGTCGTCCAGGGCGAGCACGTTCGTCGGGTCGGACGCGGCCACCACCAGCCCGCCGTTGGGGGAACGGTCCAGCACGAGTACGTTGGTCCGCTCGGCCACCGACCGCGGCAGCATCCGGACCACGTCCGGGGCGGGCACGTTCTTCGACAGGTCGACCATCTCCAGGCCGAGCAGGTTCGCCAGGCATTCGGCGACCTGCCGCTCGGTGGCCATCCCGAGATCCACCACGACCTGCCCGAGGCGTCGCCGGGGGGCGTCCGGACGCCGCTGGTCCTCCAGGGCCTGCTGGAGCTGCTCGGCGGTGAGCAGCCCCGAGTCCACCAGGACGTCCCCGAGCCGGCGCCGTGCGTTGGGGGACCGGTCAGGGTTGGTCGCCCTCGCGGCCGTGGCCCGGTGCCGCCGCAGCGGGGCCGCCGAAGGGTCGGGGGGCTCGCTCACGGGGGTCTTCTCGGCAGGAACCGGCACCGGGTTGACCAGGGGGTGATCTGCGCGGGTGAACCGGGGACCCGGACGGCGGCCTGTCCGCGCCGCAGGGCTACGGTCTGGGTCCATGCCCGGACTGGCCGACCTCGCCCTGGACACCCCGCGGCTGCGGCTGCGCCCGGTCGCCCCCGACGACGCCGGGGCCCTGTACGCGATCTTCTCCGACCCCCAGGTGATGCGGTACTGGAGCACCCCGCCCTGGAACCGGCCGGCGCTGGCCGGGCTGATGGTCCGGGCGGACGTCGAGGATGCGGCGGCGGGCCGGGCGGTGCGGCTGGCGGTGCTCCGCCTCGAGGACGAAGACCTGATCGGGACGGTCTCGCTGTTCCACCTCGACCGGGGCAGCCGGCGGGCCGAGATCGGCTACGCCCTGCGCCGGGACGCCTGGGGGCACGGGTACGCCGGGGAGGCGGCGGCCGCCGTGGTGGGGTACGCGTTCACCGGGCTCGACCTGAACCGGCTGGAGGCGGACATCGACCCGCGCAACGAGGCCTCCGCCCGGCTGCTGGACCGGCTCGGCTTCCGGCAGGAGGGCCTGCTGCGGCAGCGCTGGATCGTCGCCGACGAGATCTGCGACTCCGCCTGGTACGGGTTGCTGCGCGAGGACTGGACGCCGCCGGCCTGACGTCCGGCCCCCCTGACGTCTGGCCCCCTGACGTCTCCCCGTCGTCTACCCGGCCTGACGTCTACCCGTCCCGGGAGGCCCGGCCCCCGGGCGTCCCGTGGCCGGCGTGACCACGTTCGCCAGGAACGCCGGCGGCAGGCTCCCGCTCGGTGCGGCCCGGTTCGGCAGATCCCGGTCCGGTGCGGTCCGGTCCGGCCGCAGCGGCGTCGCCGGGCCGGCCGTTCGCCTCGAGTTCGGCCAGCAGGTCGCGCAGCTCGGCCCGGACGAAGTCCCGGGTGGCCACGTCCCGCAGCGCGATCCGCAGGGCGACCAGTTCCCGGGCCAGGTACTCGGTGTCGGCCAGCGACCGTTCGCCGCGCTGCCGGTCCTGTTCCAGCGAGACCCGGTCCCGGTCGTCCTGGCGGTTCTGGGCGAGCAGGATCAGCGGTGCGGCGTACGACGCCTGCAGGCTGAGGATCAGCGTGAGCAGGGTGTAGTTCAGCGCCCGCGGGTCGAACTGCAGTTGCGCCGGGGCGAAGGTGTTCCAGGCCAGCCAGACCCCGACGAACATCGTCATGTAGAAGAGAAAGCTGGCCGTTCCCATGAACCGGGCGAAGCGTTCGGACAGCTTGCCGAACAGTTCGGGGTCGA
>DASTGO010000147.1:0-8795 GCA_035719045.1 Kineosporiaceae bacterium | reverse complement strand
CGCTGTGCATCCGCGTGAAGGCCCCGAAGATCGCCTCCGCGTCGGCCGCCTCGAACCCGATCCCGTTGTCCCGCACGTAGTACACGGTCTCGCCGAACTCGGTTCTCGCCCCGACCTCGACCAGCGGGTCCGGCTGGTGGGCGGTGAACTTGGAGGCGTTGCTCAGCAGGGCGGTCAACGCCTGGGTGACCAGTTCCCGGTCCCCGAAGGCCATCGGGAGTTCGCCCACGTGCAGGGCCGCTCGCCGGCCCCGGCCTGCACCGGCGACGGTCGGCCACACCCGGGTGACGATCGCCGCCAGGTCCAGCGGGTGCAGGTCCAGGGTGGCGTTCTGGACCTGGGAGTAGGCCAGCGTGGCGGCGATCAGCTGATCCATCCGGGCGGCGCCGCTGCGGATGCGCTCCAGCATGCCGCGGCCACGCTCGTCGAGCTGGTCCTCCCACTCCTCGGCGAGCAGGTCACCGAACGAGGCGATCGATGCCAGCGGGGCCCGCAGGTCATGGGTGACCCACTGGCTGAACCCCCGCAGGTCGGCCAGCGCGGACTGCAGTTCGGCGGTCCGTTCGGCCAGGGCGATGTTCATCCGTTCCACCGCGGCCGTCGCCATCTTCTGCTCCGACGGCTCGATCAGGGTCCAGTCCCCGTGCTTGACCAGCGCGAACTTGTGCCGGGTGAGGACGTCCAGCATCCTCGGCAGGTCGCACATCTCCATCGGGTACGTGCACAGGGCGACCACCTGCTCGCTGGCCAGCCTCGGTCCGATCACCGACTCGTACTCCATGAAGGGCTTCCACATCCGCAGGGCGTCCTCCGGCGAGGAGTCGGCACTGATCCGCAGGCCGTCGAAGCCCTTGGTCCGGGCGGCGGCGACCATCGGCGACCAGGAGTCCAGGTAGGCCTCGGCGTCGAACCCCTCCGGCTCCCCGGAGTAGACCGGATGCGGCCAGATCGAGATCTGCCCGTCCGCGATCCGCCGCTCCAGGTCGCCGACCTCACGCCCGAGGGCCTCCGTCGCCTCGTCGACCCCCAGCGGCTCGCAGGTCACCCAGACGCACTGCTCGTTGCTCTCCAGGCCCGCCCCGAAGAAGGGCACCAGGATGTCCAGCAGGTCCTGCTTGGTGTCGTGGAACTGGCAGAAATGCGTTCCCCACGGCGCTTTCCCGATCGCCGGAATGGCCATGTCGCGTCCGATGGTCTCGCCCCTGTCCCTGAGGGGCGACCGCTGATCAAGCATGTCCCGACCCCTTCGCCGGGCCCCCGCCGGCTACTCCACCGGAGGCGGAGCGGGAGGAGGCACCCAACCGAGCCTCACCAATTGTATTTTCGTGATCACAAATGGGAGTCGGGGCTGCCCTGGTCCACCTGGATACACCACCGCTGGGCCACGCAGGGCGAGTCGCGCCACCCGGCTGGCACGGACGGGCGACACCGGGGTGGGCCAACGGCACCAGCCGTCACCGGTTCGACGACCGGGCGCGGGTGGCCGCTCTCCGCCTGCCGTCCGTGCCGTCGCCGATCACACCAGGTCGAGCTTCGGGCGGGTGTCCGGCTGGCCGAGGAGAAGCCGGAGACGTGGCAGACCGATCCTCAGCTCGGTGGCGAGCCGGGCGAGAGTGAGCCCCTGCCTCTCGGCAACCTCGAACGCCTTCTTCAACAGGACGGGAACCTCGCCGGGGTACCCCTGAACGGGTTCACTCGCGAACAGGCCGAGCTTGCGCTGCTGGTTGAGGCGCAGGAAAGCCCGCCGATAGCTGGCATCGGAGAGCATGCCGACCTCGTGGCAGCGGTACACCAGGGACTCCACGGATACGCCCCACGATCGCCCGAGCCGCTGGAGCACATGGAGATCCAGCCTCGCCGGCAACTGGGGGACGATCGCCGCCCGCGGGGTCAGGAATTCCGCTGCGAAGGCGTCGGCCTCCTTCTCCTGGACCGGGTCCCCCGGGGCGATGTCGCCGTGCAGGACGAGATGGCCCAGCTCGTGGGCTGCGGTGTAGCGGTGCCGGTAGACATCGTCGGCCCGGTCCGGCGTCAGGGCGACCACGGGCCGCGGCAGGTGGGACGTCGAGAAGGCGTCGATCTTCTTCGTGTCAGCACCGGCGAAGGGCACCAGGGTGACGATCAGGCCGTGACGTTCCATGACCCGGATCAGGTGGGGTACGGGCTCCTCGCCCAGGGACCAGTGGCGCCTCACCTCGGCGGCCGCGGTCGCGGGGTCTCCGGCGAACTGGCCGGGCTGAACCTCGCCGACGGAGAAACCGGGCAGAGCGACGGGCGGAAGGTCCACGCGCGTCTCCAGCGCCGCAGCCAACTCCCAGACCTGCTCGGTGAAGGCGATCGCCTTGGCCCGCAGGGACGCCGGTGTGGATCGCACGCTACGGAAGTGGGCGTCTCCGATGTCGAGTCGCACATAACGCCGGCCGGAGGCGAGGAAACCGGCCGGAACATCCAGGTAGACCGCCAGGCGTCGGACATGGTCCGGCCGGGGCGCGGTGGCGCCGGACTCCCACTGCCCCACCGCGGCCGGGCTGATGCCCAGTTCACAGGCGATCTCGCGTTTCGTTCTTCCCGCCAGACGGCGTGCCTGAGTGAGTCGCGCGGGGTCGAACGCGCCGGCTACCGCTGACAGCAGGTCCTGCTCGCGATCAACGGAGGGGTCACCGGACAGCAGACGCAACTGAGGCGCCGTCAACGGGGCTCGTCCTCCGTCCCGGTGATTCCCTGCCCGTTCCGGCCGTATCCTTCCGCGGCCGCCGCCGGAGGCTGCGAGTTCCGGGGCGGGAGGACGAGCTCCTCGAGCGGCGCGTCGTCGAAGCGCGGACCGGTGCCGACAGGCTCGGTCCGAAGGTCCGACAGGACGTGCAGAGACCGCCTCGCGACTCGTGCGGCGGCGAACGGCAGCGACTCCCAGTGCCGCCAGTCGAGGGTCCCGTGCTGGTCCGCCAGGGCGGCCTCACCCCAGCCCAGGTCCAGCAGCCGACTGGTCGTGCTCGCATAGCCGACGAGGACCACCCGCAGGGACTTCTTCAGCTCCTCCAGGACTGCCTGTTCCTCCAGGAGCCGGGCCTCCAGTTCCTCGAGGTCGAGTCCGGCCTCGTCGATGGTGAGCTGGTGATCCAGAGGTGCAGCCGATCCCAGGAGGTCCACCCGGAAGCCGGACGTCCGCATCCTCGCCGTCTCCCGGGGCACCGACCCGTCCGTGGCATAGCGCCACGGGTAGAGGACCGTGCCCGTCTCGGGGACCGTGACCAGCTCGAAGAAGGCTCCTCGCGGCCGCAGTGCCCTCACGCCGGGGATGTCCCGAGCGGCCTCGACGACTGCCTCGTACTGCCGGTTCTTCATCGTGTGGCCGTACGGGTCCTTCTTCTTGGTCCCGCTGGCTCCCTGGGCCGCGACGGCGTCCTCGTGAGCCACGAGGATCCCCTCGATGACGGCGGGGCCCAGAGCCGCGGCCGCTGATCCGAACCGTTCCCGCACCCACGTCGAAGGCTGCATGATCCACCTTCACTTTCCTGTCGACGGGTTTCGCTGGCCCTTCATTTTCGTGCAGATCATGCGCAAGTCCAGTTCGGCTCGCCCAGCCGTCAGGAACTGCCGCCCATACCCCATCCACGGACCTGCCTGGTCCCGGGATCCCCAGCGGCCCCCGCAGGGGTTCAGCGGCCGCGCGGCTCCCCCGGCGGCGGCTCCTCGTCCTCGTCGTCACCGGACGGCACCGGGGTCACCGGCCGCCGGGCGATGAACGGACGCCGCCGGGCCGCCACCCGGGCCGGATGCGGGTACACCTGTTCGACGGCGGCGTTCAGGGACGCCCCGATGAGCACCGAGATGGCCAGCACGTACAGCCAGATCAGCACGACGATCGGGGTGGACAGCGGGCCGTAGATCGACGTCCCCCCGACGGAGGCCTCCAGCACCACCCGCATCACCAGGCTGGACCCCAGCCAGAGCCCGAGGGCGACCACCGCGCCCGGCAGGTCCCGCCGCCACGGGGTCCGCACGGGGGTGGCCAGGTGGTACAGGGTGGTCAGCCCGACCACGCTCAACCCGGTGACCACAGGCCAGTAGAGCCAGCGCAGCCACGACAGGGCCGGTCCGCCGGGCACCCGGTGGCTGAGGAAGTCCGAGAGCATCCCGGGCCCCACCAGCATCAGCGGGATGACGACGATCCCGACCAGCAGCGCGGCCACGTACAGCGAGAAGGACAGCAGCCGGGTCCGGACGATCCCCCGCCGCCCGCCGAGCCCGTACATGATCGACACCGTGTCGACGTAGACGTTCAGCGCCCGTGACCCCGACCACAGCGACAGCAGGAAGCCGATCGAGACGATCTCGAACCGCCCCGAGTGCAGCACCTGGTCGAAGGTCGGCAGCAGCACCGACTGGACGGCGTCGGGGGTCAGGAAGGTCCCGGCCAGCTGGGCGGTGCGGCGGCGCAGGTCATGGACCACCCCGTTGCCCAGCCAGCGCCCCACGAAGCCGATGCTGGCGACCATCCCCAGGATGAGCGGTGGCATGGACAGCAGCGCGAAGAAGCCGGCCTCGGCGGCGAGCCCGGTCACCCGGTACCGCAGGCAGATCCGGGTGGCGCGCACAGCCAGCCGGGCCAGCTGCACCAGCCCGCGCAGCACGGCGGGTCGCTCGGGCCGCTCAGACCGCGCCGCAAGGTCCCGCAGGCCCGTACCGACTGCCACGCACCCACGGTAGCGAGCAGGGCCGGAAGCCTCTCGGGCAGCCCGCCACGGGAGCGACAGCAGCCACCGTCGCACCGAGCACCCCCCGCAAGTGAGTACCGTGGGGCGGGTGGCTGCGGACGAGACGCTGAACCTGGTGCCCCCTCCGGCCGACCACGACGTGTTCGGCAGCGACGCGGCCCTCGAGGAGGCCGTGACCAGGCACGGCGCCTCCGACCACCTCGGTCGGCTGCGTGATCTCGGGCGGCTGGCCGGCAGCCCCCGGGCGGCGCGGTGGGGAGAGTTCGTCGATCGTCATCCCCCGAAGCTGCACACCCATGATCCGTTCGGGCGGCGGATCGACGAGGTCGAGTACCACCCGGCCTGGCACCGGCTGTTGCAGGGCGGGGTCCGGGCCGGGCTCACCGCCGCCGCCTGGGACGCCGCCGCACCGCCGGGAGCGCACACCGCCCGGGCCGCGGCCATGATCGTCTGGTCCCAGGTCGAGTCCGGGCACACCTCGGCGCTGACCACCAGTTACTCCGTGGTGCCGGCCCTGCGGGCGGACGCCGAGCTGGACAAGCTCTGGCAGCCCCGGGTCGCCTCCCGGGCCTACGAGTCCGCGCTGCGCCCTCCGGCCGAGAAGCTGGGCTGCCTGGCCGGGCTCGCCGTCACCGAGCGCCAGGGCGGCTCTGACCTGCGGTCGATCACCACCGTCGCCCGCCGCCAGCCGGGCGGCCCGGTCGAGACGGGGGTCAGCTACCAGCTCACCGGCCTGAAGTGGTTCGTCACCTCGCCGATGAGCGACGTGTTCCTCACCCTGGCCGACACCCCCTCCGGTCCCACCTGTTTCCTGCTGCCCCGGGTGCTGGCCGACGGGCAGCACAACACCTTCCGGATCCAGCGGCTGAAGGACAAGCTGGGCACCCGCTCCGCGGCCTCGGCCGAGGTGGAGCTGGACGGGTCCTGGGCGATCCGGCTCGGCGAGGAGGGCCGCGGGCTGCGCACCCTGCAGGCGGTCACCTCGGCGATCCGGCTGGACAGCGCGCTCGCCTCGGTCGGGATCATGCGGCACGCCGTGGTCCGGGCCGTCCACCACGCCCGCAACCGGGAGGCCTTCGGGTCCCCGCTGGCGGACAAACCGCTCATGCAGAACGTCCTGGCGGACCTGGCCCTGGAGACCGAGGCGGCGACCGTGCTCGGGATGCGGGTGGCCGCCGCGGTGGACGCCGGAGAGGCCCAGTTGCTGCGGGTCGCCGTCCCGGTGGCCAAGTACTGGATCTGCAAGCGGGCCATGTCGGTGGTCGCCGAGGCGATGGAGTGTCTCGGCGGCAACGGCTACGTCGAGGAACACGGCCTGGCCCGGCTGTTCCGGGACGCTCCGATGAACTCCCTGTGGGAGGGCACCGGGAACGTCAACGCCCTCGACGTGCTCCGTGCGATGTCGCTGCAGCCCCGGGCGATGGAGATGCTGCTGGCCGAGGTGGACCGCGGCCGGGGCGCGGACCAGCGTCTGGACCGTGCGATGGACGAGGTGGCGAGCTTCCTGCAGGCCGCCGCCCGGGAGGCCCGGCGGGACCCGGCCGCCGTCGAGGGCGGGGCCCGCTGGATGGTCGAGCGACTGGCCGTCGTCCTGCAGGCGTCCCTGCTGGTCCGGCACGCCCCGCAACCGGTGTCCTCGGCCTTCCTGGCCACCCGGGTATCCGGGGGCGGGGGCGCCCTGTTCGGGACCCTGCCGGTCAGCCGGCGCACCACCCAGGCGATCGTCGACCGGGCCCTGCCCGCCTGAGCAGCCGAGACCCCCGTCCGGGGGTAACCACGCCACGAGAGGGTATTCCGGAAACTGTCGGCTCACCCGCCACGCCGGGACGGCCCCGGTGGGTGGGGAGGGGCGCGGGCCGCAACAATGACATGTCGCCCATGGACGTGAGGAGCTATGGAGACCTGGCCCGGTAAGCCCTACCCCCTCGGCGCCACGTACGACGGCGCAGGGACGAATTTCGCGGTGTTCTCGGAGGTCGCCACGGGCGTCGACCTCAGCCTGATCGACTCCAAGGGTCTGCAGACCTGCGTGCCGATGACCGAGGTGGACGCCTTCGTCTGGCACACCTACCTCCCCCGGATCGGCCCTGGGCAGCGTTACGGGTTCCGGGTGCACGGCCCCTATCACCCGGCGTCCGGGGCGCGCTGCAATCCGGCGAAACTCCTGCTGGACCCCTATGCGAAGGCGATCGAGGGCCAGATCGACGGTGACGAGTCGCTGTTCTCGTACCGGTTCGGCAACCCTGCCCACTTCAACGACGACGACAGCCTCGGCCATGTGCCGCTGTCGGTCGTGGTGAACCCGTACTTCGACTGGGGTAACGACCGTTGCCCGCAGCGCGAGTACCACGAGACGGTGGTCTACGAGGCCCACGTCAAGGGCCTGACCATGACCCACCCCGGGGTCCCGGAGGAACTGCGCGGCACCTACGCGGCGATCGCGCACCCGAGCGTGATCCAGCACCTCACCGATCTCGGGGTGACCGCGCTGGAGCTCATGCCGGTGCACCAGTTCATCCAGGACACCACGCTGCAGGCCAAGGGACTGTCCAACTACTGGGGCTACAACACGATCGGGTTCTTCGCCCCGCACAACGGCTACTGCTCCGCCGGCCAGCGCGGCCAGCAGGTGCAGGAGTTCAAGGCGATGGTCCGCGCCCTGCACGAGGCGGACATCGAGGTGATCCTCGACGTCGTCTACAACCACACCGCGGAGGGCAACCACCTCGGCCCGACCCTGTGCTTCCGCGGGATCGACAACGCCGCCTACTACCGGCTGGTCGACACCGACCGGGCGCACTACTACGACACCACGGGCACCGGGAACAGCCTGCTCATGCGGCACCCGCACGTCCTGCAGCTGGTCATGGACTCGTTGCGGTACTGGGTGACCGAGATGCACGTGGACGGGTTCCGGTTCGACCTCGCGGCCACCCTGGCCCGGCAGTTCCACGAGGTGGACCGGCTGAGCGCGTTCTTCGACATCGTCCAGCAGGACCCGGTGATCTCCCAGGTGAAGCTGATCGCCGAGCCGTGGGACGTCGGCGAGGGCGGCTACCAGGTCGGCAACTTCCCCCCGCTGTGGACGGAGTGGAACGGCAAGTACCGCGACACCGTGCGGGACTTCTGGCGCGGGGAGCCCTCGAAGCTCGGGGAGTTCGCCTCCCGGATCACCGGCTCCTCCGACCTCTACCAGGACGACGGTCGGCACCCGATGGCCAGCATCAACTTCGTCACCGCCCACGACGGGTTCACCCTGCGCGACCTGGTCTCGTACCACTCCAAACACAACGAGGACAACCTCGAGGGCAACGCCGACGGAGAGAGCCACAACCGGTCCTGGAACTGCGGGGAGGAGGGCCCCACCAACGACGAGGACATCCTCACCCTGCGGGCCCGCCAGCAGCGCAACTTCCTCGTCACGCTCATGCTGTCCCAGGGCGTGCCGATGGTCGCCCACGGCGACGAGATCGGCCGCACCCAGCTGGGCAACAACAACGTCTACTGCCAGGACAACGAACTGTCCTGGGTCAACTGGAAGCTGGACGTCGACCAGCTCGACCTGCTGGCCTTCACCCAGCGGGTGGTGGCACTGCGCCGGGACCACCCGGTGTTCCGCCGCCGCCGGTTCTTCAAGGGCGAGGCCTCGCAGGGCGGGGAGAGCGAGATCGGTGACATCGCCTGGTTCACCCCCGGGGGCACCAAGATGACCCACGAGGACTGGACCAACGGCTACGCCCGGGCGCTGGCGGTGTTCCTCAACGGCGAGCGCCTGATGGACCCGGACAAGCGCGGCCAGCGGGTCCTCGACGACTCGTTCCTGGTGATGTTCAACGCCGACGCGAACGACCTGGAGTTCGGCGTGCCTCCCGAGGAGTACGGCACGTGGTGGTCGGTGCTGCTGGACACCGCCGACGACGAGGGCAGCCCGATCGAGGGCGGCGACACCTTCGCCCCCGGCGACACCGTGCTGGTGGCCGGGCATTCGGTGCTCGTCCTGCAGCGGCCGCTGCCCCGCGACGCCACCCTCGGCCTGTCGGCCGCCGCCACCGGTTCGGCCACGACCCCGTCCGCGGCCCG
>DASTGO010000146.1:0-3028 GCA_035719045.1 Kineosporiaceae bacterium | reverse complement strand
AGACCGATGCCGCCCGGGCCCGCTCGCTGACCTCCGCCGAGGTGCTCGCCCTGCTCGACGGCGCCGCCGAGCTCACCGTCGCCGGTGCGGTCGGTTCCCGGCTGGACCGGCTGTCCCGGCTGGACGACCGGCTGGCCGCCGAGCTGGACCGGGCCGCCCGCCCGGCCGGGCTGGCCGCCGGGCTGAGCACCCTGATGACCGGCCTGGCGATGGTCGGCGCCCTCGTGCTCGGCATCGAGGCGGTCCGGGGCGGGACGCTGGACCAGGTGCTGCTGGCGGTCGTCGCGCTCACCCCGCTGGCCGCCGCCGAGGCGGTGTCCGGGCTGCCGTCCGCCGCGACCGGCCTGGTCCGGGCCCGCACCGCCGCCGAGCGGGTGCTCCAGTTGCTGGACGCCCCGCCCGCCGCGACCTCCGGCACGACCGGCACGGCGCTCTCCGGCACGGCTCGGGCCACAGGGTCCGGCTCGGCGTCCCCGGCCGCCGCACGCCCGCAGGCCCTCCCCCGGCCCCGGCTGCGCGCGACGGGACTGTCCTGCGGCTGGCCAGGTACCGCACCCGTGATGACCGGCTTCGACCTTGATCTGCCCCCCGGCCACCGGGTGGCGATCGTCGGCGGCAGCGGCTGCGGGAAGACCACCCTGCTGCTCACCCTCGCGGGCCTGCTCCCCCCGGTGGGCGGCCGGCTGCGGCTGGGCAGCGACGGCGGCGCCGACCGGCCCCTGGCCGCGCTCGACCCGGCGGTGGTCCGCCGCACGGTGTCGTTCACCGCCGAGGACGCCCACGTGTTCACCACGACCGTGCGGGAGAACGTGCGGGTCGCCGATCCCGGGGCGGACGACGAGGCGATCGGGACCGTCCTCGCCCGGGCCGGCCTCGGCGACTGGCTGGCGGCGCTGCCGGACGGCCTGGACACCATGCTCGGATCCGGGGGGACCGGCCTGTCCGGCGGGGAACGGCGACGACTGCTGCTGGCCCGGACCTTCCTGGTCGCAGCAGGGGTGCTGCTGCTCGACGAGCCCGGCGAGCACCTCGACCCGCAGACCGCGGACGCCCTGGTCCACGACGTGCTCACCGGGGCCGCAGCCGGTGGGCCGGACGCACCCGCGGTGGTGGTGGTCACCCACCGGCTGGCCCCGCTGGCCGCCGCCGACGAGGTGATCGTCCTGGAGCCGGGCGGGGTGGCCGCGCGTGGCACCCACGACCAACTGCTGGCCGGGTACGGCGGCTACCGGGACGCCTGGGAGGCCGAGCAGGGCGCCGCCACGGCGGAGGGATCCCGATGACCGGCTCCGCCTGGTCCCGCTGGTTCCCCGACCCGGGCCGGCGGGCCCGCGCCGTGGCGGGGACCAGGGCTTATCCACTGCCCACCGGGGAAGGCACGGAGGTCCCGGATGGGGCATCCCGAGGCGGGACAGGGCATGATCTGGGTGTGACCGACCCAGCACGACCTGTCGAAACGCCCGGTCCGCCCGGTCCGCCCGCGTTCGACCGGCGGCTGCTGGACGCCGTGGTGGCGGTCGCCGACGGCCTGGAGCTGGAGCCGACCCTGCGGCGGATCGTGCGTGCCGCCGCCGATCTCACCAACGCGCCCTTCGCCGCGCTCGGCGTCCTCGGCGAGGACGGGCTGCACAAGGCGTTCGTCTACACCGGGGTGAGCCCCGAACTGGCGTCGGCGATCGGTCGGCTGCCCCGGGGACACGGCGTGCTCGGGCACATCACGAGGGTGGGGCGGGTGGTCCGGGTCAACGACCTGGCCCAGCACCCGGCGTCCACCGGCTTCCCGGAGCACCACCCACGGATGAAGAGCTTCCTCGGGGTCCCGGTCGGGATCGGCGACACCGCGGTCGGCAATCTCTACCTGGCCGACAAGCCCGGCGGGTTCACCGTCGAGGACGAGGACGTCGTGGTCGCACTGGCGGCCGCCGCCGCGGTCGCGGTCGAGAACGCCGGTCTGTACGAGGACGTGCGGCGCCGGGAGCAGTGGTTCGCCGCCGCCCAGGAGGTGTCCACCGCGATGCTGTCCGGGGCGGACGAGGACGACGCCCTGCAGCTGATCGCCCGGCTGTCCCGCGAGGTGGCCGGGGCCACGACCGCCGCCCTGGTGCTGCCCGGCTGGGAGGGCCACTGGGTGCTGGAGGTGGCCGACGGCGAGGGCGCCGACCAACTGCTCGGGATCGTCATGCCGCCGGAGGGCCGGGCGGTGTCCGCGGTGAAGTCCGGCAAGGGGCTGCGCTCGGCGGACATGTCCAGCGAGCCGTCGCTGCTGGTGCCGGAGCTGCGCGAGTTCGGGCCCGCCCTGTACGCGCCGCTGATCGCCGGCGAGGACCACATGGGCGTGCTCATCCTGCTCCGGCACGTCGGAGACCCCGAGTTCGCCGACCAGGACCTCACCACGGCCGAACGTTTCGCCGGTCAGGCCGCGCTGGCCCTGCAACTGGCCGAGGCCCGCCGTCGCGGCGAGGAGGCCGAACTGCTGGAGGACCGGGCCAGGATCGCCCGCGACCTGCACGACCTGGTCGTCCAGGAGTTGTTCGCGATGGGGATGCGGCTGTCCCGGCTGCGGGACGGGCTGGAACCCGGGGTGCTGTCCGACATCGACAGCTCCCTGGACTCCCTGGACCGGGTGGTCCGGCAGATCCGCTCGACGATCCGGGCCCTGCGCGACCCCGCCGAGGCGATCGGCCTGGTCGACCGGCTGCACGGCGAGGCCAACCGTGCGCATGCCGCCCTCGGCTTCCAGCCGGACCTGACCATCGACACCCACGGCGGCGCCGACGAGGGCCTGCCCGCCGACCTCACCGACGACGTGGTCGCGGTGGTCCGGGAGGGACTGTCCAACGCGGCCCGGCATGCGCAGGCGTCCGCGGTCACGGTCCGGGTCGAGGTGTCACCCCACACCATCACGGTCGAGGTCGGCGACGACGGCAAGGGCCTGCCCGAGCACGTCAGCCGCCGCAGCGGGCTGGACAACCTGTCCGAGCGGGCGCGGCGGCACGGCGGCACCTGCACCGCGGACCCGCGAGCCGAC
>DASTGO010000145.1:0-15095 GCA_035719045.1 Kineosporiaceae bacterium | reverse complement strand
CGAAAGCGGCGGTCCGATAGGTGCCCACTGCCATGCAGAAGGTCGAAGGGGAGCAGGACAGGCCGGGCGGCGACAGGCCGGCCGCAACGATTCCGCGTGTCGTCGTGGGCGTCCAGCGCGTTCCGTCGAAGGTTGCCGAGCCGCCTGCCGTGTCGAGAGCGAGACAGAAGCTGATGCTTGCGCAGGACATGCTGACTGCGGTGTGCGCCGTCGTTCCCAGCGCTGTCGGTGTACCCCAGGTCGTGCCGTCGAAGGTGGCGGAGATCGTCGTGCCGGAGTCGACGGCTTGGCAGAAGCCCGCGCCGGGGCAGGACAAAGCGCTCAGGTACTGGGCGCCCGCGAGGGGGATGGGCGCGCTCCAGCCCTTCCCGTCGAAACGCAGGGCGGCGGTGGGATCGATGGCCACGCACCAGTTGACGGTGGGGCAGGACACGGCGACCAGAGCCGTCTTGTTGATCTTCGTCGGGCCGGTCCACGTCGTGCCGTCGTACGTGAAGGCGTTCCCGCCGGCATCAACCGCAGCGCAGAACGACGGCGAGGGGCAGGACACCGACACGAGCCCGCCCTGCGGGGAAGCCACGACCACCGGCGCCCCCCACGAGGCACTGGCCTGGTAGTACCCGGACACGTCACCCACCACGTGCACGGTCCCACTCGAGCCGTTGTGGATCACGACCTGGTCGCCCGTGCCGACTTTCACCACCACCAGGTTCGCGATGGTCTGCCCGGGCAGGAAGTTGAGGTTGGAGGCGAGCGGAAGGTCGACCCCGGACGGGAACACCGTGAGGAACCCGGCCGCCGCCGGCTCCGTGACGGTGACGTTGACCACGACCGCGCGGACGCCCGACGCGGGGACGCCACCGACTCCCGCGACCGGCAGGGTCAGGTCACCGCCCGCCGGAAGGGCCCTGCTCGGTGCCCCGGTGCCGACCCGGGTGTCGAGGATGCGCGCCGGGCTCAGCGGCACGTATTCCCCGCTCGCCGCGAACCAGCCGGTGACGTCCGCGATGAGCTCCAGGCTGCCCTGAGCGTTGAACAGGGAGACCTGGCCTCCCGTTCCGAGCTTTACCTGGACGACGGCGGCCGCTGTGCCGCCCGGAGGGAGGTTGAGGTTGGACGCGAGCGGGCGAGAGGTCCCTGACGGGTAGGCGGTGACGTACGTGGGGGCGGTGGGGTCGGTGGCCGTGACGTTCAGCGCGACCGCCACCGCACCGGACGCCGGAACCCCGCCCATGCCGCCGACCTTCAGGTCGATGGTGGACGCAGGGCCGACCGGAGCCCGGGCTGAGCCGACCCCGGACCGGGTGTCCAGGATCCGGGTCGGGGTCAGCGGGTGGTAGTAGCTGCCGGTGGCGTACCAGCCGGCAACATCCGCGACCACATGGGTGGATCCGACGTCGTTGACGATGGTGACGCTGCCCCCGGCACCCACCTTGGCGATGACCAGGTTCGGCACGGTCTGTCCCGCGGCGAGGTTGAGGTTGGAGGCCAGCGGCCGGGCCTCTCCGGTCGGGTAGACCGTCAGGTAGGTGCTCCGGGCCGGCTCGGTCCCGGTCAGGTTGAGCACGACGGCGCCGACGCCGCTCGTCGGGACGCCGCCCCGGCCGGTCACCTGAAGGGCGACGCTGCCGCCAGGGCCGAGGGCACCCTTGGAGGCCCCGACTCCGGTTCGGGTGCCGAGCAGCCGAACCGGAGTGAGGCTGGTGTACCCAGGCATCGCCGCGGCCGCAGAGACGGGGGCAGACCGCGTGAACCCGCCGCCCGCGAGAGGTTGCGCGTGGGCCGGCGCCGCAAAGGACAGCCCGACGACCATCACGGCCAGGGCCACTGCGGTGGCCCGCAGCCCAGGAACCGGCCGAACGCCCACGAGAACCCCCGACCGCCCCGCACGACGGGCCCTCCCGGCCGCCGATCACGCACGGACTATGGGGCAGCGCCGAACTGGGCGTACGCACTGGTGGCGAGGATCTCCCCCGGGAGGCTGTACCGGCCCGGATCGGCGCTACAGGGCGCTTCGGCTGACGCCCTCGAGCACGCGGGGGAGGCCGTCGACCTGTGCGGGAGGCCGTTCACCCGGCGTGCGAAAGGCCTCCCGGGCCCCGGCTCAAGATCCGACCGTGCCTTGCGCAGTTGCGTAACGGAACGTTGTCGTGGATCGGCGGGCGTTGCGGAGGTCGGGTGATGGGGCCCTTGATCCCTCATCCCGGGGGAAGGTGAGGCTTCACTGTCCGAGACCGCGCACCGATCACACGACTGGCCACCCGGGGGCTGCGCCCCGCGCGCAGCGCCGGGCGTGCCGCGGAAGCAGTGGCCCGTTGCTGGTTTCAGCAGCGACCGGGGCTGAGAACAGCCGACGAGGATCGCGCCTCGCCCATGCCGGGTGCGGTGCCGGGAGAGGTTCTTGCGATGAGTGGTTGGACCTGGACGATCGGGCGGAAGTTGGCTGCGCTGTCGGTGACCGGCGTGGTCGTGGCCGGAGTGATCGGCGTGCTCTCCTACACCAGCGGGGGGACGGTGGAGGACCTCAACCGGCAGACGGATGTGCTGTCGGCGGTGGACGGGGCACTGGCGAACCTGGACGGCAAGCAGTCCGACGTGCTGGTCGCCGAGCGGGACATGCTGCTCTCGGCCAACGACGCCACCTCCGCGAAGGCCAATGCCGCGCTGACCGCGAGGATCGGCGAGATCAACCAGGACTGGGCGTCGGTCCAGGGCCTGACGCTGCCACCGGAGGTGTCCGGACCCCTGGGGCAGTTGAAGACCTCCTACCTGGCCTGGGTGGACAAGGTGAAGGCCCAGATGCCGGTCCTGGACAAGATCCCGCCGGGGACGCAGCAGTCCGCCGACGCACTGGAGGCGACCCAGGCCGAGGACGCCGCCATTCAGGGGGAGATCACCAAGTTGCGCCAGGACCTGTCCTCCCGGCTGGTCCAGGACAACGCGACGGTCCGCTCGACGATCGGGAGCTCGCGAACCCTGGACCTGGTCATGCTGCTGATCGGGCTGGTCGCCCTGATCGGGATCGCCTGGTGGATCACCCGGCTGATCACCAGGCCGATGGCGCAGCTGACCGCGTCGGCCGACAAGCTCGCCCGCGGCGACTGCGACTTCGTGGTGGAGGCCCGGGGCAACGATGAAGCCGCCCAGGCGCTGCGGGCGCTGGACGGGATGAAGACCAACCTGCAGGCCCTCATCGGTGACTGCAAGGCACTCGTGGCGGCCGCACTGGAGGGCCAGCTGGCGACCCGCGCCGACGCCTCCAAGCACCAGGGCGACTTCAAGGCGGTCGTCGACGGGGTCAACGCCACCCTCGACGCGGTGATCGGACCCCTCAACGAGGTGGCCCGGGTGCTCAAGGCCATGGAGAGCGGGGACCTCACCGAGACCGTCACCACCGAGTTCCGCGGGGAGTTCGAGGACCTGCGCCGGGCCGCGAACAACACCGTCGCCAAGCTCGCCGACCTGGTCGGTGAGGTCGTGGCCTCCACCGACCAACTCACCGTGGCGGCCGAGCAGATCAGCTCCACCGCGCAGTCGTTGTCCCAGGCGGCCAGCGAGCAGGCCGCCGGGGTGGAGGAGACCACCGCCGGCGTCGAGCAGATGGCCGCCAGCGTGAACCAGAACGGCGAGAACGCGAAAGTCACCGACGGGATCGCCGCCAAGGCCGCACGGCAGGCGTCCGAGGGTGGTCAGGCCGTCCAGCAGACCGTGGAAGCGATGAAGGACATCGCGGCGAAGATCGCGATCATCGACGACATCGCGTTCCAGACCAACATGCTGGCGCTGAACGCCACCATCGAGGCCGCCCGCGCCGGGGAGCACGGCAAGGGCTTCGCCGTCGTCGCCACCGAGGTCGGCAAGCTGGCCGAACGCTCCCAGGTCGCGGCCCAGGAGATCGGGCAGTTGGCCTCCAACAGCGTCGCGACCGCAGAACGGGCCGGAAACCTGCTGGGAGAGATCGTCCCCAGCATCGGCAAGACCTCGAACCTGGTCCAGGAGATCACCGCCGCCTCCGCCGAGCAGACCGCCGGCGTCGGCCAGGTCAACACGGCGATGACCCAGATGAGCAAGGTCACCCAGCAGAACGCCTCCTCCAGCGAGGAACTCGCCGCCACCGCCGAGGAGATGTCCACCCAGACCGGCAACCTGCAGGACCTCATGCGGTTCTTCACGGTCAAGGGTCGCCAGCGCAAGGCCGCCGCCGCCCAGGCTGTCGCCACCGTGACGCCCAACGCGAGCTCCGCGACCGCCACGGACCGCCGGGAACCGGCCCTGGCCGGTGCCACCGCCGGCAAGGCGCCCACCAATGGCAAGGCGCCCACCAACGGCAACGGGAACGGGCACCACAACGGCTTCGACCCCACCCGTTTCGAGCAGTTCTGACCTCGCCCGCCAACGCTTCGGGAGCACACCAGTGAGTCAGTCAGCAACCGCAACCCTGCCACCAGCAGCAGGGATCACCACGACGGCGAACACCGCAGCCGCCGACACCACCCAGGCGGCACTCGGCGCGGAGAACGACCGTTACCTCACCTTCAACCTGGCCGGCGACACCTACGCCCTGCCCATCCTCGACGTCGTGGAGATCATCGAACACCGGCCCATCACCGTGGTGCCGATGATGCCGGCCTTCATCCGCGGCGTGCTCAACCTGCGCGGCAGCGTCGTGCCCGTCCTGGACCTCGCTGCCAGGTTCGGCTGCGACGCCACCACCCTCGCGCGGCGCACCTGCATCCTGATCGTCGACACCAGCCACCGGGCCGCCACCCACAGCGGCGACAGCCCCGGGATCGGACAGCGGATGGGCATCCTCGTCGACGCCGTCAACAAGGTCTTCCACGTCACCGCCGACGACATCGAACCGCCCCCACAACTGGGCAACGAAGGTGGGGTCGTCAAGGGAATGGCGCGCCACGACGACCAGTTCATCGTCATCCTCGACCTGAACCACCTGCTGGCCGCCGAGCATCTGCGTGCTCTCGCCGCCGCCACCCAGGCCGGCAGACAGGCCGACGGCCCCCAGCCGCTACCGAGCTGACCCGGCGCCGGGCCCGGGCGCGGCGCCCGTGCCCTCGCCGCGCCGCACACCACCAGCAGCCCCGCCGTCAACACCGGCGGGGCTGCTGGTGGTGACGAGTTTCCGCCGTCGGCACCGGTGTCGGCTCAGTACCTGCCCAGCCAGGTGGCAGCGCGGAACAGGGCGCTGAAGGAGTCTGCTGGGATTCGTTCGCAGGTGCCGGTGGCGAGCAGGCAGTGGGCCGAGTCGGACTGGTCCTCGTACCACCGGGGGGACAGCAAGGCTTCCCCCGGTGCCAGCCAGGACGGCCCGGCCAGATCGGCCGGCCAGGCCGTGATCTGGTTGGTGGTCATGTCGAGGAGGCCGGCCCGCCTGGTCCCTTGGTCACCGTTATGCCGCCACTCGACCGGGACGTACCGCCCGTCGGGGGAGATCCGGCCCTGAATGGACCATCCGCCGCAGCTGGCCTCGAGCACCTTCAGCGAACTGTCCAGTCGCTGGAGGCACCCCTGGGTCTCGTCCACCCGTAGCAGACCCGCCGCCGTCCAGATCACCCCTGTGCTGCCGGGGTCGACGGTCTCGGGGGTGCTCGCCGTCCAGGGCGCCCGCCAGGCCCGGGCCGGGGCGCCGCTCTGCGGGTCCTTCAGCAGCAGGGTGGTGTTGCCCAGCCAGGTGGCATAGTTGAAACGACCGGCCAGGCGATGGGTGATCCGGCCACTGGCGACGTCCACCAGCACCACCTCGGCGGGGGTCTTGGTCGCCACGCCGATCCAGGTGTCCACCGCCACGGTCGCGCCGTCCGGGGAGACCGCGAAGCTGCCCGCCACGGCGCCGTGGTAGAGCTCACGCTGCGTGTTGCCCTTGCCGACCAGGACCACCCGCACGTCGTAGAGCCCGTCCTCGCCGTCATGTCCCGGCCCGTGGGTCTCCACGAAGAGCCCCTGCGGCCGCGCGTCGAGCAGGTCGACGCCGACCGTGCCGGTGAACTCCACCCGTCCCTCGGCGGTCACCAGGGTCGGCTTCGCCGCGAGTTCCGGGCTGGTCCGGGGGTCGAGGGTGTACGGCAGGGGGACGTCCGGTGCGGGGCCGACGGGGAGCTGGTCGATGGTCCGACTCGGGATGCCCGGCACCTTCAGCGGCCACAGCGGGTGCTTGCCGTCCGCGTGCGGCACAGGCGCGTCGGCCGGCGTCGGCGCTGAGGAGGTGGCAGGGCCGCTCGACGATGCCGCAGGCAGTCGAGGTGTCCCGCTGCCGGCCTGCTTGCTGTGCCAGATCGGCACGACCACGGCGGCGGCCACCGCCATCGTCATCCCTGCCGCGGCCACGGCGGCCCATCGGCGGCCGCTGCTGCCGCCCGGCACCCCGGCACTCTCCTTCGATCCGCCGGCCAGAGCGGGATTGCGCAGCCGCACCGGATCGGGCGCTCCGGTCTCCGCGGCTCGGGCGAGGCTGACCCTGAGTTCGCGCTCGAGACGGTCCATCACACGTCCTCCTTTCCCGTCGCGACGTCCTGGCCGGGGACCGGCGACCCGTCACCGAGACTCCCGGCCAGCCGGGCCAGGGCCCGAGAGGCGCTGGACTTGACCGTTCCCGGGCTCACTCCCAGGACCTGGGCGATGTCCGCCTCGGTCAGGTCGCACCAGTACCGCAGCACCACGACCTCGCGCTGCCGCCGGGGCAGGGTCTGGACCAGCTGCCAGAGCGCCGGGTCCTCCTCCGGCTCGGTCGCCGCCACGGTGGGGGTGGCCAGCAGGAAGGAGAACTTCCGGGCCACCGTCTTGCGCCGGCCGACGCTTCGTGCCTGGTTGACCACGCTGGTGTGGGCATAGGCGGACAGGGAGTCCGGGCGTAGCGTCGACCAGCGTCGGTACATCTCCTCCAACACGTCCTGGGCGACGTCCTCGGCGGCGGTGCGCTCCCCCAGGAGCAGGTAGCCCAGCCGCACCAGGTACGGCGACGATCTCTGAAAGAACTGCGTGTAGTCCCCGGCTGGATCACCGGCGGCCCACGCGTTCAGCTCCAACTCCATGCCCTGCCTCACGCCTCCCCTACGCGCCGACCACCCCGCGGGGTTGTCAGGCGGGCCGAGCACTTGTCAGTCGGACCGAGGACTGTAGGGCCTGGTCCGCGCCGGCCGAGGAACCCGGTGTGCGGGCCGTGGCGGTTGCGGTGAGGGCCGGGGCGCGGACGGCCGAGAGCCCCGCACCCCTCCGACGGCCTGCCGTCCGCCGTCTGCCGTCCGCCGTCCCGACACCCGCCCGGCACCGTCAGTCGTCGTCGGTGCTCAGCAACTCACCCGCCCAGGCCTCCCTGGCCTCGACCAGGGCGAAACCGGCGATGACGAAGCCGGCGACGGCGTCCAGCCAGGTCCAGCCGGCCAGGGCGTACCCGAGCAGTCCCGCGAAGGTCGACAGGCTGAGCAGGGCGCACAGGCGGGTCTCGGCGGCATCGGCGACGACCAGTTGACTGCCCATGGCGATCCCGGCGCGCCGCTTGGCTGCCGCCAGGACCGGCATCACGATCAGGGACGCGCCAGTGAGAGCGATGCCCACCGGGCTGGTCCCGGGATGCGCGTGGGTGGCCAGATCGCGGATCCCCTCAATCGTCACGTAACCGGCGAGGGCGAGGAACGTGACGGCGATGAACTGCAGGGCACGGCGCTGGGCGGCCTCGTCCGGCTCGCCGCCGCGCAGATCGGCGCTCAGCCGGATCAGCACGACGACCGCGGCGGCCAGTTCGATCCCGCTGTCCAGCCCGAACCCGACCAGCGACACCGCCGAGGCGACCAGGCCCGCGGACACCGCGATCACGCCTTCGAGCAGGTTGTAGCCGATGGTGAACCAGGCCAGCCGCACCGCCCGCCGGGCGGTCCGGGGATCGGGCCGGGTGCCGGTCTCCGGCGGTGGGACGGTCATCGCGGTCTCCTTGCCCGAGGTGGACGGCGGCCGGGAACGGCGGGCGGGGGCTGTTCGCCCGCGGTCCGGCCTGGTGGCGGAACCCGCGGCCGGGAGCGGCGGGCGCAGCCGGACGGGACCTCCATGATGGCCCGCCCTGCTGACCGATCGCCTGCCCCGCCCCGGGCTCTCCGTCTGCTCGATCGGCCAACGTGCCACCGGCCGCGGTGCCGTGGAACGGCAAGATCAGCTTCGGTGGACCGCGCCGTCGCCGAGGGTGAAAGCCCTGGTCACGGACGTTGTGTGGCCAGGGCTCCACTCCTGGCCAGAGACCTTCCGACGGGGAAATGTGATCGCGGTCACAATGTGGGCGGTGAGGGGCAAGGCAACCTTCGCCCCGACCACGGAGATACGTCATGTGCGTGAGGGGCTGAACGGCGGTTCGCCGCCCGGATGGTGACCGGCCCGGTCGCCGGCCCGGGTGGCGTTCCACCCTCACCGGTGTCGGGGTCACGCGCAGCCCCACTCCTGCTGTGACGGGTTCGTGCAAGAAGGGAATCGGTCTCGCCATGAGCTCTCGGCGACGTTGGTTGGGGTTGGGGGTCGGGGTAGCCGTACTGGCCGCCTCGGCCGGTGGCGCGTGGCTTGCCGGTTCGGCGCAGGCGCACGGCGCGAACGCCTCCCCCGGATCACGCACCTATCTGTGCTTCAAGGACGCCCACTACACGGGCGGGGATCTGGACGCCCGCAACCCCGCCTGCAAGCAGGCCATCGCAGACGGTGGCAAGCAGCCCCTGTGGGACTGGTATGGCGTCGGTAACTCGGCCACCAAGGGACGCACCCGCGGATTCATCCCCGACGGGAAGATCTGCAGCGCCAACAACAAGACCTACGCCGCCTACGACGCCGCCCGCGCCGACTGGCCGGCCACCCACCTGACCTCCGGCGCCAAGTGGGACTTCCGCTTCCCCACCATCGACGGACACCCGGGCACCTTCTACCTGTACATCACCAAGGACGGCTACGACCCGACCAAGCCCCTGGCCTGGGACGACTTGGAAGACAAGCCGTTCGACACCCACACCTTCTCCACTCCCAACGCCTCCGGCAGTGACGGGAGCTCGTTCGACTGGAACATCAGCCTGCCCGCCAACAAGACCGGCAAGCACCTGATGCTGACCTACTGGCAGCGCTCCGACGCCGACGGCGCCTTCTTCTCCTGCTCCGACGTCGTCTTCGACGGCGGAAACGGCGAGATCTCCGGCTTCCCCAACGACAACCAGTGGAAGGGCACCGACCCGGTCCCCACCACGACGACGTCGGCTCCGGATCCCACGACGTCGGCTCCCACCACGTCGGCGCCGGCTCCCAGCACGTCGACCACGACCACCGGAGCCCCGCCCAACCCCAGCACCAGCACCAGCACGACCACAACCACGACCACGAGTCCGGCCTCGTTCACGGCCACCTCGGTTCAGCCGTCGGCTGACTGCTCGGTCCAGGTGCACCAGGTGCTGTGGCCGACGGTGCACATGACCACGCTGACCGTCCTCAACGGCAAGAAGCCGGTGAGCGACTGGGAGGTCACCTGGGAAGCGGCCTCGGGCCAACTGCTGGGCAGCTTCAACGCAGGCCTGGCCGTCACGGGCACCCACTACACGGCATCCGCGCCGGACTGGAAGGGTGACCTGGGCGCCAACGAGGAGGCCTCGTTCGGGTACGTGATGGAGGGTTCGGCGACCCCGGCCCCGTCCGCGATCAAGCTCGGCGACGCCACCTGCACCGTGACCGGCACGACCGCGGAGAACGCCGACGGCAGCACTCCGTTGCCGACGGGCACGGACTCCCCGGCTCCGTCCACCTCGACCACGAGCGCGGCTCCGACCACGTCGACCACGAGCGCGGCCCCGTCCACGTCGACCACGAGCGCGGCCCCGTCCACGTCGACCACGAGCGCAGCTCCGACCACGTCGACCACGAGCGCGGCCCCGTCCACCTCGACCACCTCGGCTCAGCCGTCGGCTGACTGCTCGGTTCAGGTGCACCAGGTGCTGTGGCCGACGGTGCACATGACCACGCTGACCGTCCTCAACGGCAAGAACCCGGTGAGCGACTGGAAGGTCAGCTGGGAGGCTGCGTCGGGCAAGCTGCTGGGCAGCTTCAACGCCGGCCTGGCCGCCGAGGGCACCCACTACACCGCGTCCGCGCCGGTGTGGAAGACGGCCCTGGACGCCAATGAGGAGGCCTCGTTCGGGTACGTGATGGAGGGTTCGGCGACCCCGACCCCGTCCGCGGTCAAGCTCGGCAGCGCGTCCTGCACCGTGACCGGCACGACCGCGGAGAACGCCGACGGCAGCACTCCGGTGCCGACGGGCACGGACTCCCCGGCTCCGTCCACGTCGACCAGCGCGGCTCCGTCCACGTCGACCAGTGCGGCTCCGTCCACGTCGACCACCCCGGCTCCGTCCACGTCGACCACTCCGGCTCAGCCGTCGGGTGACTGCACCGTCCAGGTGCACCAGGTGCGCTGGCCGACCGTGTACATGACCACGCTGACCCTGCTCAACGGCAAGAACCCGGTGAACGACTGGAAGCTCAGCTGGGACGCCGCCGCGGGCAAGCAGGTGGTCAACTTCAACGCCGGGATGACCTCCGACGGCACCCACTACAACGCAACCGCCCCCGAGTGGAACGCGTCCCTGGACGCCAACGAGGAGGTCTCCTTCGCCTACGTGGTGGAAGGTGCCCCGACTCCGACCCCGTCCAACGTCAAGCTCGGCGCGAGCACCTGCGCCGTCTCCGGGACCACCTGGGAGAACGTCACCGACACCAACGGTGACCCCGCCCCGGGCAACGGTGGCGGCAGCGGTGGCGGCGACATCCCGAGCAACGGTGGCGGTGCCAGCAACGGTGGCGGTGCCAGCAACGGTGGCTCGTCGAACGGTGGCGGTGTCAGCAACGGTGGCTCGTCGAACGGCGGCGCTACGGCCGGAGGACCGGAGAGTGGCACCTTCACGGGCGGCTGCTCCGGCACCGGCAGCGCGGGCAACACCGCTTGCCAGGTCGTGAACGGCAACCCGAGCTTCACGGGCTGACCGGAAGAAGGAGCGGAACGGTGAACCGACAGGAGAGGCAGATGACCAGATCCCGGATCCGGGTGACCGGGCGGGCGGCAGGTGTTCTCCTGGCAGTGGCCGCGGCGGTGTCGGGGTGCAGCGGCGATCCCGCGCCCTCCACGTCCGGGGTGGCCGCCACCGTTCCGGCGGACCTCGCGGCAGGTTCGGCCGTGCCGGCGGGCGCCTCGCCCGCCGGCACGGTGGCCGGAGGTTCCGGGAGTTCCAGTGGCTCCGGAAGTTCCGGCGGTTCCGCAGGCGCTGCCGGTAACGCCGGTAACGCTGGCAACGCCGGTGCGGTGACCGGTCAGCGGGCGGTCAGCCTCAACGGAGCGCTGACCGTCCGGGAGACCTCTTCGGCCTCAGGCAAGGTCATCGCCGAGTTGTCGGCCAAGACGCCGATGGGATCACCGCGGGTCCTGATGGTCCAGCAGGTCATCCCCGGCTGGGTCAAGGTGTCGCTGCCCACCCGCCCCAACGGCACCAGTGGATGGGTCCCGGCCGCCTCGGTCCGGGTGGAAGCCCTGCACGACCAGATCACCATCGACCTGGCCAGCCGGCACCTGACGGTCGTCATCGCCGGCAAGCAGGTCGCCAGCGCCACAGTGGCCGTCGGTTCCCCGACCAACCCCACCCCTACCGGCACCTTCTACGTCACCGACCGGGTCCAGCCCAACGACCCCCACGGTGCGTACGGCGCCTTCGCTCTCGGTCTGTCCGCCCACTCCCCGACCCTCACGGAGTTCGGCACCGGTGACGGCCAGATCGCCGTCCACGGCACCAACGTGCCGTCCAGCCTCGGTAAGGCCGTGTCCCACGGCTGCATCCGGGTCCCCACCGAGGTCACCTCATCCCTGGCCCGGATCGGCCTCGGCACCCCCGTCATCATCCGGCCCTGACCGGGCCCATGGGCTAACACGAGTAAGGGAACCCGCCGGAACTCCGGCCGGACGCCCCGCATCCGGGTCCGCCGTCACCGCAGTCGCGGGGGCGGCACCGGTGCGGGGCGTCACCATGTCGCAGCCTCCTCGCCCTCGCCGCGCGGTTCCTCGCTGGTGCGGGCGATGGCGTCCAGGACCTCCGCGCTCATCGGGCCGAAACCGTCCTCAGGGCGACGCGCGGCCAGCCTGCGGACCAGTTCCGGCCGGTCGGCCTCGAACACCACGAGCCGCCAGTGGCCGCCGTGCTCCTCGACCACCCGCTTGACGGCGTCCCGTTCACAACGCCGGCCCAACCCGTGGTCGAGCACGACCGACCTGCCCGTCGCGAGCAGGGACGCCAGTTGCCGGTACACGTCGTCGACCACCGGCCCGAGCAGGTCCAGATGCCGGTCCAGCGGATAGTCCACGCCGGCCCGGCCGTGGCGCCGGCGCATCAGGTCGTCGACCGACAGGCGCACCAGACCCCGGGCCGCCAGGTGCCGGGCGTAGGTGGACTTGCCGGACCCCGGCAATCCGTAGAGCAGGACGGCGACCGGCCTGTGGTCCTTCTCCTCTTGCGTCATGTGCCCCCTCCGACGGCAGGACCGGGCTGAGGCATCGTCGCCCGCCGACACCGCCGCAGGCTCACCCCGGCGGCTACGGCCTAGCTGCCGGAAGGGATCTGGCTGCCGGAAGGGAACTGGCTGCCGGAAGGGATCTGGGCGATGGCCTCGATCTCGACCCGGGCGTCCAGCGGGAGTCCGGCGACCGCCACCGTGGTCCGCGCCGGATACGGTTGCGTGAAGGTTCGGGCGTACACCTCGTTCATGGCGGCGAAGTCGGTCATGTCCGTGAGGTAGACATTCATCTTCACCACGTCGTCGAGGGTGAGCCCTGCGGCGGCCAGCACCGCGGCCAGGTTGGCGAACACCCGATGGGTCTGGGCGGCGACGTCGCCGTCGACCAGTCGCCCGGTGGCCGGTTCGATCGGGGTCTGGCCGGACAGGTACAGCAGTTGCCCGGTGCGGACGGCGTGCGCGTAGGGCCCGACGGCGGCCGGGGCATCGCCGGCGTGGACGGTGACACGTGGCATGACCGGCCAGCCTAGGGGAGCGCCGTGCGGTGGATGCCGAGGTAGTAGCCGACGGCCAGCAGCGTCGGCCCGTCGGTCAACCGGCCGTCCCGGATCAGTCCGGGGAGATCCGCCAGCGGAAGCCAGGCCAGCTCGGAGGATTCGCTCACGTCCTCGGGCTCGCCGATCCGGTCGGCGCCCTCGGCCAGGAACAGTCCGTAGCGCAGGTCGCCGATGCCGTTGAGGGCGGTGTAGTCGGTCATCCGCTCGACCTGGCGCGGGCGCCAGCCGGTCTCCTCCTCGACCTCGCGGCGTGCGGCCTCGGCCGGGTCCTCGCCGGGGTCCACCCACCCGCCGGGCACCTCCCAGCCCCAGGTGTCGGTGATGAACCGGTGCCGCCACAGCAGCAGCGCCCGCTCGTCCTGCACGACGAGGCAGGACACGCAGGACCGGGGGAACCTCAGCACGTGGTGGTCGAACCGGTTCCCGCCGGGGATCTCCACGTCGTCCAGCCACAGCTCGACCCATTCGCTGGCGTACAGCCCCCGCCGCCCGTGCACCTGCCACTGCATGCGGCCACTCTCCCAGAGCGGCCGCCCTCCCCGAGCGGCCGTCGCGGCCCTGCCCCCAGCCGTACAGCGGGATCCCGTGCTTCCAGGCCCCGACGTACAGCCGCCGCCCGCCGATCGGGTCTGCCTCCGCGGCCCCGCGTCGCGGACGGTGCGATCAGGCCGGGGGAGGCGCGGTGCTGTCACGGACCACGAGCTCCACCGGGAGCACGATCCGCCGGTCCTGCGGGAGGAGCAGGGCGTCACCGTCGGCGCCGCTCCCGGCCGGGGCGGACCGGCGGGCCAGCTCTCCGGTCAGGGCGGCGGCCGCGGCACGTCCCTTGGCGTCGACGTCCTGCCGGACGGTGGTCAGGGCCGGGGTGGTGCGGGCGGCCAGCGGTGCGTCGTCGAAGCCGACGACGGACAGGTCCTCCGGCACCCGTAGTCCACGGGCCCGGGCCTGCAGGATCACCCCGACCGCCAGCACGTCCGAGAAGCAGAGGATCGCGGTCGGCCGATCCGGGCGGTCCAGCAGCAGAGCCGCCGACCCCTCCACGGAGGCGCCGAACGGGGGCTGGATGACGACAGAGGGATCGACGCCCGCGGCGGTCAGCTCCTCCAGCCACCCCTGGACCCGCTCGCGCATCACGTGGTTGCAGCCCGGTCCGCAGCCGAGCCCCTGCGGATCCTCGACCGGGCCGTACGGGCCGCCGATGTTCGCGGTCACGATGCCGATCCGTCGGTGACCGAGGTCCACCAGGTGACGGGCCGCGGCCCGGGCGCCCGCCCGGTCGTCGATGTTCACGCTGGGGGCACCCTCGACGGGCGACTGGTCGACGTACACCAGGGGCAGCCGGCGACGACGCAACCACTGCAGCGCCTGCGACTCCGGCACGCAGGAGTACACGATCGCGCCGTCGATCGCGACGTCCCGGGCCGGGATCATCGAGCCGGAGAACGTCGTCAGCAGTGTGAGCGCCAGCCCTGTCGGCCCCAACTGCTCGGCGACAGCGCCGAGGAATCCGGTGGCGATCTCGTCGGTGAACGCCTCGCGCAGCGACTCGGTGAGCAGGACGCCGACCGCCCCGGCGCTGCCCCTGGCCAGGGCCCGGGCGGTCGGGTCGGGGCCGACGTACCCGAGCTCCTCGGCTGCGGTGAGGATGCGCTCACGCAGGGCCGGGGAGAGCTGATCGGGCCGGGAGAACGCATTCGAGACGGTCATCCGGCTGACTCCGACCCGGTCGGCGATGGTCTGCAGTGTCACCCGAGCCATCGCCTCACCCGCCTCGTCCCGCCCTGTACCGGGTCGACGGTAACCCACCGGATCGCCGGGCCGCCCGGCCGGACCGGAAGCCCGCCGGGGCCCGGCGGGGCCCGGTCAGCACCGCGGGGGTGCGGCGGGCCGGGGCTCGACGGCGACGGCCGCCCGCTGCAGGGCTCCGGCGAGCAAGGTCCGGCCGCGGGCGACGGTGGTCCGGACCCCGAGTGGGACGGGGGCCGGGCGGGACCGGCAAGGACGCTCCGGGACGAC
>DASTGO010000144.1:0-9761 GCA_035719045.1 Kineosporiaceae bacterium | reverse complement strand
CCACCGGACCCCGGTCCCGGGACGGTGAACGCGGCGCGCAGCCGCAGGTACTCCTCGACCCCGCCGGGCAGGTCCCGGACCCGGCCGTCGCCGAGCAGCGCGAGCTGCCGGTCGGTCACCCGTTCCAGCAGGTACCGGTCGTGGGAGACGACGATCAGGGTGCCGGGCCAGCCGTCCAGGGCGTCCTCGACGGCGGCCAGGGTGTCGGTGTCCAGGTCGTTGGTCGGCTCGTCGAGCATGAGCACGTTCGGCTCGCCCATCAGCAGGCGCAGCAACTGCAGGCGGCGCCGTTCCCCGCCGGACAACTCCGCGACCGGTGTCCACACCCTCTGTTTGGTGAAGCCGAGGCGTTCCAGCAACTGCCCCGCGGTGACGTCCCGGTCGCCGATCCGGATCGAGCCGCGGACCTTCTCGACGGCCTCCTGGACCCGCAGGTCGGCCACGTCGTCGAGCTCGCGGACGTCCTGGGACAGGATCACCGCCCGGACCGTCGTGCCCCGCTTGACCTTTCCGGCGTCCGGGACCACCTGGCCGAGCAGCACCCGCAGCAGGGTGGTCTTGCCGGAGCCGTTCACCCCGACGAGGCCGATCCGGTCACCGGGACCCAGCCGCCAGGTGACGTGGTCCAGCAGCACCCGGCGGGCACCACCGTCCGCCCCGCCGACGGCCAGGCTCACGTCCTCCAGGTCGACGACGTCCTTGCCGAGCCGGGCGGTGGCCATCTTCTGCAGGGCCAGCCCGTCCCGGGGTGGCGGCTCGTCGGCGATCAGCGCGGCGGCGGCGTCGAGGCGGAACCGGGGCTTGCTGGTCCGGGCCGGGGCTCCGCGGCGCAGCCAGGCGAGCTCCTTGCGGATCAGGTTCTGCCGGCGCTCCTCGGTGACGGCGGCGATCCGGGACCGCTCCGCCCGGGCCAGCACGTACGCCGCGTACCCGCCCTCGAAGGAGTCCACCACGCCGTCGTGGACCTCCCACGTCGTCGTGCACACGGCGTCGAGGAACCACCGGTCGTGGGTGACGACGATCAGGCCGCCCCGGCCGTCCGGCCAGCGGCCGCGCAGGTGCTCGGCCAGCCAGGCGACGCCCTCGACGTCGAGGTGGTTGGTCGGCTCGTCCAGCAGCAGCACGTCATGGGGGGTGGCCAGCAGCCGGGCCAGCGCGACCCGCCGCCGCTGCCCGCCGGACAGGGTGTCCACGGGGGCGTCCAGCCCGCCGACGATGGGGGCGTCGAGCCCGCCGAGCAGGCCGGTGAACACGTCCCGCACCCCCGGGTCCGCCGCCCACACATGGTCGGGGACGTCGCCGACCACGGCATGCCGGACGTCGGCGCCGGCGGGCAGGTCGTCGGCCTGGCTGAGCAGTCCCACGGACACCCCGCGGGTGTGGGTGACCCGCCCGCCGTCCGGGACCTGGGTCCGGGCCACCACCCGCAGCAGGGTGGACTTGCCGTCGCCGTTGCGCCCGACGACGCCGACCCGGTCCCCGTCGTCCAGCCCGAGCGAGACGCCGTCGAGCAGGGCCCGTGCGGCGAAGGAGACCGTGACGGACTCGACGTTGAGCAGATGCGCCATCCGGTGCCGCCCGCCTCAGGCCCGCACCGGCTCGGCCAGCCGCGCCCCCGGCACCGGTCCGTGCACCCGGTGGACGTCGCGGACGGCGCCCGCCGCGGTCAGCCCGACCGCCACGTCCAGCGCCTGCTCCGGGCCGGCGACCAGGAACACCACGGTCGGCCCGGACCCGGACACCAGCCCGGCCAGCGCGCCTGCGTCCCGGCCCAGGTCGAGCGTGCGGCGCAGCCGGGGGGCCAGCGACACGGCTGCCTCCTGCAGGTCGTTGGACAGGCAGCCGGCCAGGGCGACCGGGTCCCCGGAGCGCAGCGCCTGCATCAGCTCGGGGGTGATCCGCGGCATGGGCACCTCCTGGCCGGCGCGCAGCCGGTCCAGCTCGGCGAACACCTGCGGGGTGCTCAGCCCGTGGTCGGCGGTCGCCACCACCCAGTGGTACTCGCCGCGGGCCAGTGCGGGAGTCACCTGCTCGCCCCGGCCGGCACCGATCGCCGTGCCGCCGAACAGGCAGAAGGGGACGTCGGAGCCCAGTTCGGCGGCCAGCTCGGCCAGATCCTCCCGGCTGAGGCCGACCCGCCACAGGGCGTCGCAGGCGATCAGCGCCGCGGCGGCGTCGGCGGATCCCCCGGCCATCCCACCCGCGACCGGTATCCCCTTGCGGATCCGCAGCCGCGCACCCTCGGCGACCCCGGCCCGCAGGGCCAGCAGGCGGGCGGCCCGGACGGCGAGGTTGCCCTCGTCGGTGGGGACCTCATCGGCCTGCACGCCCTCAACGGTGACGGTGATGTCGTCCGCGGGCGCGGCGGCCACCTCGTCGACCAGGGACACGGCATGGAAGACGGTGGCCAGCTCGTGATAGCCGTCCGGGCGCAGCGGCCCGACTCCGAGCGCCAGGTTGATCTTCGCCGGTGCCCGCGCGACCACCTCGTCGGCTGCGGTCATGTCCTCGCTCCTGGGATCGGATCGGTCGGCCGGATGGCCCGGCGGCCCCGGCCCACCCGACCCTAGGGCAAGGTCCCGGCCTCGGCGGCACGGGCCTGGACGATCGCCGCGAACTGTGCCACGGACAGCTGCTCCCCGCGGGTGCGGGGGTCCAGCCCGGCGGCGCGCAGCAGGGCCTCGGCGGCGGCCGCCGAACCCGCCCAGCCGGCCAGTGCTGCCCGCAGGGTCTTGCGGCGCTGGGCGAAGGCGGCATCGACGCAGGCGAACACCTGCTCGCGGGACGCGGTGGTGTCCGGGGGGTCATGGCGTTCCAGGGCGACCAGCCCGGAGTCGACGTTCGGCACGGGCCAGAACACCGCCCGGGGGACGGCCCCGGCCCGGCGGACCCGGGCATACCAGGCGGCCTTGACCGAGGGCACCCCGTACGCCGGCTCACCCGGACCCGCGGCCAGCCGGTCAGCGACCTCCGCCTGGACCAGCACCAGCCCGCGCCGCAGCGAGGGCAGCCGCTCCAGCAGGGTGAGCACGACCGGCACGGCGACGTTGTAGGGCAGGTTCGCGACCAGGGCCGTCGGCGGGGGGCCGGGCAGCGGGGTCAGCCCCGGGGCGTCGCCGATCCGCAGCGCATCCCCGGTGACCACGTCGAGCCGGGTGGCGGCAGCCGCGGCGCGGTCCGCGACGGTCGCCGGCAGGGCGGCGGCCAGCACCGGGTCGATCTCGACGGCGAGCACCCGGGCACCGGTGCCGAGCAGGGCCAGGGTCAGCGAGCCGAGTCCGGGACCGATCTCCAGCACGGTGTCCGCGGGACCGACCTCGCCGAGCCGGGCGATCCGGCGCACGGTGTTCGCGTCGTGCATGAAGTTCTGGCCCAGGGTCTTCGTCGGGCGGATCCCCAGGGCCTCGGCCAGCCGGCGGACGTCGGCCGGACCGAGCAGGGCGACGTCGGCGGCAGGCACCGGCCCAGCCTGACAGAACGATCCGTTCCGGTGCCGCCCGGGGCCGGACGGCACGCCCGCACGTCCCCAAGACCTCAGCAGGCCCGCCCTCAGGACCTCAGGACCTCAGGACCTCAGGAGGCCCGCACGCCCACACGCCCCGACGGGACACGGTCGCCGACGGGGACCTTCGGTCCGTCGCCGCCCCCGGTGGGCGCCAGAACCGGGTGATCCTTCCCACGTGGACCCTCGAGGAGGCCTAGGAGCGTCCCGGTCCCGGGAAACGGCCGACGGGCGCGACGTCCCGCGGCGGTCGCCGAACCCCCGGGGCAGCGCAGGGGTACCACCCACTGTGAGGCGGTGGCCCCCTTCCGCCTCCGTGTTAAGCGGAACGTGATGGAGTGACTACAGCTGAGCCATGGGCCCGTGGCATCACTTCCTGCCGTCGGCGTAGCGTCGTCGCTGCAAGGGGCCACCTGCTGCGGGTTTGCCCCTGACACCCGGCATTGGGCACGATCGCCGGGACGGTTGCGGTCAGCGACGGCCGCCCGGCCGTGGAGGAGGTTCGGTTGCCCACGCGCTGGCAGGTCGCCGCAATCACAGGCGGCTTCTTCACCGCTGCCGTCCTCCTCGCCTCGCTCGTCCTCGTTCTGCTGCCCGACCCCGGAACCGCCGCCGGCCACAGCGGCGCGACCCCCGGGGCGGCGGCCGCCTCCCCCAGCTCCGGCCTGCCCACCTCACCAGGCGCGACCGGCCCGGGCGGAGTCCCCTTCGACGGGTCGGGCGACCCGGGTTCCCCGGGTGCGGGAGGCGGCAACGCGGCCCCCGACCCCTCCACGGACCCGTCGGACCAGCCGACCTCCACCGTCTCCGGGTCGACCAAGCTGGCCGGGCGGATCCAGCCGGGGGTGACCTACCAGGGGATTGCCACGTCCTACGCGGCCGACGGCGGCGGGAACTGCATGTTCGACCCGTCCGGTGACCTCATGGTCGCCGCGATGAACCGGACCGACTACGAGTCGGCCAAGGCCTGCGGCGCCCACCTCCTGGTCAAGGCGGGCGGGAAGTCCGTCACGGTCCGGATCACCGACCAGTGCCCCGACTGCACGGTCGGCCAGCTCGAGCTCAGCGCCCAGGCGTTCCAGCAACTGGCCACGCCCTCGACCGGCCAGCTCGCGGTCACCTGGCAGCTGGTCAGCCCCGCGACCTCGCAGACCATCGGGATCCGGTACAAGGCCGGATCGACGAAGACCTGGTGCGCGATCCAGGTGCTCGGCCACCGCAACCCGCTGGCCATGGTGGAGGTCCGCAGCGGGAACGCCTGGAAGTCGTTGCCGCGCAGCGACTACAACTACTTCATCTCCACCGACGGCACCGGCTGCGGCGGGTCGATCCGGGTCACGGACATCTTCGGCCAGAAGCTGACCCTCAGCGGTGTCAGCCTCAAGCCGGACGCCGTGCAGACCTCGAAGGTCCAGTTCCCCCGGCACTGATCCGCACACAGTGGGGACAGCGCAGGCCCGCTGATCGCGGCGCCCGGGCATCCCGCGCTCCTGCGCGGCAAGCGCCGTTGGGGTCGATTGCGCGACGAGCCGCCGTTACGGTCGATCCGACCCGGCACCCACCCGGGCACGACGGCGGGCCCTCTGACGCCGATGGGCCGTCGATCCCTTGCCCGGCAAGGGATCGACGGCCCATCGAGGGGTGAGTCCGTCGCTCAGCTGAACAGCTTCTGCCCGCAGCCCCACTGCCTGGCACCGCCGCGCTGGTACAGCATCTTGGCCCGCAGGGTCTGTTCCGCCGGAGCCGCGTCGATCGGATTGCCGCTGCCGCCCACCGAACGCCAGGTGCTCACGCTGAACTGGTACAGCCCGTAGTAGCCGGCCGGGTTGACCGCCCGCGGATTCCCCCCGGACTCGCACTTGGCCAGCGCCGCCCAGTTGAGCGAGTCGACGCTGCCGCCGACATTGCTGCTACCGCCGCTGGGGGCGGGAACGGGCTTGGTCCCGACCGCCACCACCTCGTCGACCGGCTGGGTGAGGACGGTGGCGGACTGCAGGGTCCGGCTCACCTCCTGGCCGTTGGCGAGCAGCACCGCGTAGACGGCGGTCCGGCTGCCGTTCCTGCCCGGGGTGAGCACCTGGGTCTGGCCGGCGTCCAGGGTGGCGGACTTCTTCTTGTTGCTGCCGTAGGGAACCTTCTCGGTGACGGTGACCGTGGTCTGGGTGATCCGGGTCAGCGCCAGCACCATGCCCTCGGTGACCGGGGTCGCGGGAACCGCGGAGAGCCGGTCTGCCGCGCCGAGCGCGATCCCCTGCTCCTTCAGCAGCTCGCCGACCGTGGGCGCAGAGGTCACGACCGTCCGGGTCACCCCGTCCGCCGCGATGGTCACCGACTTCCGGGTCGAGATGGTGAGGTTGAAACCCTTGCGGCCGATCGGCTGTGACCGGGAACTCGACAGCTCCGCGCCGTCGGCGTGAACCCCGAGCGCGGTCAGCGCCTGGTCGACGGTCAGCTCGGTGGTCCAGTAGGTCTGGGTCCGCCCGTCGAGGGTGAGGACGAGCTGCCGCGCGAACCGCACCACGACGTGGTCACCGGAGGACAGCGGGGTGGACGGGGCGGGTGCCACCAGATCCCGGTCGGAGACGTCGAGGTTCTCGGCGGCCAGCAACGCGCGCACCGTCCCCGCTTCCACATTGACCTCGCGGGACTGCCCGTCGACAGAGAGATAGACCTTCTTCCCGACGTGGGAGTAGGCGATCGTGCCACCGATGACGGCCGTGAGCACCGCGGACTGCGCCGCGACCCTGCCCACCCGGCCGGTGAGAAACCCCAGCACAGCGCTCCAGACGTCGCACATCTCGGGCACGGCGCACCAGGGCAGGGTCCCCCGGCGGACGGGACGGAACGCGACCACCGACGGGACACGGGCGGCCGAACCATCCCGCTACATACTGCCCCGGGGCGGATCTCCGACCCCGACTGTCGACGGTCACCGTAACGGCAGCCTCGACGGCGCTCCAAGCTCATCGGCCCGCGACGGCGTTCTCCGGCACCGCCATCGCCTCCATCACCGCAGGTCAGATCGCGTGTCGACCGTTCGGCGCAGGGCCGGTACGGATCGCCTGCCACAAACCCGTACGCATGGCGACGAAAGGCCCCGTGCGGTCTCGGACGGCCGCCCGCCGAACGGTCGCCATCACTCCTGGCTGTCGGCCCGGGAGGACGCCAGGTCCGGCGGCCCGCGCGCGCCGCCGGGGGCTCGGCCAGCGTGCCGATCTCCGGGTGCAACCCGAGCGAACCCTGACGAGAGAAGATTGGTGCTCCATGTCCACCACGCCTGACGAGAATGCAAAGAGGGGCACCGACCCTCATCCGTTGCGACTGCGCAACTTCCGGCTGCTCTTCATCGGCCGTACCCTGTCGGCTCTGTCCGAGGGGCTGGTGCCCGCGGCGCTGGCCGTCGCCGTCGTGCTTGCCACCGGTTCGGCGACCGCCATGGGCATCACGCTGGCTTGCGCGACAATCCCCCGGTTGGCGCTGATGCCGCTGGGCGGCGTGCTCGCCGACCGGTTCCAGGCGCGGCCGATGGCGATGGGCGCGGACCTCCTGCGGGTCCTCACCCAGATCTTCGTGGGCATCGAACTGCTCAGCTCGTCGCCGGTGCTGTGGCACATCTGCGTCTCGCAGGTCCTCTACGGAGTGGCCTCGGCGCTCTCGGACCCGACCAGGTCGCCGATGGTGGTCGGCACGGTGCCGGAATCGGCCCGGCAACGCGCCAACGCGGCGATGGGCTTCACCAAGAGCGCGGCATGGGTGCTGGGGCCCGCGCTGGCCGGTTCCCTGGTCTATCTGGTCGGCAGCGGCTGGGTGTTCGTTGTGGACGGCATAGCGTTTGCGATCAGCGCCGGGCTGCTCGCGATCACCGTCGTGCGCCATGTGCCGTCCCCTCCCCAGACCTTGCGTAAGGACCTGGCTGTCGGCTGGCGCGAGGTCGCCGGCCGACGCTGGCTCTGGATGAGCCTCGTCGCCCATTCGGTGTGGAACTTCTGCGCCGGGATTCTGATGACGCTCGGACCGGTGATCGCGATCCTGCACCTCGGCGGCGAGGGCACCTGGATTTGGATCCTGCAGACGGGCGGGATCGGCCTGCTCGCCGGGGCACTGCTGGCGAGCCGCATCCGGATACGCCGTAGAGTGATGTGGGCGAACCTCGCACTGGCGACTTACGCGATCCCGTTGCTACTCCTCGCGGTGCACGCCCCGGTGCCGTTGATCGTGGTCGGATACGGGGTGGCCCAGGCGGCGCTGGGGTTCCTGAACCCCACGTGGGATACCGCGCTGCAGGAGCACGTACCCGCGGACCGGCTGGCACGGGTCGACTCCTACGACTGGCTGTTCTCGCTCGCCGCAATGCCGCTCGGCTACCTGGTGGCCCCGATGCTCGCTGCGCTGTGGAGCCCGTCGGTGCCGCTGACCACGGCCGCGCTCCTGGTCGTCGTGGTCTGCCTGTTCGCGGGCACGACGCCGTCGGTCCGTGGCCTGATTGCCGGTGTGCCGGCCAAGGAGAGCGATCCGACGCCGGACGCGGTGAGCCACAACTGACGGGTCCGTCCGCACGTCGTGGCTGCATTCGAACACCTGGGCATCGAAGGGGAACTGTGAGATGACTTCTCAGAGGATGTATGCGGCCGACCTGCCCGTGGCCGAACCGGCTGCCGGGTCCGTGCGAGGTGGAGAACCGACGTGACACTTGCCAAGAGCGACCGTGGGTGGATGTCCGGCGTTGCCGGGGAAGGGATCGTGACGATCGGCGATCCCCGGTTGAAGGCGCCGACCTCAGGCGTCGCGGCCGTCGGTGACGTGGCCCACCTGCTGACGACGATGGTCGACGGGCTGCGCGCGCTGAACGGCGCGGGATTGGCGGCCCCCCAGATCGGTGCGTCGGTCAAGGCGGTGGTGGTCGAGGTCCGCAAGACCGACGTGTTCCCCGATCGGCCCGAGTGTCCGCTGCTGCGGATGGTCAACCCTGTGATCGTCGAGCGGTCGGCCTCGGTTCTGGTGGACTGGGAGGGCTGCTTCAGCGTCCCGGGTCTGATGGGTCTGGTTCCCCGCGCCGAGACGATCACGGTCGAGTACCAGAACGTGGGCGGCGCCCGCGTGAACGAGCAGTACAGCGGGTACGTGGCCCGGGTGATCCAACACGAGGTCGACCATCTCGACGGCATCGAGTTCGTCGACCGCATGGCCGACATGGCGAGCCTGACGACGGTGTCCAACTACCTGGAGTTCCACCGTGCCAGTCACAGCTGACCGACGGCCGGCTCAGCACCGTCGGTCGATCCCGCCGAGGCTGCAGTCCGCGAAGCCAGCGAGGAAATAGGCCGAGCCGGTCATGAACCGACAGCCTGCAATCGCCTCGCCATTTGCGGCCTCCTGTGAGGAGGATGAGCCGACGGATGCCGACAGCGGCCGGACGATCCTCGAATACTGGATTCCCGCTGAGGACCTCGAAGCGTTCAACGACGCGATCGTCGGCCAGATCAAGGTTGTGGCGGAGTTCCACCGCGAAGCCGGGCCGTCGACCGAATGACGTTCCTGATCGCCCACAGGCTCACAGCCAGGTGGATCCCCTGTCGAGGCGGAAGCGGCCAGAGACGAGCAGGAGCACCGTGGTCCGCCGGTCGTCGCAGGTCCACTCGACGCGCTACCAGTTGTCGGCCATCAGGTCACTCCACGTCGATCGTCGGAAGGTCAACCCGGTCCCCACCTGCGTGGGCAAGGCGCCTGAAGCCCTGGAGCAGGGGCAACAGGCCCTCGTTGCTCCGGGCAGGATCGTGGATCAGTTCGGTGAGCAGGTCGTGGTCCAGGCTGGAGTACCGGCGTAGCTCGTCGGACTCCCCATTGGCCTCGATCTGGCCCCGAAGCGCTCCCACCACTCGTCGTCGTCGATGACGATGAGGCTGGCGAACTCGAAGTTGCCGCTGACGAGGTTGAGGCCCTCGACGAAGGCCCCGAGAAGGAGCACTGGGCGCCCCCGGTGCCTGCAGGACCCGCATACAGGGCCACCGGGTACCCGGGCGCCCCCTGTGCCGACAGGAATCCCGCCGTCACCGCGCCGGGGGAGTTACCAGGGGCCGTAGAGCCGGGTGGCGGTGGCGTCGAGCACGCGGCAGACGTCGGCCAGGTCCCGGTCCAGCACCTCGGCCATGCAGCGCACGGTGAGGGGCACGAGGTATCCAGCATTGGTCTTGCCGCGGTAGGGCATCGGCGCGAGGTACGGCGCGTCGGTCTCCACGAGTACCTGGTCCAGGGGGACGGC
>DASTGO010000143.1:0-5809 GCA_035719045.1 Kineosporiaceae bacterium | reverse complement strand
GGTCTTCTCCCTCGCGGTGACCACGGTCGTGCTGCTGTTCAGCCACACCTCGCCGCTCGACGACCTCCGGCAGATGCTCGACTACGCCGGCCAGCCGCGGACCCAGGCACTGATCGTCAACTCGGCGACGACCTACTACCTGGCGGCCGTGGCGGTGGCGATCGGGTTCCGGATGAACCTGTTCAACATCGGCGTCGACGGCCAGTACCGCCTCGCGGCGATGATCGCGGCCAGTGTCGGCGGGGCGATCACGCTGAGCCCGGTGCTGCACGTCGGGGTGGTCATCGTCGTGGCCGTGGTCGTCGGTGCGGCCTGGGCGGCGATCGCCGCGGTCCTGAAGATCACCCGCGGCGTGAACGAGGTCATCGGGACCATCATGCTGAACTACGTCGCCACGGCGGTGATCAACTACCTGCTCAAGCCAGGGCGCCTCGCGGTGGCGACCGCAGGGTCGAACAACATCGGAACCCGGCCGATCAAGGCCAGCGGGCAGGTGCCCGGGATCGCGCTGATCCCCGGCTCGGAGCTGAAGGTGTACGGCCTGATCGTGCTGGCCGCGCTGGTCGGGTTCGGCTACTGGTTCCTGCTCGGCCGGACCCGGTTCGGCTACGACCTGCGAGCCACCGGGGCCAACGAGTCCGCGGCCGTGGCCAGCGGGGTGAACGTCAAGCGCATGGTCGTGGTCAGCATGCTGCTCAGCGGTGGCCTGGCCGGCCTGATCGGTCTGCCGCTGCTGCTCGGATCCTCGTACAGCTACGGGCTGGACTTCCCGACCGGGCCGACCGGACCGGCCTTCACCGGGATCGCGATCGCGCTGCTCGGGCGCAACCATCCGGTCGGCATCGCGTTCGGTGCCCTGCTGTGGGGCTTCCTGGACAACTCCGTGAACATCCTCCAGCTGGCCGGGGTGCCGAAGGAGATCGTGTTCATCACCGAGGGTGTGATCGTGCTGTCGGTGGTCGTCGCTTACGAGATCGTGCGCCGGTACCGGGTGCGCGCCGAGCAGCAGGCCGTCGGCCGCCAGCTCGGCGAACTCACCTCCGCCCCGGCCACGGAAGGGGCCGCAGCATGAGCGCCACGTCGACCGCCGCCCCGGCGCCGACCACCGCCCCCCGGGCCGCCGCCCCCCGGCGCGGACTCGGCGGGATCGGGATGCTCTGGGTCGCCGCGGGGATCCTGGTGGCCGCCTCCCTGGTCCGGGCACTCTCCGGGGCCAACGACCTGACCTCGTCGGGCACGGTCGGGGCCGCCCTCGGGCTGGCGGTCCCGATCGGGATGGCCGGTCTGGGCGGCCTGTGGTCGGAGCGCTCCGGGGTGGTGAACATCGGCCTGGAGGGCATGATGATCCTCGGCTCCTTCGGGGCCGGCTGGATCGGCTGGCAGCACGGGCCGTGGCTCGGGGTGCTGGCGGGGATCGTGCTCGGGGCGATCGGCGGCCTGGTGCATGCGGTCGCCACCGTCACCTTCGGCGTCGACCACATCGTCTCCGGGGTGGCGATCAACCTGCTGGCCACGGGCGCCACCCAGTTCCTGGCCTCGGTGGTCTTCACCGGAACCCCCGGCGGCGGCAAGACCCAGTCCCCGCCGATCAGCTCCCCCGGGACGGTCTCCGTCCCCGGGGTGGGCGATGCCCTGAAGGGGATCGAGGGCAGGCACTGGTTCCTGGTCAGCGACCTGGCGGGGGTGGTGCGCGGTCTGACCACCGACATCTCGCTGGTGACGGTGCTCGCCCTGGTGCTGGTCCTGGCCAGCGGCTGGGTGCTCTGGAAGACGTCGTTCGGCCTGCGGTTGCGCTCCTGCGGCGAGGAGCCGCACGCCGCGGAGAGCCTGGGCGTCAACGTCTACCTCTACAAGTACATCGCGGTCGCCGTCTCCGGCGGGCTGGCCGGGCTCGGCGGGGCGTTCCTGGCCGTGGTGTCGGCGAGCATCTACCGCGAGGGACAGACCGGTGGCCGGGGCTTCATCGGTCTCGCCGCGATGATCTTCGGCAACTGGCGGCCGGGCGGGCTGCTGTCCGGGTCGGCGCTGTTCGGCTACACCGACGGCCTGCAGTTGCGCAACGCCGACGCCGTCCACGCGCTGCTGCTCCTGCTCGCGGTCGGTCTGGCCGCGCTGGCGGTGTGGCAGGGGTACCGGCGGCACTGGATCAGCGCGGCGGTCGCGCTCGTGTTCGCGGTCGCCTCGCTGGCGCTGTACCTGACCACGGACACCCTGCCGTCGCAGGTGCCCTTCGCGACGCCGTACGTGACCACCCTGCTGGTGCTCGCCCTGGCCAGTCAGCGGCTGCGGATGCCCAAGGCCGACGGCAAGGTGTACCGCAAGGGCGAGAGCCGCTGAGCCGCCGGACCCGAGAGGACGCACGAGGCGTGAACCGGGAAGGCGTGGACTGGCCGGCCCTGCGCGAGGCGGCACGGGAGATCCGGCTGCGGGCGTACGCGCCGTACAGCCGGTTCCCGGTCGGGGTGGCCGGGCTGGTCGACGACGGCCGCGTGGTGGTCGGCTGCAACGTCGAGAACGCCTCGTACGGCCTGGGCCTGTGCGCGGAGTGCGGCATGGTGTCCACCCTGGTCGCCGGGGGCGGCGGGCGGCTGGTCGCGGTGAGCTGCGTCGGCCCGGACGGCGAGTCGCTGATGCCCTGCGGCCGCTGCCGGCAACTGCTGTGGGAGCACGGCGGGCCCGGCCTGCTGCTGGACACCGCCCGCGGCATCGTGCCGATGAGCGAGGTGCTGCCGGACGCGTTCGGTCCCGAGGACCTCGACCGCCGGGACGGGTGACGGCGGAGCGCGGTCCGGGGTCAGTCGGCCGGACCGGCCAGGGTGTCGACGAAGTGGGCGAGCGCGCGTGCCGCGACCCGGCCTCCTTCAGCGGTTTCCGGGACGTCGGCCTCGGCGGTGTGCCGCAGGTCCATCCAGCCGAGATAGGCCGCGTAGGCGAGGACGGCCTGCCGCCGGGCCAGTGCCGGGGTGGCCCCGAGCCCGGCGTAGCAGCGGGCCAGGAAGTCGATCCGGCGCGTGGTGACCCGCCGCAGCACGGGAGCCACGGCGGGGTGCCCGGCGTGGGCGGCGATCGACGGCTCCAGACCCGGCACGGGATCGACGGTGACCGCGTCGTGGAGCAGTCGGCGCAGCCGGCGCCGGGGGTCCGGTTCGCGTTCGGCCGCCGCGATGATCTCGTCGGTGGCGCGGCGTTCCCACAGGTGCAGGGCCGCGGTCAGTACGGCGTCGCGGTTCGGGAAATGCCAGTAGAAGCTGCCTCTGGTGGCTCCGAGTTCCCGCGCGAGGGCCTCGATCGAGACCGCCGCGACCCCGCCCCGGGCCAGCGCGTCCAGGGCGGCCATCGCCCAGTCGTCCGGGGTGAGGGCCTGGCGTGGCATGTCCGCGACCCTATCCGTCCGTCCGTCTGCCGCCGGTCCGGTGTTCGCGGGGCCGGTCTTCGCGGGGTCGAGGGCGTCGGGAGCGGGTGTTCCGTACACCACTGTCCGGGCCTCACCGGACACCGGTTCCATACACCGGTGTACGGTCCTCCTCCATACAGGTATGTATGGAGGAGTGAAACCTTGGGACAGAGGGCGTTGCGCGGCACGGCGCTGGTGGTGGCGTCCGGGTTGGCGGCGATCGGCGTGCTGCACGCGGTCTGGTCGGTGACGCCGTGGCCGCTGGCGGACCGGGAGTCCTTCGCCCGGGTCGTGGTCGGCGTGCCGGTCGAGCAGTCGCCCTCCCCGGGCCTGGCGCTGATGGTGGCGGGGCTGCTCGTCGCGGCCGGATACCTGGTCGCCTCGGGAGGGTTGCCGGCGCTGCGGATCGGGCCGCGGTGGGTCCTGGTGGCCGGGCGTTACGTCGTGGCCGGGGTGCTGCTGCTGCGCGGGGCCGGCGGTGTGGTGCTGGACCTGGCCGGTTCGCCGGCAGCCCCCGCAGACTTCGTCCGCTTCGACCTGATGCTGTACTCGCCACTGTGCCTGGCACTGGGGACAGGTGCCTCCGTGGTGGCCCGCCGGGGTCGTAGGCTCGCGCCGTGACCGATGCCGTTGCCGATCCCCGGACCTCTTCCGCCAGGCCCGAACCCTTCGCCGCCGTCGACGTGATCGTGCGCAAGCGTGGCCGCGGGGAGCTGTCCGACGCCCAGATCGACTGGGTGATCGACGCATATACCCGGGGGGCGGTCGCGGACGAGCAGATGTCCGCGCTGGCGATGGCGGTCCTGCTGAACGGGATGACCCGCCGGGAGATCGCCCGGTGGACGTCGGCGATGATCGCGTCGGGGGAGCGGCTGGACTTCTCCGGGCTCGGCCGGCCGACGGCCGACAAGCACTCCACGGGCGGTGTCGGGGACAAGATCACCCTGCCGCTGGCCCCGCTGGTGGCCGCCTGCGGGGTGGCCGTCCCGCAGTTGTCCGGCCGCGGCCTGGGGCACACCGGGGGGACCCTGGACAAGCTGGAGTCCATCCCGGGCTGGCGTGCGGACCTGAGCAACGACGAGATGCTGGCCCAGTTGCGCGACGTCGGTGCCGTCGTGTGCGCGGCCGGGTCAGGCCTGGCGCCGGCCGACCGCAAGCTGTACGCGCTGCGCGACGTCACCGGGACCGTCGAGGCGATCCCGCTGATCGCCAGCTCGATCATGAGCAAGAAGATCGCCGAGGGCACCGGGGTGCTCGTGCTCGACGTCAAGGTCGGCAGCGGGGCGTTCATGAAGAACGTCGACGACGCCCGCGAGCTGGCCCGGACCATGGTCGACCTCGGTACGGACGCGCGCGTGCACACCGTCGCCCTGCTCACCGACATGTCCACCCCGCTCGGGCTGACCGCGGGCAACGCGCTGGAGGTGGCCGAGTCGCTGGAGGTGCTGGCCGGCGGCGGCCCCCAGGACGTGGTGGACCTGACCCTGGCGCTGGCCCGGGAGATGCTCGCCGGAGCCGGCCGCGGCGACGTGGACCCCGCCGACGTGCTGGCCGGGGGCCGCGCGATGGACGCCTGGCGCCGGATGATCGCCGCCCAGGGCGGGGACTCGGACGCGCCGCTGCCGAAGGCCCGGGAGACGCACACCGTGCTGGCCCCCGCGGACGGGGTGCTGGTCCGGCTGGACGCGCTCGCGGTCGGTACGGCCGCCTGGCGGCTCGGTGCCGGCCGGGCCCGCAAGGAGGACCCCGTGCAGGCCGGTGCCGGGGTGGTGCTGCACGCCAAGCCCGGTGCCACCGTCCGTGGCGGGGACCCGCTGCTGACCCTGCACACCGACACCCCGGAGCGGTTCGAGGCCGCCCTGGCCGACCTCGAGGGCGCCTACGACATCGCCCCGGACGGCAGCCGCCCGGCCGGTGGTCCGATCGTCCTGGAGCGGATCGCCTGACGGTCCTCAGCCGGGCTGGGGTCCGGTGGCGGCGGGCCGGGCCGGGTCGGCGGACCACTGCGACCACGACCCGGCGTAGAGCGCGGCGCCGACACCGGCCAGGGCCAGTGCGGCGATCTCGTGCGCGGCGGTCACCCCTGACCCGCAGTACACCCCGACCGGCCGGGACCCGTCCGCGCCGAGGGCGGCGAACCGCTCCCGCAACTCGCCCGCCGGGCGGAACCGGCCGTCCGGCAACAGGTTCATCGCGGCCGGTGCGCTGATCGCCCCCGGGACATGCCCGGCCCGGGAGTCGATCGGCTCGGTCTCGCCCCGGTAGCGTTCACCGGCCCGGGCGTCGAGCAGGACCCCGGTGCGGGCCAGGGCGGCGGCATCGTCGGCCGCCAGGACCGGCAGCCGTCCCCCCGGCAGGTCGGCGTCCCCGGCCGGCGGCTGCGTGCCGTCGCCGGACTCCAGCGGCAGGCCCGCC
>DASTGO010000142.1:0-2548 GCA_035719045.1 Kineosporiaceae bacterium | reverse complement strand
GACCCAGATCCGCGACTAGCGTCGGTTCGGGAGTGATCGGCAAGTGTGGAAGTGCCCTCTGACCTGGGAGGATGGGATTGCTGAAGATCTCATCTGCCGGGTCGAGAGGGCACTCGTCGAGTGAGTTTACGAGGTAGGGGCCGGGCGAAGTTCAAGGGTGGCCGGCAGCGGCGTCGTCGGGTGCGGATCGGGGCGGCGGATGCGTCGCTGACCGGGTCGGCCGGGGTAGCCGCGGTGGCCGAGGTCGACCGGGTGCTGGGGCTGACCAAGTGCCTGGACCGGCGCATTCCGGGGTTCAAGCAGCGTGACCGGGGCTTGACGGCGGGCCAGACGTTGACGGCGATCGCTTCCTGCCAGCTGGCTGGTGGGGATCACCTGGTGTCGCTGGATGCTCGGCGTGCCGATACCGCCGGGCAGGAACTGGAGCCGGTCCCGACACCGGCATCGACCACGGCGACCGGACTGGCGAAACGGTTCACCGCCAGTCAGTTCGCCGGGATCGAGGCCGGTGTCGCCCTCGTGAACACCCGAGTGCTGGGGCTGGTCGGTCAGGTCCGCCGCTCGGCACTGCTGCGGCTGGTGACGCTGGACATCGACGCCACCGACATCGAGGTCTACGGGCGGACCAAGAACGGGTCGGCCTACAACTATCAGGGGCAGCGGGCCTACCGAGCCGACATCGTGCTGTGGGCCGAACTGGGAGTACCGCTGGCGGCGGACCTGCTGGCCGGGAACGACGACCCCCGCTCCAGCGTGGTCAACCTGATCCGCCGCACCCACGCCGGCCTGCCCTCGGGCATCGCCCGGGTCGCGATGCGCCTGGACGCCGGGTACTTCGCCGCCGACGCCGCCATCGCCGCGCACGAGCTGGACATCGAGTTCGCGATCGGGGTCAAACGCAACGCCGCGGTCTGGCGGGCCGCCGCGACCGTGCCCGACGATGCCTACACCCCGGTGATCGGGATGGACGACACCGAAGTCGCCGTCATCCCCTACGCCCCCAAGGGCTGGCCCCCCGACATCGTGTGCCTGGCCCGCCGCACCCGCATCGCCGCCGACCAGATCTCCACCGACCCCCGTGCCCGCAAGCGCCGCACCGTGCCCAAGGACCAACTCGCCCTGGCCCTGGACGGGCAGATCGACCACGTGTACGGGTACTCCTTCATCCTGACCAACCGGCCCGTGCACACCCCCACTGGCACCACAGACCCCGAACTGTTGGCCGAGGCCGAGCACTGGTACCGCCACCGCACCGATATCGAAGCCCTGAACAAGGACGCCAAACACGGCGCCGCCCTGCGCCACATGCCCTCTGCCGACACCGACGTCAACCGGGTCTGGATGTGGGCCGCCCTGCTCGCCACCGCCATCTCCGCCTGGCTACAGGAGATCACCAGCATCGACTGCGGCAACGGACGCGGAAGACGGACCATCACCCGGCTACGCCGAGAACTGATCAACATCCCAGCCCGCCTCGTACACACCGCACGCACCACCAGGCTGCGCCTACCACCCGGACCCAACCTGCTCACCATCGTGCTCCCCCGCCTGCAAGCCCTGCCCAGCGGCTGACCACACCACCGCCGGCAACCCACGACCTGCCTCCGGGACTGTGGAACCCCGCCCACCCGCCGCGACAGCCGGGCACTTCGGCCTGCCACAACACCAAAACCCGAACCAAACCCATGATCACAAAAGCGTCCCGCGACTCCCCACAGCCCTACTCGCGGATCTGGGTCTGATGTCCGCCACGTCGGGCCTCACCAGCACGACGCAGTCCCTGCACCACCTGCTCCGTCAGTCTTTCCCCGTGCCGGCGGAACACAACGTGAAACAGTCTGGTTCCAGCCCCGCCGGTCCGGACAAGCCGCCGCCGACCCACCAGGCGCCGGGGATCGACGACGGCAGGGAACGCTGAACCTGTACCGCCGACAGCGACCCACAGTGGGGGCACCGCGATACAGCGATGCGCTGGGACACCAGGGAAACCAGCGACATCGTGCCGATCGAGCGGCTCACCCGAAGGATCACCGACCTCCGTTGCGAGGCACTCGTCTTCGCGGTGCTCAGCGGTACCGGCCACCTCGGCGGAGGCTCGCTCCCCCGGCAACAGCGAGCGCCTCCAGAGTGACCAGGTCGTCCGCGGTCAGGCACCGGAGCGGGATGGCCAGGTTGCACCTGCGGATCCGGAACTGGACCGCATCGGGGCGAATGACGACTTCGTCGAACCTGGCCCAGTCATGACGGACATCCGTGCCGGCGACCGTGATGTGGACTCCGTCCGAGGACACCACCCATGACTGTCCAGGGTCACTCTTCCTGGCAATCCGCCACGGCAGGACCACGAAGAAGATCAGGGCAGCAACTGCTGACGTGCTGGGCATCTTTAGCGCTCTCTCGAATGCTATAGTGCTCTCGTGAACTTGAAGGAGTGGGCGGCATCTCAGGGCATCGCGTACATCACTGCCCGGCGGCAGTACGCGGCCGGAGCGCTGCCCGTTCCCACGTACCGGATTGGCCGTCTGATCATGGTTGGCGAGCCGCTCCC
>DASTGO010000141.1:0-7941 GCA_035719045.1 Kineosporiaceae bacterium | reverse complement strand
GACAGCCCTGCCGCCGACGGCTCGCCGCTGACCCGGTTGCCCCGGGGCCGCGGGCGGCTGTGGTTCCCGGCGGGCGGCTGCGGAGCCCCGGAGCCCACGGTCGGCCCATTGTTTAGTTAGCAATAAGCAATTAAGCTCGCCGACGGACCGCCCCCGCCGCGTGCCGCGAACCACCGCCGTCACCGCGCACGGGTGGTGGTGCGGACTCGTCCACCCGCCCGCGCCCCGGAGGCTTCACCCGTGTCTTCCGCTGCATCCCGCCCCGCTGCCGCACCCGCACGATCAGGTGGGCGCCGCTGGGACGACGAGCACCCGCAGTACCGCTGGGTCGCCCTGTCGAACACGACCCTCGGCATGCTCATGGCCACGGTCAACTCGTCGATCGTGCTCATCTCGCTGCCGGCGATCTTCCGCGGGATCGGCCTGGACCCGCTGACCCCCGGCAACGTCGGGTACCTGCTGTGGATGATCATGGGCTTCCTGCTGGTCTCGGCAGTTCTCGTGGTCTCCCTGGGCAAGCTGGGCGACATGCTCGGCCGGGTCCGGATGTACAACCTGGGTTTCGTCGTCTTCACCGCCGGTTCCGTCGCGCTCGCGCTGACCCCTACCACCGGTAGCACCGGCGCGTTGTGGATCATCGGCTGGCGGCTGGTCCAGGGCGTCGGCGGCGCGATGCTGTTCGCGAACTCGACGGCCATCCTCACCGACGCCTTCCCGGCCCACCGGCGGGGGATGGCGCTCGGGGTCAACCAGATCGCTGCGATCGCCGGATCCTTCCTCGGCCTGGTGCTCGGCGGGGTGCTGTCCGAGATCTCCTGGCGGGCGGTGTTCTGGGTCAGCGTCCCGATCGGCGTCGTGGGGACCTTCTGGTCCTACCACTCGCTGCACGAGGTGGGGGTGCGGCGGCCGGCCAAGGTCGACTGGCTGGGCAACGCCCTCTTCGCGGTCGGGCTGTCGGTGCTGCTCACCGGGATCACCTACGGCATCCAGCCCTACGGCACGAGCAGCACCGGCTGGGGCAACCCGTGGGTGCTGGCCGGGCTGATCGGCGGGACGGTGCTGCTCGTGGTGTTCTGCTTCGTCGAGACCCGGGTCGCCGAGCCCATGTTCCACCTGGAGCTGTTCCGGATCCGGGCGTTCGCGCTGGGCAACCTGGCAGGGCTGCTGGCCTCGATGGGCCGGGGCGGTCTGCAGTTCATGCTCATCATCTGGTTGCAGGGAATCTGGCTGCCGCTGCACGGCTACAGCTTCGAGTCCACCCCTCTGTGGGCGGGGATCTACCTGCTGCCGCTGACGGTCGGGTTCGTCGCCTCCGGCCCGCTGTCGGGCTACCTGTCGGACATGTACGGCCAGCGGCTGTTCGCCGGCGCCGGGCTGCTGCTGACCGCGGCGACCTTCATCGGGCTGCTGGTGATCCCGGTCGACTTCCCCTACGGCTGGTTCGCCGCGCTGACCTTCCTCAACGGGGTCGGCTCCGGCATGTTCGCCTCACCCAACACGGCGGCGATCATGAACTCCGTCCCGCCGGACCAGCGGGGGGCGGCCGCCGGCATGCGGGGCACCTTCTTCAACGCCGGCTCGTCGCTGTCCATCGGGGTGTTCTTCTCGCTCATGGTGGTCGGCCTGGCCTCCACCCTGCCCAGGACCCTGACCTCGGGACTGGTCGCGCACGGCGTCCCGGGCCCGGTGGCCGACCGGATCGGTGGCCTGCCCCCGGTGGGCACGCTGTTCGCCTCGTTCCTCGGCTACAACCCGATCGGTTCGCTGCTCGGGGCCACCGGCGTGCTGAAGTCCCTGCCCCCCGAGCAGGCCGCGACGCTGACCGGCAACCGGTTCTTCCCGGACCTGATCTCCGGGCCCTTCCACTCGGGACTGGTCGTGGTGTTCGTGGCCGCCGCCGTGATGATGGTGATCGCCGCCGTGGCGTCCCTGCTCACCGGTCCGGCCCGGTCGGTGGTCCGGGTCGAGCCCGACCCGGTCCCGCAGGCCCAGCAGGTGACCGGCTCCGTCCGCTGACGACCGCGGGCGCCGCCGGGGGAGGATAGGCCTCGGCGGCGCGAGGAGGGGGGCACGGGTGACGACGGGTGCGCAGGCTCAGCCGGGCCCGGGCGTGCCGGGGCAGAGTCCCGGCGCACCCGAGGGCGGCACCCTGGGTGAGGTCCTGGCGGCCCGGCTGGCCGTGATGCTGCCCCGGCTGGTCCGCCAGTTGCGCCGCGACGTCAGCTCCGGCGTCGCCCCCGGGTCGCTGGCGGTGCTGGCCACACTGTCCCGTTGCGGACCGATGCGGTTGGGTGACCTGGCCGCCAGGGAGGGAGTCTCGCCGCCGACCTTGTCCCGGATCGTCGCGGTCCTGGAGGAGGGCGGGTACCTGACCCGTCAGGTGGACCCCAGGGACCGTCGAGCCGCCCAGGCGGCGGTCACCGAGCGGGGCGCGCAGCTGATCCAGGGGGTCGGGACCGCACGGGACCAGGCCCTGCGGGCCCGGCTGGCCCGGCTCACCCCCGAGCAGGAGCAGGCCCTGCTGGCCGCCCTGCCCGCCTTGGAGGCCCTGGCCGAGGACGGTCCGCCCGCCTGATCCGGGTGCGGCCGGTCCTTCCGGGCCCTGGGCCGGACAGGGTCCGCCGGATGGCTCTGCGGGGCCCCGCCGGTTTGCACTCCAAGGGGTCGAGTGCTAATCATGGGTCTGGCACTCTCGGGTCGAGAGTGACAGCTCCCGGTCCGCCGGGTGCGCACGCACAACCACATCGACACGGGAGCCACTGGCTACCGGCCGTCCGGTGAGGGTCGGCGCCGTCGGGACAGGACCGCCGGCGCGGGCTCGTCCGTCGCGGGCACCGCCGGCCGACCCCACCCACCCGTTACGCGGAGGGATCAACCACACGATGGCCAAGATCATCGCGTTCGACGAGGAGGCCCGGCGCGGCCTGGAGCGGGGCATGAACACCCTCGCCGACGCCGTCAAGGTCACCCTCGGCCCCAAGGGCCGCAACGTCGTCCTGGAGAAGAAGTGGGGCGCCCCCACGATCACCAACGACGGCGTCTCGATCGCCAAGGAGATCGAGCTCGAGGACCCCTACGAGAAGATCGGGGCCGAGCTCGTCAAGGAAGTTGCCAAGAAGACCGACGACGTCGCGGGTGACGGCACCACCACCGCGACCGTGCTGGCGCAGGCGCTGGTCCGCGAGGGCCTGCGCAACGTGGCGGCCGGCGCCAACCCGATGGCCCTGAAGCGGGGCATCGAGAAGGCCGTCGAGGCCGTCAGCGGGCAGCTGCTCGCCCTGGCCAAGGAGGTGGAGACCAAGGAGCAGATCGCTGCCACCGCCTCCATCTCGGCCGCCGACACCGAGATCGGCGAGATGATCGCCGAGGCTATGGACAAGGTCGGCAAGGAAGGCGTCATCACCGTCGAGGAGTCGAACACCTTCGGGCTGGAGCTGGAGCTCACCGAGGGCATGCGGTTCGACAAGGGCTACATCTCGGCGTACTTCGTCACCGACGCCGAGCGGATGGAGACGGTCCTGGAGGACCCCTACATCCTGCTCGTGGAGTCGAAGATCTCCTCGGTCAAGGACCTGCTCCCGCTGCTGGAGAAGGTCATGCAGGCCGGCAAGCCGCTGGTGATCATCTCCGAGGACGTCGAGGGCGAGGCCCTGGCCACCCTGGTCGTCAACAAGATGCGCGGCACCTTCAAGTCCGTCGCCGTCAAGGCGCCCGGCTTCGGGGATCGCCGCAAGGCGATGCTGCAGGACATGGCCATCCTCACCGGCGGCCAGGTGATCTCCGAGACCGTCGGTCTCAAGCTGGAGAACGCCACCCTCGACCTGCTGGGCCGGGCCCGCAAGGTCGTCATCACCAAGGACGAGACCACCATCGTCGAGGGCTCCGGTGACCCGGACCAGATCGCGGGCCGGGTCAACCAGATCCGCAACGAGATCGAGAACAGCGACTCCGACTACGACCGGGAGAAGCTGCAGGAGCGTCTGGCCAAGCTGGCCGGCGGCGTCGCGGTGATCCGCGCCGGCGCGGCCACCGAGGTCGAGCTCAAGGAGCGCAAGCACCGCATCGAGGACGCCGTCCGCAACGCGAAGGCGGCTGTCGAGGAGGGCATCGTCGCCGGTGGCGGCGTGGCCCTGCTGCAGGCCTCGCTGAAGGCGTTCGAGAAGCTGGAGCTGTCCGGCGACGAGGCCACCGGCGCGAACATCGTCAAGGTGGCGGTCGAGGCTCCGCTGAAGCAGATCGCGGTCAACGCCGGCCTCGAGGGCGGCGTCGTGGTGGAGAAGGTCCGCAACCTGGAGCCCGGTCACGGTCTGGACGCGGCCACCGGCGAGTACGTCGACCTGGTCGCCAAGGGCATCATCGACCCGGCCAAGGTCACCCGCTCGGCACTGCAGAACGCGGCCAGCATCGCGGCCCTGTTCCTCACCACCGAGGCCGTCGTCGCCGACAAGCCGGAGAAGGCCGCCCCGGCCGCTCCGGGTGGCGACATGGGCGGTGGCATGGACTTCTGATCCGCGCAGCGGATCGGGTCCGGCGCCGGTGTCCGCACCGGGGTCACCACGCAGCGAAGGCTGCACGGCACGTCCCGCAGGGGCGGCCCTCCACCGGGAGGGTCGCCCCTGCGGCGTTCCCGGGCCCGGCGCGGCCCGTCCCGGGGGAGTGGGTCCGCCACCGCCCGATCGCCGCAGGGGAGCCACAATACGTAGTCGTTTGGCTCCGGATGATGAAATACTTCGCGACGGAGTGAAATTGCGGACACGACATTTCGGGCCATTCTGACGGCCCCCGCGCGAAGAATTCTCTGACGGTGACGACTACCTGCCCTCTCGGCGCTAGCCTTGTCTGACTGTTGCGGTCCGCCCGCCCCCAGTCGCCCGAAGGCGCAGCGACAGGTGGCCGTGCGCGGAAAGGTGAGGGCATTGACGGTTTCGCTGGAACGCACGGAACCCACCGGTGAAGAGCGACTGGTGGGCACGGACGAACTGTTCTTCTCGACCACGGACAGGCGCGGTGTGATCCGGGCCGGAAACTCCGTATTCGTCAAGATCTCCGGCTACTCCGTCGACGAGCTGACCGGCGCACCGCACAGCATCATCCGGCACCCCGACATGCCGGCCGCCGCATTCAAGATCATGTGGGACAGGCTGCATGCGGGCAAGCCCATGGGTGCCTATGTGATGAACCTGGCCAGGGACGGCAAGTACTACTGGGTCTTCTCGACCGTGACCCCACTCGGGGACGGGTTCCTCTCGGTCCGGATGTCGGCGATAACCCCGCTGCTCCCCGCCGCCCGCCGGCTGTACCAGGAGCTGCGGACCAGCGAGCGGGTGGCCCGGGCGAACGGGATGTCCCGGGCCGAGGCCGCCGCCTACGGGGCCGTCGAGGCCGAGCGCGGGGTCCGGCTGCTGGGCTTCGAGAACTACGAGCAGTTCATGACCGAGGCCCTGCCCGCCGAGGTGGCCGCCCGGGCCGGTCTGATGACCGTCCGGTTCACCCGGCAGACCGGGCACGGTCCGGTCGCGGAGATCCTCGCCGCCGCCGCGGCCCTGGACCACCAGCTCGGCACCCTGGTCGGCAGGCTGGACGGCTACCGGGACCTGTCCGAGGCGCTGAACTACTCCTCGCGCTCGATGCTCGCCGCCGCCCAGCAGCTCGACGGCGCCGCCGCCGCGGCACGGGAGGGGTCGGCGCGGATCTCCGACCACGTCAAGGTCCTCTACACCGTCGCCCAGGCGATGGTCGGGCCCTGCCACGAGACGGTCGAGACCCTGCATGCGGTGGTCACCGAGCTGGACTCCCTGCGCAGCCTGATCGCCGGCCTGCGGTTCCGGATCGCCCTGGCCCGGCTGCACAACGACATGGTGGCGGCGTTCGCCAGCGAGGTGATCGACGGGATCGCCCCGCCGAGCTCCCTCGGCGAGGTCCCACTGATCTGCGACGCCCTGCACGAGGGTGTCGAGCACATGGCGGCCTCGATGGCCATCGTCAACGCCAAGCTCGCCTCCGTCGCCCAGGCCGTCGCCCGGGCCGGGGAGCTGTTCAACGACTTCCGCCGGTTCATCGGCAAGTGGCGCCTGCTGGTCATGCGGCACCGGGTGGCGGGCGAGCTGACCGGCTACATCGACCCGATCGACCAGATGCTCAGCGACGGCCACGACCAGCTCTCCGAGCTGTACGCCCTCGCGCAGCGCTGCCGGGCCGAGATCTTCCCGTTCGAGGGCCCCGCGCTGGACGCCCAGCTCGCCAGGATCCGCGCGGCCGTCGCCAGCCTCTGACCGTGGCCCCGGGCCTGCCCGGCGGTCCCGGTCCACCACTGGACCTCCCGCCCCCGGGAGAGCCCTCGGACGGTCCGCGCCCGCCCGGCAGGCAGACTGGTCGGGTGCACGGGGTTCGGGTGGCAGGCCTGCTGCTGGCGGCCGGGGCAGGTCGCCGGATGGGCGGACCGAAGGCCCTGCTGCGCGACGGGGACGGCGTCGCCTGGGTGGTCCGCTCTGCGTCGGTACTGGCCGTCGGGGGGTGCGATCCGGTGCTGACCGTCGTCGGGGCGGCTGCCGGCCAGGTCCGGGAGGTGCTGCCGGCCGGGGTGCTCGCGGTGACCGCGGCAGGCTGGGCGGAGGGGATGGGGGCCTCGCTGCGGGACGGGCTGGCCGCGCTGGGCGCCCTGCCCGAGCCCGGTCCGGAGGCCGTCGTCGTCGGGCTGGTGGACACCCCCGGAGTGAGTCCCGCGGTGGTGGCCCGGCTGGTGGCGGTGGCAGGTCCGGCGGTGCTGGCCCGGGCGGCCTACGGCGGCCGGCCCGGACATCCGGTGCTGCTCGGCCGGGAGCACTGGGCCGGGGTGGCCGCGCTGGCCCGTGGGGACCGCGGGGCCCGGGAGTACCTGTCCGGGCGCCGCGACGTCCGCCTGGTGGAGTGCGGTGATGCCGGTCACGGTGAGGACCGGGACACCCCCGCCTCCTGACCGCGCCGTCCACCGACCGTGCCACTCGCTGACCGGCAGCCGCTGCCCGGACGGTCGGCGTTGTCGCCCGGACGGTCGGTATCGCTACCGGATGGCCGGCATCCCTACCCGGATGGCCGGCATCCCTACCCGAACGGTCGGCGTGGGGTGCTCTGTCGGCACGGGTGCTCCGGCCGGTGCGGACCTAGGCTGGGAACGTGACGACGCAGGCGAGGCCGGACGCCGGCGGCCCCCATCCCGCCCTGGACCCCGGCCATCCGCAGACCCCGCACACCCATGACACCAGCCGGCTGCATCCGCCGGCCCGGGCGGTGGTGCTCGCGGAGGTCCGGGACGCTCCGCTCGACCTCGCCGCTCACGAGGCCGCGGTGGACCGGGGGTCGGCCGGTGCGGTGGTGAGCTTCCGCGGGGTGGTCCGCGACCACGACGGCGGGCGCTCGGTGACCGGGATCGAGTACGTCGCCCATCCGTCCGCGCCCACGGTGCTGGCGGAACTGGTCGCGGAGCTGGCGGCCCGTACCGACTGCGAGGCGATCGCCGTCTCCCACCGGGCCGGGCAGCTGGCGGTCGGGGACGCCGCGTTCGTGGTGGCGGTCTCGGCGGCGCACCGGCAGGAGGCGTTCGCCGCGGCCGCGCTGATCGTCGACGAGGTCAAGCACCGGCTGCCGGTGTGGAAGCGGCAGCAGTTCCCCGACGGCACCGACGAATGGGTCGCCTGCCCCTGACTTCCCCTGTGTGCCCGGGGCGGCCGGTCAGACCCAGATCCGCGAGTAGTGCGGTGTGGATGCGGATTCCTTGATCGTTGGTGGTGTTCGGGGCTGGTTTCGGGGTTCGGGCAGGGTGGTTGCCCGGCTGTCGCGTCGGGTGGGCGGGGTTCCACGTTCCCGGGTTTGTCGTGGGTGGGCGGGTTGATCTGGTGGTCAGCCTGTGGGTAGGGCCTGTAGGCGGGGTAGGACGACCTGGAGCAGGTTCGGGCCGGGCGGCAG
>DASTGO010000140.1:0-16505 GCA_035719045.1 Kineosporiaceae bacterium | reverse complement strand
CCAGCCTGCCGAACCGCTCCACGCTGCTGGGCCGGACCGCCCAGGCGATGTCCCGCACCGACGTCATCGGCGGCCAGCTGGCGATGTTCGTCCTCGACGTGGACCGGTTCACCGCCGTCACCGACACCCTCGGCCCGAGCGCCGGTGACGAGGTGCTGCGCCAGGTGGCCCGCCGGCTGCGCGCGGCGATGCCCGCCGAGGACGTCGTGGCCCGGATCGGGTCCCACCGGTTCGCCGTGCTCGTCGAGGGCGTCGGCCCGGAGGGCTGCACCGGGATGGCCCGGCGGATGTCCGCCCTGCTGGAGGAGCCGATCACCGGGGTCGGCCGGACGGTCACCGTCACCTGCTCGATCGGGATCGCCGTGGCCACCCCGGAGCTGTCGGCCCCCGAGGAGCTGCTGCGCGCCGCCGAGGAGGCCGTGACCGCCGCCGCCCGCAACGGCCGGGCCCGGTGGTCCACCTACGACCAGGCGATGCACGCGCACGCCCGGTCCCGTAGCACGCTGGAGATCGAACTGCGCGAGGCGATCCGGGCCGGACGGGTGGGCGCGGCCTACCAGCCGGTGCTGACCCTCGGCCGGGACGGCAGCCCCGACCGGGTCGCCGGGGTCGAACTGGTCGCCCGCTGGACCCGCGAGGACGGCACCGCGGTGCCCGCCCTGCGCTTCCTGCCGATCGCCGAGGAACTCGGCCTGGCCGCGGACCTGGGTGGTCAGCTCCTGGACCAGGGGCTGGCCGCGCTGCGGCGCTGGCGCGACCACGGGATCCGGATCGGCGCGGTGTCGGTCGACGTCAGCCCCGCCGAGCTGGACGATCCCGACTTCGCCCGCGGGGTCGCCGAACGCCTGCAGCGGCACCGGATGCACCCCAACCGGCTGGTGGTCGAGGTCTGCGCGGCCCGGTTCGTGGACACCGAGCAGAGCCGCAACACCCTGGCGATGCTGCGTTCCCTGGGCGTCGGCGTCGTGGTGGACGGGTTCGGCCGGACCGGGATGTCAGTGGTCGCGCTGCGGCAGCTGCCGGTGACCGCGGTCAAGCTGGACCGCACCCTGACCACCGACCTCGGCTGCGACGACACCCTCACCGCGACGATGGTCTCGCTGTGCCGGTCCCTCGGCCTGCGCTGCATCCTCGACGGGATCGAGTCCCAGACCCAGCTCGACGCCGCCCGCCGGCTCGGGGCGGACGCCGTGCAGGGTCCGCTGATCGCCCGGCCGGTGCTCACCGACGACGTGCCGGCCCTGCTGCTGCGCCGCTGAAGCGCTTTCCCGGTGCCCCCTGCCGGTGCCCCCGCCGACCGGAACCTGCGTCTCGTCGACGGGGGCACCGTCACGCACGTCAGCACCTACAGTGGATGGATGCGGGTACTGCTGGCCCTCATCACCGTCGCTGTCACCATCTACTCCGTCGTCGACTGCCTGCGCTGCACCGACGCGGAGGTGCGGACCCTCCCCCGCCCGATCTGGCTGATCATCACCCTGATCCCGCTGGTCGGCGGCCTGCTCTGGCTGACCTTCGGCCGCCCGGCCGCCGGCCCGCCGGTCACCCGCCCGGCCCGGGTGATCGCCCCGGACGACGATCCCGACTTCCTCCAGTCGCTGGACCGGACCTTCCGGGAACGGCGCCGGCAGGCGGCCGAGGAGACGCGCCGCCGTCAGGAGGAGCAGCGACGGGCGCAGGCCCGGCACACCGAGGACGAGGAACGCCGTCGCGGCCTGGCGGGCGGACGGTCGGGCAGCGGCAAGCCCGGCAACGGCAAGCCCGGGAGCGAGCCGTCCGACGACGGCAGTTCCGGCGGTGACGACCGGCGGTGACGGTGTCCCGGGCGGCCGAGGCGTGACCCACATATCCGGTCGCTCCAGGCCCGGGACGGATCATGACATTCGTCACCGAACAACCGTGAGTCCCGCACGGAATCAGCTGCAGGCGGACACTACCGGCGCGGCGAGGCTGTGTGGAGACTGCAGGTCGTGACCACGCACAGCACCCAGCCGGCGGTCGAGGCCGAGCGTCTGACCCGGCGCTTCGGAGGCCCTCAGGGTTTCGCCGCGGTCAGGGAGGTCTCGTTCCGCGTACACCGGGGAGAGCTGTTCGCCCTGCTCGGCACCAACGGCGCGGGCAAGACCTCGACGATGGAGGTGCTCGAGGGACTCGCCCAGCCGTCCGGCGGCACGGTGCGGGTGCTGGGGCACGACCCCTACCTGCGGCGACGGGCGATCCGCCCCCGGGTCGGCATCATGCTGCAGGAGGGCGGACTGCCCCAGGATCTGACCGCCACGGAGACGGCGGCGATGTGGGCGGGCACCCTCAGCGCCCCCCGCCCGGTCCTGGAAGCGCTGCAGATGGTCGGGCTCGCTCACCGGGCGGAGGTCCGGGTGCGGCAACTGTCCGGTGGGGAACGCCGCCGGCTCGACCTCGCACTGGCCGTCCTCGGGCGCCCCGACGTCCTGTTCCTCGACGAACCCACCACCGGGCTGGACCCGGAGAGCCGGCACGGGACCTGGGAACTGGTCCGCAGGCTGAAGCAGGACGGCGCCACGGTCCTGCTCACCACCCACCACCTTGAGGAGGCCGAGGAACTGGCTGACCGGCTGGCCATCATGCACGGCGGCCGGATCGTCGCCACCGGTACTCCCGACGAGGTGGCCCGCGCCCACCCCGCCCGAGTCAGGTTCACCCTCCCGGACGGTGTCGGGCCGCAGCAACTGCCACACCTGCCCGGAGCCCACCCGGGCGTCACGTCGGCCGATCCCCTGATCACCGTACGCACCGATGCCTTGCAGGACACCCTGACCGCGCTGCTGTCCTGGGCCGCCGGGCAGGGCATCACCCTGGGCAGACTGGAGGCGCGGCCCGCCTCCCTGGAGGAAGCATTCCTGGCGATCGCGGCGGGCAGAGCGGCGGACGCCCGAACGGCCGACGCCGCCAACGGCGAGGCCCGCACGATCGGGGCGGAGGTGACGGCGTGACCGCGCGACCGCAGTTCGCCGACCGCAGCGTCCCGTCGGCCGGGAGGAACGCAGGCCCTGCACTGCGACGGGTGGGCGCGCTCAGCCGCGCCGAGCTGAACCTGTTCCGGCGCAACCGGACCGCGGTGTTCAGCGCGCTGGGGATGCCGCTCGTGCTCGTCGGGGCGGTGTCCGGGGTGGACGTGGGCCGTCGCACGCTGTCCACCACCGCCTTCCTGGTCACCTCGATGCTCGGCTTCGTCCTGCTCACGGCCGTCTACTACAACCTGGTGACCGCCTACGTCGCCAGGCGCGAGGACCTGGTCCTGAAACGGCTGCGAGTCGGGGAGCTGCACGACGCCGAGATCCTCGCCGGCGTGGCCAGCCCGTCGGTGGTCGTGTCCCTCGTCCAGGTCGCCGTCGTCGTGGTGGTCGGCACGATGATCGGGCTCCCGGTACCGGTCAATCCGCTCCTGCTCGCCCTCGGCATCACGGGCGGCATCGTGATGTTCGTCCTGTTGGCCGCGGTCTCCACCGCCTTCACCCGCACCCCGGAGACGGCCCAGATCACGACCCTGCCCGTGCTGCTGGCCTGCATGCTCGGCTCCGGCCTGATGGTTCCGCTGGACGTGCTCCCGGGAGCGGTCGTCGACGTGCTGCGGATCCTGCCGATGACGCCGGTGCTGGAGCTGGTGCGGCTGGGCTGGCTCGGGACCACCGGGAGCGGTCCCGAACAGGGCTTCCTCGGCGTCCTGGGACCGGCCCTCGCACCGTCTGCGATCCTCACGGTGTGGCTGGTGCTGGGGGTGATCTCGGTCCGCCGCTGGTTCCGCTGGGACCCACGGAGGTGAGGTGCGCGTGAACGGGCGGCAGAGGAGCATGCGGAACAGGTGGCGGCAGTTGAGCCAGGCCGCACGGTTCGACCTGAGCATGCGAGCGCCGATGTACGCGGTCATCCTGCTGGTCCCGCTGGTGGTGGGCACGATCCTCGGCCCCCGGTCGGAGCGGTCGGCGCTGTTCGTCACCTGCTTCGCCGCGGTGCACGCCGTGATCAGTCTGCTGCTGGTGCACGCGGGCCTGGACCACTACCTGGGCCGCGGCCCACGACCCACCGGGCTGCTCACGGCCAGCGTGACCCTCGCCCTGTCCGGCTCCGCCGCAGGCCTGCTCGCGTTCCCGGACAGGTCGACGGCCTCGGGCGGCCCTGCGACGTTCCTCCTCACCGTTCTCGTCGCCCTGCTCATCATGGGGATGTCGGTCACCGTCCGGCCGCGGACGACCATGGCCGTCATCGTGCTCGGCTGCGCGGCGACCTATGCCCTCACCCGGGCTCAGGGCGCCCCGGCCGCCGCGCCCGGGACCGCCGCCGTCTTCCTCCTCATTGCCGTGGCGACGCTCATCAGCTATCGAGTCACGGCATGGATGCTCGACCTGGTCTGGCGGCTGGACCGCTCCACCCAGATCCAGGCCAACCTCGCCGTGGCGGAGGAGCGCCTGCGTTTCGCCCGTGATCTGCACGACGTGCTGGGGCGCAGCCTGTCCGCCATCGCGGTCAAGGCCGAACTGGCCGCCCAGCTCGGCCGGCGCGGCAGGGAGGAGGCCTTCGACGAGATCCTCCACGTGCGCCGGATCGCGCAGGACTCCCTCACCGAACTGCGCGCAGTGGTCGGCGGGTACCGCACGGCGGATCTGGGTGTCGAACTGGCCGGGGCACGTTCGCTGCTGGCGTCGGCCGGGATCGACTGCAGCATCGTCGGGGACGGGTCCTGCCTGCCGACGCACGTCCAGAGCACACTCGGCTGGGCGGTCCGGGAGGGCACCACCAACGTGCTGCGCCACAGCGACGCGCGCACCTGCACCATCACCCTGGACACCTCCGCCGGCGACCGGGTGACCCTGGTCGTGGAGAACGACAGCCTCGGGGGCACCTTCGACAGCGACGAGCCGGGCCCCCGGTCCGGCACCGGCCTCGTCGGGCTCGCGGAACGGGTCGGCGCTCTCGGCGGTACGGTCACCGCAGGCGCGCTGGGCGACGGCCTCTTCCGGATCACCGTCGAGGTGCCACTGCCACTGACCGCGCCTGCGGCGGCGGGAGTGTCCGCGGACGGGGAGGCGGAACGGTGAACGACCGAACGGTGAAGGTCCTGCTCGCCGACGACGAGCACCTCATCCGCGGCGCGATGGCCGCGTTACTGGAACTGGAGGACGACATCGTCGTGGTGGCGCAGGCCTCCACCGGCGAGGAGGCTCTCGCTCTGGCCCGGACCGCCGAGCCGGACGTGGCCGTCCTCGACCTGGAGATGCCCGGGCTGGACGGGGTCTCGGTGGCAGTCCGCCTGCGTGAGGAGCTGCCCTTCTGCCACACGATGATCGTCACCAGCCACGGACAACCGGGCCACCTCAAGCGGGCGTTGGAGGCGGGGGTTCGAGGGTTCCTGCCCAAGACCGTGTCGGCGGACGTCCTCGCCACCGCGGTGCGGGCGGTCCACAGCGGACGGCGCTACGTCGACCCGCAGTTGGCGGCGGAGGCGATCAGCGCGGGCAACAGCCCGCTGACGCGGCGGGAGGCGGACGTCCTGGCGTTGGCTGCGACGGGCGCGCCGGTGAGCGAGGTGGCCCGCAGGGCGGCGCTGTCGCCGGGAACGGTCCGCAACTACCTCTCCTCCGCGGTCAGCAAGGTCGGCGGAGCCAACCGCCACGAGGCCGCCCGCATCGCCCGTACCCACGGCTGGATCTGAGTCCGTCACCTCGGCCCAGCCGGCCCGGCCACCCCTGGTCGAGGCCTGTCCGGGTCTACGGCAGGGCAGGTCCGGCGATCGGGCCCACCGCGGCCGTCGGTCGTCCGCCGCGCCGAAATGCTCTCCCCAAAGGAAAGTCTGGATCAGACTGGGCACTCGCCCCGAGTTGTCCGCTAGGGTCTGCCTCCAGGACGACCAACAATGGGAGCGAATCTCACTCTGAGTGCACGAACGGGGACAGCAAGCGGTGGCATTCGTCGGTCTTCAGGGCTTTCCTGCACCTTCAGTACAAATCGGCACGGGCAACGGACCCAGCTAGCTGCGGAATTCTCTGAAACGTTGCAGGCGGGTCCGACTCACGGCGGCGGTACCACTCCTCCGGGAGCGGTTCACAACACGGACACGAATCCGTTCGCATCGCCACGGGCATCGAGAACAAGCAGGCGGGGGCATGCTCTTCAGAATCCTGGGTCCACTTCAAGTCAATGACACCGTCCAATCGGGCTCGCCCGTTCGACGCGCTATTCTCACCGCTCTTCTGCTCCGATCCGGCCACGCCATGAGGATCGGTGAGCTGACCGAACTGCTCTGGGACCAGCCGCCGACGTCGGCGGCCGCCAACATCCGCAGCCACCTCACGGGGCTCAGGCGCGATCTGGATCAGGCCGCACCAGGTCTCAGCCGTCGGTTGACGACGCATCGCGGCGTGCAGTGCAGCTACGGGCTGCGGTTCGCGGCGGACGAGTTCGACCTGTCGCAGTTCACGGAGACGACACGACGTGGCCGCAGCCTGCTCCTGCAGGGCGACCTACCCGCTGCCATCAGCACCCTTGAGGAGGCGGTCTCCTTCTGGCGCGGCCCGTTCGGGCAGGGACTCCCGCTCACCCGGTGGTTCGAAGCACACATCGCAGGCCTGAACGACGCGCGCATCCAGACCCACCAGGACCTGTTCATCGCCAGCATCCTCGCCGGACGGACGGAGATGCTGTCCCACCGGATCGGGGCCCTCATCGCCGAAGCTCCCTATCGGCAGCGCCTCTGGGAACTGCTGGCAGCGGTGCGGTGCATCAGCGGTGACGCGGCCGGCGCACTGGAGGTCATCCGCCGCTGTCAGGATCTCTACGCCGACGACCTCGGACTCGGACTCCCCCCGAGCCTGGAGGAGATGCGGACCGCTGCCCTCCGCTGGGACCGCGAGCAGGCCCTGCGACTCGTCGCCGCACATGCCGAGCGGCCGGACGGCGACGGCTATCCCCACACCACCCAGTTCACTCCGACGCCATGGACAACCCCCTGCACCACGGCCACGGCCCCCTGCTGACCGGCGAACGACGTATCGCTCCCGAGGGGCCAGCCGGGAGCCGGCTTACGGCAGGCCGACGTCCCCGGGTCATGAGATCACTCACGAGCCGGGGACAGACGGCGGATGCGGAGCCGGAGCGACCCGAACCGGGGGCGGCCGATCCCGAGATCACACGTCCCGACGCCGCATCGCGACATAGCCGGCCAGCACGGAGACGACGGTCCACGCCAGTAGCACGGCCAGACCGGTCCACGGCGTGAGCACGGTGCCGGGCTGCTGGTGCCGGTAGAGGATCTGCCCTCCGGCGACGTCAGGGAGGAACTGTGCGACCGTGCGCAGGGCCTCGAAATCGTTGAGCAGGGTCGAAACCATGAAGAACAGAGGCAGGAGCAGGCTCAGGGTCAGCGCGGAACTGCGCAACAGGCTGGCCACCCCCATCGAGAATGTGCAGAGCATCGTTGTGTACAGCACCGCCCCCAGCAGGGAACGCAGCACAGACTCGTCGCCCAACGAGACACCCAGCCCGGCGCCCATGGCCAGCTGCGTGGCGAAGAAACTCGTCAGGACCACGAAGACGGACACGATGAACGCGGTGACCGTCACTGCCAGAACCTTTGCGCCGTAGAGCATTCCACGCCTCGGCACCGCCGCGAGCGAGGCCCGCATCATGCCGGAGGAGTACTCGTTCGTCACGACCAGGACGCCGAAGGCGACCAAGGCCACCAGTCCGAGTCGCAGCCCGCTGAAGCCGGTGGAGACGGGATCGAACGCCGCCTGGGCGGAACGGCTCAGGCGCGGGTACATGCCCTGCACCAACACGCCGGCGAGCAGACCCACCGCCAGGCTCACCACGGCGTAGACGGCGAGGTTCCAGATCGCCGAACGCAACGTCCGCAGTTTCGTCCATTCGAACGACAGGGCACCACCGAGATCCGCCACGTTCACTTCACCTCCGCCGCACGATGTTCCACCGCGTCACCGGTGGCCTGCATGAAGGCCTCCTCCAAGGAGGCGGTCTGGGGACTGATCTCGAAGACGGTGATCCCGTTGGCCGCGGCCAGGGCGCCCACGGTCTCAGACGTGACCTCCATCGCCTCCAACGCACCTTCGGGGCCGTCCTCGACGCGGATCCCTCGGGATTCCAGCAGTTCGCGCATCCTCTGTGGCTCCGGCGTCCGCACCCTGATGTAGGAGCGGGCGTGCCGCGCGACGAAATCCTCGACGGAGGTGTCGGCCAGCAACCTGCCCCTGCCGATGACGATGAGGTGATCCGCCGTCAAGGCCATCTCGCTCATGAGATGGCTGGAGACGAAGACCGTCCTCCCCTGGGCGGCCAGATGCTTCATCAGCCCACGGATCCACAGGATCCCCTCAGGGTCCAGACCGTTGACGGGTTCGTCCAGCAGCAGGACCTGGGGGTCGCCGAGCAGCGCCACGGCAACGCCGAGACGCTGGGCCATCCCCAGGGAGAGAGCCTTGGCCCTGGTGCCCCCGGCCGCCGTGAGCCCGACGAGTTCCAGCACCTCGTCCACCCGTCGGGCGGGGATACGGTTGCTGGCGGCCAGACCCAGCAGGTGCATGCGCACGGAACGGCCCCCGTGGAAGGACTTCCCGTCCAGCAGCGCCCCGACCGTGGTGAGCGGGTACCGGAGGTCCGCGTAGCACCGTCCGTCGATGAGGACCTGCCCCGAGGTCGGCCGGTGCAGACCCACCATCAGGCGCATGGTCGTCGACTTGCCCGCACCGTTGGGCCCGAGGAAGCCGGTCACCCGGCCTGGCTCGACACTGAAGGTCAGACGATCGACGGCTGTATTCGATCCGTAGTTCTTGGTCAGTTCCTGTACTTCGATCATCGTCCGTCACTCTCGCCGATCCGGCGCCCTGTCACCGGGGCAGCAGGACCCCGATCGGCTCCCGAATCATTCATGTCGTCGTCGCGGCGGCCCCGCGGACGTATTCCCCACAGTCGGCCCCGTTGCCGATGAACGTGGGCGGCACCCTGCGGTCAATTCGCCGGAACGGCGTCGAGAATGGCCTGCAGGTCACCCAATGCCGCCCGGGGGCCGAGTGCCTGACCCACGCCTGTAGCATTCAACACGATCTCATCCACGCCGGCGTCACGGAATTCCTTCAGCCGCGCATGGATCTCGTCCACGGTGCCGTACAGGAACACGCCGCCGTCGACCAGGCTCAGGGCATCGGCCCGCTCGTCCCCGTGAAGCGTGATCCCGGCCAGGCTCAGAGTCTCCTGGTAGTGCGGCAGCTGGATGTGCGAGCCGCAGGCAGCAGCGGCCAACCGGGCGACGTCGCGGTCCGGACCTGCCAGGGCCACCGGAACGATCGCGGTCACCGACACCTGCCCACCGATCCTGCGATCGGCGCTGCGGACAGCCGGGACCAGCACGTCACCCAGGTAGCCCGCGGAACCCAGCCAGGTGACGGCCACGTCCGCCACCTCACCGGCCACCTCCGCCATCCCGGGGCGCAGCACGCCCAGCCCGACGGTCACCGGAGGCGAGGGCGAGCCGATGAGGTTGGCCGAGACCTGGTAGTACTCCCCGGCCAGTTCCACCAGGCCGCCGTCCAGCAGACCACGGACGATCTGCACGTACTCCCGGGACGCACGCAACGGGCTGCGGTACCGGGCACCCAGCACGCCCTCCTGGATCAGCGCGGACCCTGGCCCGAAGCACGCCACGACCGGGTGCCCGGAGGCCAGGGCGACGGAGCGCGCCTCGAGAGCGGCGTTGTACGGGGAACGGAACGGCATCAAGGAGACCCCGAAGCCGGCGGGCACCCGGATACCGATCCCTGCCAGCCAGCTGATCAGATGATGGGAGTCCAGGACCATGCCCTGCCCCTGCCAGAGCCGCTCCGCGGCAGTCCACCGGACCAGGTTCGCGAAGGGCACGATCTGCTCCGGGCGGGTAGGCCCGAACGGCAGGAGGATCGAGTGCTTCACTGCGGTCTACCGCTGGGTGAGGTGCTGGATCAGGGAGATCGCGCCGCCGATGAGGACAGCGGCAACCGCGCCACCGTAGTTGTCCTGGGCGATGCTCGCCGCCGCCACGACACCGCCGATGACCAGGGGAGTGAGGGAGGGCAAGGGGTGTCCTTTCGTCATGGGACTCGACTCATCAGGGGGCTCGGCCGCTCGTGCGGCGCCGCCTGCCGGTCCGTCGCGGCCGGCGGGATCGTGGTGGCGGCGTAGTACGTGGATCCGTGCGGGAGGAAGGCGACCGGGACGGCGAACGTGTCGTCACCCTCTGCCGCAGACCGCAGCATGAGGTCGGTGTCCCCGACGCCCGACCAGCCGAGCATGTACCCCAGCAGGCTGGTCCGCCCCGCCGTCCCGGTGTGGAACCCGATCCTGCGCACGGTGGCGATCACCCTGTCCTGGTAGTCCAGGGCACGGTCGACCATCGACCTGTCACCGAGGAGCCGGGCCGCGGCGAGCAGTGATTGGACCACGCCGCTGGTCCCGTGGCACACCGACAGGTCCACCGAACGGTCGGCGGGCAGCCGGGTGGCACCGTCGGCCAAGGCCGCGAACCAGTCGCGGGCGCGCCCATCCACCCGATCGGCGGCGGTGAGGATCTCGGCCGCGGCGAGCAGCAGGCCCGCGGCGCCGTTGCACCATCCCGCGACCGGGGGGATCCCGTCGTCGTCCAGCCGCTCCGACAGCCAATCGGCCGACGAGACGACGAGTTCAGCGTCCGCGGTGGCCCCGCCGAGCCGGGCCACGGCCCAGCGCATTCCGGCGTCGCCGTGCGCGACGTCGAACCACGGCGCCTTCCGCCCGGCTCCCAGTTGGCTCAGCACCACGTCCCGCAGTTCCGCCACCTGCTGCGATCCCACCCGCAGATCCGACCGCACCGGCAGGTCCGACGGGTGGCGGCCACCTCCGTGGCCGGACAGCAGGAGCATGAGCAGCCCGGCGGGCCCGTTCGACAGATCCGCAGGTACCGCCCCCGCGGCGACCCGTGCCCGGAGCTTGTCGAACAGACGCGGCAACCAGCCCTGCGGGACGGCGGAGGGACTGATCAGCAGGGCCGAGGCCGCCCCGGTGAAGGCAGCCTCAGGGACCTCGACGAGCAGTTCCTCGTATTCCCGGAACAGGCTCGCCAGACCACGCCGGGCGCTGTCGGAGGCCGGCTGGAACACGCGGTCGCGGCGGGCGGCGTTGCCCAGGAAGGTGACGACACCCCCCACATCGTGAAAGGAGATGAAGTTCCCCGGGGTGAGCGTCGGGGCGCCCCGGTCGGGACCGATCCCGCACACCCAGCCCGTCTCCGGCCCGTCGGTGCCCTCATGGGTGACGCCGATCGCCGTCACGGTGCGGGCGATGTCCTGCCACCACCCGCCCGACGCCGCAGCGGCGACGGCCGGGGCGAAGACGCTGTTCCGGGACAGGCCCGTCGGGTGGTCGGCCGCCAGTTCCCCGAAGCATTCCTCGAGCAGGAAGTGGTGGTACTGGTCGCTCTGCCGGGCATTCGCGACGAGACCGGCGCCCGCGAAGTCCAGCGGCGACGACCGGTGCACGCCCGGGAAGCCGGAATGCAGCGTCCCCAACTCGGTGGAACCCGCTCTGGCCACGAAGTACGGAACGTTGCCTGTGTGCAGATCCTCGCGCTCCACCCCACCGACGTACTCGGCGGCCTGCTCGCCCAGGTAGTCGGGATAGCTTCCGAGCAGCCGCAGGAGCCGGTCCCTCTCCTCCTCCGTGCGCAGGTAGTCCGGATGGGTCGCGGCATCCAAGAACCTCGTGTAGACCATCGTGGACCGGATCAAGCACCTCACCGGCATGTCCCGGTACCGAGCCAGGACCTTCGCCAGGTCCTCCTCCCGGATGACGGCCAGGCTGTCGCTGTAGCCGGCGAGGACGTGGTCGAAGTGGTCGATCGCCGACAGGGCGTCCGGACCGAGCCGTGCCATGTTGTCCTTGTGCCGGTAGGTGACCTGCTCCCAGCGGACCGAGATCGCGTCCGTCTCGTGGTCGCGGATCACCGGCCGCCTCAGCTTCGAGACCTGCTCGCCCTCGACGCCGACCCCCGCCATCATCAGATCCAGGGGGGAGTTCGGGTTCGTCATCGGCACCAGCATCGTCGGGCCGACCGACCGCTTGAGCTGGTTGATCAGAGTGTGGGGGAGCGAGTCGCTGTCCACCCCCGTGTTCGGCCGGATCACGGTCTCGGTGTCGATCAGGCAGGGGTATTCCCCTGCTGCCAGGAGGTTCTCGCCGTGCAGGTCCGAGGCACCGATCGCACCGAGGATCGCGGCCAGCGCACCGAACCGGTAGAAGTAGCGCGCCGGCTGGTCGGCCTCCGTCATGGCCGCCGGGGCGATGAAGGCCTGCCAGCCCCGGGACCCGATCGTCACCGAGGTCGGCAGGCAGTCCGTGAGTGAGTGCGCCAGCCGGGCCTCGGCGACGGTGAACAGGTCTCGGACGCAGCCGTCGGAGACCAGCGCACGCGGCTTGTACATGACCTTCCTGCCGCTGCCCAACTGCAGTCCGACGACCTGCCGGTTGCCGTTGTGCAGGTCCGCGCCCGTCCCGAAGAAGCCCACGATCGGGTCATCCTCGCCCCCGACGAGCCCGGCCCGGTCCAGCTCCGGACGGTCCTGGGCGTAGCCGGTCAGCACCTCGGCATAGGCCGCCAGGGAGTTGTCCAGCACGACCCGCAACCGTTGTCGCAGAACGGGATGATGGTCCAGGATCGCTTCGCAGGTCCCGGGTTCGGCCAGCCGACGGCGGAAGTCCTGCAGTGCCTCGTCGCCCTCGGATGTCATCGGCAGCCCGCGCGCCTGCCGGAACTGGTGGAACTCACCGATCAGCACCCGGAAGGCGTGCTGCTCGACCCGAGCCGACAGCTCCTGCCAGATCTGCTCGACCAGCGTGTCACTCGCCTGCGCGGCGGTCACCTCCGCCGCCGGGGCGTGCAGTCGGTCGCGCACGTTCTCCCGGGAGATCACGTGCCGATAGAAGGGCAGGAACGCCTCGACGGCGACCCGGGATCCGCTCACGCCCGCTCACCTCCCACCAGGGCCGCGGCGGGGGAAGCGGTCCCGGCCGCGGAATCGGCCGACCGCGTCTCGCTGCGGGCGTCGGCGTAGAGGCGGGCGTAGACCTGGCCCCTCTCCAGCAGTTGCCGGTGCGTTCCCTGTTCCACGACCCGGCCCCTGTCGAAGACGTAGATGCGGTCGGCGGAACGGATCGTGTCCAGCCGGTGGGCGATGATCACCTGCGTGGCACCGATCTCCTGGACGATCCGGGTGACCCGCCGCTCGTTGACGGTGTCGAGGGACGACGTCGCCTCATCCATCACGAGGATCCTCGGACGCTGCAACAGGGCGCGGACGATCGCCAACCGCTGCCGTTGGCCGCCAGAGAAGTTGCCCCCCATCTCCGACACCACGGTCTTCAGGCCCATCGGCAGATCCTCGAGGAAGTCGAGGACGCCGACGCCGGCACAGAACTCGCGGACCTGCTCCACCGGGATGTCCTGGCCCAGGGTGAGGTTCTCCAGGATGGTCCGGTTGTGCAGATGCACCTCCTGGGGGATGTAGCCGATCGCCCGGCGCAACGAGATCCTGTCGTACTCCTCCATCGGTCGGCCGCCGAAGCTGACCGTGCCCGACGTGGGCTCGTACAGGCCGCAGATGATCCGGGCCAGCGTGCTCTTGCCCGAGCCCGACGCCCCTACCAGAGCCACCCTGGACCCCGCCGGGATCTCCATCGACACGTCCTGCAGGACGACCTCTCCCTCGCGCGTGTAGCGGAAGCTGACGTCCTCCAGCCGGATCGAGGTGTCGTCGGGCGCGGGCAGGTCGCCGCCCGGTGACTCCGGGGAGGCGGTGGTGATGTCGTTGATCCGTGCCATGTACCGGGACGCCTCGTTGAACTCCGTGTATGTCTGGAACACAGAGCTGGACAGCGCGAAGTAGGTGGCCGAGACCGACTGGACGGCGATCGCCGCCCCCAGGCTGATCAGGTGGTGGTTGACGAAGTACAGACTGGCCAGCAGCAGCAGCGTCGGCCCGAACAGCTGGGTGATGTTCGTCAGGCCCGCGATCCTGCCCTGCTGCAGGCGCATCCGGGTCCTCATCGCGTGCAGCGAGTCCTCGTAGATCCGGCCCCAGCGTTCCAGGAACTCCTCGGCGTAGCCGCCCATCTTGATGGTCGGGATGGACACGATCGCATCGAGTTGCGTGGACTGGCTCTTCGACAGATGCGCGATCTCGGCGTCCACGGCTTCGATCACCCGGCCACGGGTACGCCACAGGTAGGCAGCGTTGACCAGGAACAGACCTGAGGCGACCGAGCCCAGCCGCCACTCGGTGACGAAGAGGTATCCGGTGACAGTGACCAGGGTGCCGATGTCGAGCACTCCCTGGGCGACCCGTGACGACAGCACATCACGGATCGCGTTGACGCTGTTGAGCCGGAACAGCAACTCCCCCGGTTGGCGTGTGGCGAAGAACCGGTAGGGCAGGGTCAGCAGCTTGCCGAAGGTCTGCGTCATCAGGTGCAGGCCGAGCGCCGCGACCAACGACGACAGGACGACGACCCGGGTCAGGTGCAGCAGGAGGTACCCCAGTGCCGCCGCCAGGACCATGGCCACGCTGAGTCCCAGGTCGCTCAGTCCCTGCCAGCGGGCGGAGTGGTCGACCGCCCACTCGGTGAGCATCGGCAGTCCGAGCACGGTCGCGTACCCGCTCAGCGACAGCAGCCCCACCAGGACCATGTGCCGGCGGGATCCGTTGCTCAGCAACGGGGTCGACCGCCATTCGGCCAGAGGACGGGACCGGGTCCGTTCGAAGCGCGGGCCCGGGGCGGCCGACAGGGCGACCTGGCTGAACCCCGCCTCCAACTGCGCCCGGGTCAGTCGGCGCCGGCCGACCGCGGGGTCCATGACCACCGCGGTCCGGCCGTCGAACCGTTCCAGGACCAGGAAGTGGTAGTCCTCCCAGTAGAGGATCACCGGCGAGGTGAACTTCTCCAGCGCCGAGACGTCCCGGATCCGGTACGGCTTGACCGTCAGGCCGCGGGAGCCGAGGAACGTGGCCAGCTGATGCGCGGACAGGCCGTCCCGGCCGGCGTCCATCGCCTCGCGCGCGCTGCTGAGGTCTTCGGCCCGGCCGTGGTAGCGCAGGAGCGCGACGCACGAGCACAGACCGCACTCGGTCTGGGTCACCTGGGTGACGACGGGAACGCGGCGGGCCATTCAACGCACCTCGACGTTGAGCGCCACCGGCGAGACCCGCGTCGCCGGGTCCAGCCGGTTGACCAGGTGCAGCACGATCCCGGCGGTCCCGACCATGGCGCTGTTCGTGTGTGCGTACCGGCTGCTCATGTCGGTGAGCTTCCGGACGAACACCTCCGGCTGCAGCCATCGCCGCTCGATGCCGTCCAGCTCCGCCCGCAGCGCTCCGTGCCGGGATTCCCCGTCTGCCGCGGCGACCCCCGACAGCACGTCGTGGTTGCCCAGATCGCCGTGGCACCAGGTGAGGTTCCGCCCGAAGCCGTGCCGCAGGGTGTTCGAGACGGCCAGGTCCAGCTGCGGCCGCACGTCGTCACCGCCGACCCGGGCGTAGGCGGACAGTGCCAGGGCGATGCCGGCCGCTCCGTGACACCAGCCGGTCGAGAACGTCCCAGGGGTCGCCAGGCTGGAGAACCAGTTCCGTTCGGCGGGGTCGTGGAACCGCTCCAACTGCTCGACCAGGAGCCTCAGCGCGGCCAGCACAGGCGGCCGGCGCTCGGCGGGCAGCTGCGGGTGGATCCGGCTGAGGGCGTGCAGGACGCCGCTGACCCCGTGGGCGAACCCCGACTGGGAGAACAGCGCGTCACGGGCGGCGCCGTCCACGGACACACCCCGCACGAGGATCCCGGACAGTTCCGCGATCCCGGCCTGTGCGTGCGGGCCGCCGATCGCGTCGAGGCAGGACAGGACCCCGGCCACCCCGCCGATGACGTCCAACGGGACCTCTCCGTCCGGCTGCTCCCGCACCTGGTGCACGACCAGGGGCAAGGCCTCCTGCGCGGCGGTCGTCCAGCCCGGCTCGTCGAGCAGACGACCCGCCGAGGCCAGGGCGAACAGCGTCCCTGCCAGCCCGGTGTACCCGCCGTAGCCCGCCTGCTGGAGGCTGCGGTGCTCGTACCTGTGGTCGGCCAGAATGCCCGCGGTGGTGGAGAAGATCTGCGTTGTGAGCACGCGGTGTGGTCCGTCGCCGAGCACCCGGGACGCCGCCGCGAGGGCCAGCGCCGGCCCCACCCGACCGGTGTAGAGGTCATAGCCGAGCACGCCAGGGGGCCAGGGTCGGGTGGTCTCGGCGGAGGCCAACGGGCCGATCCAGGTGCGCGGCAGGTGAGCGAACCGGTCGGGGCGTGCCGTGGCCACGAGCCGGTCGCACAACTGCTTCAGCATGCCCAGGGGCGTGGTGTCCCAGCGGCCGGCGCCACCGGCAGTGCCCGGGGCGGCCGCGGGAGCGCCGTCCCGCCCGAAGGCCCCCTGCCCA
>DASTGO010000139.1:0-3848 GCA_035719045.1 Kineosporiaceae bacterium | reverse complement strand
GGCCTTGGTGGTGTGGGCGGCCAGCCGGCACCGGTCCAGGTGCGCCCCGAGAGCGGCCAAGGCGGTGGCCGCGGCGGCCGCGACGTCGTGCAGGGCGCCGGCCGGGCGCAGCCGGAGGACCGGGGCCGGGCCGGTGCCGGGGGCCACCTCGGCCGTCATGGCGCACCTGCCGTTCTTATCCGCTGAGTTCCGGGCCGGGTTCGGGGCCCGCAGGGAGGTGATTATCCGCTGAGTCCGGGGGCGGGCTCAGCGGATAAGGCACCTTATCCACTGAGCTGGTCTGGCGGCCGGGAGCCGGTGAGCGGCGGTCATCCCTGCCCCCCCGCCGCAGCCCCGGCACCCTCAGTCACGGCCGCATCCTGTGCTGGCGTGGTGAGGTCCACGACCTCGGGTCCCGGCCCGGGGACGAAGGCCGGGACCTCGGCCGGGGCGCCGACGTGGAGGCGGTCGCGGGCGAGCCGTTCCGCCATCCGGTCCTCCAGGCCGGCGTGGCGGAACTGGTAAACCACCCCCGCCTGCCGCAGCACCTGCCGGTCCAACGCAGTCTGCAACAACCGCATGAGCCGGAACCCGCAGCCCCCCCGAGGCCAGTACCACCTCGGCCAGGAACAGCTTCCCCGCAGCACCCTCGAGCCTCCATCAGTAGCAGAACTGCCGTCAGGGAAGGTCCCTTCCAGTCCCGGCGCGACGCGACCTCCATACTGATTCGGCGAGGTACATCGCCGCAGGCACCCCTATCCCCAATATGAGAGGGTTGTGCCGAATAGCTGCCCCGACGAGGGCGCCAAGAATGATGACAGTAAGGGCAACAAGCTTGACCGACTTGAGGAACCTGTTCATCTACCTGCACCTGTATTGATTGTGATAGAAGGGGTACGTGCCCAGCCCAATAAATCTACCCCACGCAATTGTACCCCACATGGCCACGCCAATACAGGAATTGGAGAGGTCAGCCCCGAGCGCGTACCCCGTCAAGAAGACTCCGACCCAGGATGTCAGTGCTGCCGCCATCTTCTTGGCCAGGGATGTTGCAATATGGCGTCCGATGTCCTTGATGGCTGCCGCTCTGAGTCCGGCCAGGAGCCCTGCTATTCCGAAGAAGCTGCTGTAAACCTTGGTTTCGGATCTGTTGAAGTAAACCTTGTAGGTGACGCAGGCCCCCCAGCAACTTGACGACCATCCTGTCGTGAACTTTCCTGAGACGTCAGCTGATCCCATAGGATCATTGGGGTAGGTGTAGGCGTTTTCATTCCCACCCGTTACGGGGTCGAGGCTGGTGAAACGGCCAGTGGTGGGGTCGTAGAGGCGTGCACCCATCAGGATGAGTCCAGACGGAGTATCAGCGGAGCGCTGAGCTGCCCCTAGCCATCCGTAGGCGAGTTGGCCAGTGCCGGTCCTGGACCCGGTGCTGGGCGCACCGTACTCCATGTAGTCGCTGAAGTAGTCCACACCGCTGGGGTTTCCTGTGCTGGGCAATGTGACGGTTGCAGTGATATCGCCATGGGGATTGCTCAGGAAGAGAGCGGCGACAGATGTCGTGCCGTTGACACTCGTGGTCGCAGCCCCAAGTCCGCCGCCAAGGGTCTCTGTATAGCGACTGATGACGGTGTTGCTTCCTTGGACATCCTCGGTCCAGCCGGGGTTGTCGGTGGCGTCGGTGTAGTGGCGGGTGGTGGTGCGGGTGGTGGTTCCGCTTGTGGTCCAGGTGTCGGTGAGGCGGCGGCTGGCGGGGTCCAGCCCGAAGGTTTGGGTGGCGCTACCGGAAGTGATCGCCTGGGCTGTGTCGTCGGTGTAGTAGGTGAAGGTTGCGGCGGCGCCCGTGGTGGTGGCGGGGATGGTTAGGGTGCGGCCGAGGGTGTCGTAGGTATAGCCGGTGTTGGTGACGCGGTCGGCGGTGTCGTAGGTCCAGGTGCTGGTGGTGGCGGGGTTGGTGGTGCTGCACCCGCCGGTAGCGGTGGGGTTGTTGACGACGTACTTGGTGCGGTTGCCGTTGCGGCTGTAGGTGTAGACGCGGGTCTGGCAGGCGGCGCCGGTGGCGTCGAGGGACCCGGTGGTGGGGTTGGTGCGGTCACGGACGTCGGTGAGCCTGTTTCCCCGGCCGTAGGTGTAGATGCGGTTGTGGGCGTTTGCTGAACCGAGGGCGCCGGTGAATACGCCGCCTGCGGGATTGTCCTCGTGGCGGACGCGGCCGAGGGCGTCGTTGTTGTGCCACCAGCCGAGCCACGGGACGGTGGCGCCGGTTGCGTCGGGCCCGGAGTAGGTCAACTGGAGGGGCACGCCCGCGTTGTCGTACTTGGTGGTCTGCTGGAACCCACCGGGGAGCTTCTGCAAGGTGAGTTGACCGAGGGCGTTGTAGGCGCCAGTGAAGGTGCCGACCCCGGTGACGGTGATGCTAGTGGGCCTCCCGCGACGTTCGACGGCAGTGTTGGCGTCGGCGCCGTACCCGTAGGTGGTCGTTCCCTTGGCGTCAGTCACAGAACTGACGCGGCCGCTAGCGTCGTAGACGGTTGCGGTGGCGGTGGCGCCAGGGGCGGCGTCCCGGTAGGAGGTCTGCCTGCCCCAGGAGTCGTAGCCGGTGACGATATCGGCCACGGTGGCGCCGGAGCTGTTGAGATCAGCCACGGTGGTGGGCAGACCGGTGACCGGGTCGTAGCTGGTCTTGCGGGTGGGGATGGCCTGGGTTCCGGTCAGCCCGGTCACGGCCACCGCAGCGGTGGACGGCCGGCCGGCGATGTCATAGGTGGCGGTAGTGGTCCGGACGGTCGTCCCGGAGGTCTCGGTGATGGTGGCCGGGTTGGTGTCGAGGGTGTAGGCGGTGACGCGCTTGTCGGGCATGGTGGGCCCGCTGTTGGGGGCCGCAGCGGGGTAGGCGCGGCAGACCAGCCCCGCCCATTCGGGGTGGTTGTCGCAGGCGGCATCCCCGGACCCGGTCCCAGCCTGGTAGTAGACGGCGAGGGTGGTGCCAGCGTCGGTCCCGGAGGAGGTGGGCATCCGGGTCTCGACGACATGGCCGAGGACGTCGTAGCGGGTCTTGCGGACGATGTCGGTGGAGGTAACCATCACCGTCGTCTTGGTGGTCGCCTGGCCGAGGGTCCACCCGGAGGTGGGACCAGCGACGGAGGCGCCGTCGATGGGCGCGTACCCGGTCAGTTCCTTGGCGTAGTCGACGATGTCAGCGGGCGCCGCGTACGCGGGGTCGGTGGACCCGGTGGCGCCGTCGGCCATACCGGTAGTAGTCGTGGTGACCATGGTGTAGGGGAACCCGAACCCGGCGTTGTCGGCGTTGGGAGCGCCTTCGTCGTAGGTGTAGTGGGTGTGGGGTCGGCCCCAGACCAGTTGTCCTTGGTCGTTGGCGGCCTTGCGGGCCGGACCCCACTGGTCGATCACGACGGTGCCGGCGGGCTGCCCGGCGGTGGTGATGGCGTCACCGGGCCCGTTGTAGCGGGTGAGGGTGGCCAACTGGTCGGCCGTGCCCTGGGCCGTGCCCGCCTTCAACGCCCCGGTGGCGCCCGGGTCGAGGGTTCGGATGACATTGCCGTAAGCGTCGTAGTCGGTGGCGGTGACCTGCCAGGCGCCGGCACCGTAGTCGGCGGTGTTGACCGTGTAGCCGCCTGCGTCGGTGTAGGCCAGGCGGGCGTACTGCCAGTCACTCGACGTCGCGGCGGGCGCGGCGGACAGGGCAGGGGCGTCGGGTCCGAACACGGCGGCCGCGTAGGTCGGGGCGGAGGCCTGCGCCCACGTCCCAATGCTCGTGGTGGAGAGGTCAGGCAGGGCGGACCCGGTCAGCGGGGTGTCGTAGAAGATCCGGGCGAGGGTGGCGGTACCGCCGATGCTGGTGGGGTTGGCAC
>DASTGO010000138.1:0-22906 GCA_035719045.1 Kineosporiaceae bacterium | reverse complement strand
CGACTGCGACAGCGCCTTGGCCGCATCCCCCACCAGGGCACCGGAATCGGCCAGCCACCGCGCCGCCGCCGTCACCTCCGGCGCGATCTGCATCAACTCGCGGCCGGCCGCCAGCCACAACTGCGCCAGATCATTGATCTCGTCCTCGTCCACCGCCGGCCACCCGTCACCGGTCAGGACATGGAACATCTCCGCCGCCCACGGCCGAACCTCAAGCCCCACAACCCACTACCACAACGTTCAAGCCACCCGTATCCCTGGATAACCATCCCCTCACGGGCAGTTCGACCCTCAGCTGATCGGCTGCACTCCGGGGTTGCCAGTGACTTCATGCGCCGACCCGGCCACCGTCACGCGAACGTGCTGAATTGAACTCCAAGAACGAGCGCCCGACCGGTACGCATCCCAGCAAAGGACTGCGATCGCGACACACCCGACTCGGCAACAGGAGCCTCACCCGAACGAAAAGGGATACGTCCGGAATATGGGCTGTCTCTCCGTGATGCACTACCTGGCCACGTCACGGTCCACACCGGAACACGTCGCCCACCGGCTGGCGTCGGCCCAGGGCTGAGGGTGAGGCCCAGGGGGACATTCCTCGCCTGGGCCCCACCACGATGGAGACGTCTCAGTTGTTCGCGCAGGCGGTCCCGTTGAGGAAGAAGGCGGCAGGGGTCGGGTTGCCCGCGGTGTAGTGGCCCTGGAATCCCAGGGTGATGTTTCCGCCGTTCGCGGCGATGGAGCCGCCGGTGGTCGGGGTGGCCGTGACCGTTCGGCCGGACTGGGCCCAGGTGCCGCCCCACGAGTTGGTCATGGACTGACCTTCCGCGGGCCAGGTGAAGGTGAGCTTCCAGTCGGCCACCGGTGTGGCCGAGCGGTTCGTCACGGTGAGGTTGGCGACGAATCCGTCCGACCAGGTGTTGCTGTTGTCGTAGTGGACGGCGCACGGGGCGTCGGCGGGAGGAGGCACGGTCACGGTGACCGGCGAGGTGGCCAGCGACCGGTTTCCCTGGCTGTCCACCGAGACCACCTGGTACTGGTAGCTGTCGCCGATCGTCAGCCCGCTGAGGGTGAGCGAGGTCCCGGCCTGGCTGGTCAGGAGGGTCGGGCCCGTGGCGGTGATCTGAGAGATCTCGTACTTGGCCACCGGATAGCTTCCTGCCACGCCGGCCGTCCAGCTCAAGGTGGCCTTGCCCGAGGTGTTTCCGCCGGTGCTGGACGACAGGCCGGACACCTTCGGCGGGCCCGGTTGCCCTGGCACCGTCGCGACAGGGTCGCCGCTCCCGGACAACTGCAGCAGGGTCAGGCTGTAGGGACCGACGGTGATCGCGGTCGCGGAGGACGGGTTCGCGGACGTGATGGCGGCGGCGTTGTTGGCGAACGTGGAGGCTGTTGCACCGGCCGACGGCGTGAAACCGTTGTACTTCAACTGCACCGCGTGGGACTTCGCCGGGTCCGTGTTGTCGATCAACACGTTGAGCCCACCGTCCGCGCGTCGCACGGAGTGCACCTTGATCCGGGCATCGGAGGACTGCGAGGTCACCATCGTGCCACCGGACGCGGCGGTCTTCGACGCCAGGCTGATGCCGTAGTAGGGCGCGAACGGCGTGTTCAGCGGCGGTTCGGTCACCCCGCTACCGTTGCTGCCACTGGAGAAGAGACCCAGGTCACCGTAGTCCTGGACACCGTTGATCATGCTCGGCGTTCCGGGACCGTTGTGCTGGTCCCACCAGTCCACGTTCGTCACGCCGTTCTCCAGCCAGGTCAGGTACATGTCGGCAGCGAACAAGGCATTGGGCTGGACGTTCATGGCAACGTTGGAGTTGGCCTCGGTGACCAGGATCGGCACGTCAGCGGGGTTGCGCCCGGAGAACTGCTGGATCTCCGCCTTGAGCTGCGACGTGATCCTCGCGATCTGGTCGGGGTAGCTCATCAGCGCCTTCAGATCGGGGTTGGGCGGGAAACCTCCCGGGTAGTAGTGGATGATCACGCAGTCGGTCTTGGCGCCCACGGCGGTCAGGACGGTCTCGTTCCACGGCTTGGGGTTCTCGGCGTTGGTGACGCCGTCGGGCCAGCCGCCGGGGGTGGTCAGGTTGACGCAGACGTGGATGCCCGGGTCGGCGGCCTTCATCGCGGAGATGAACTTCAGCGCCTCGGCGGCATAGACACTCGGGCCGCAGTGGTACGTCTGGTTCACGGTGGTGTCCTTGGGGATGGCGGCCCCGGCAGCGTCCGTGCAGCGTCTGTCGCCCTCCCAGCGCGCACCGTAGGTACCGTTGCCGGGTGTTTCGTTCCCGATCTCCCACCAGTGGATGCCGTACTTGTTGGTGACGTTGGCGTCCTGCACCCAGCCGGCAGCCAGGTCCGGGGTGCCGGTGCCGTAGTTGACCGTGATGATCGGGTCGGCCCCCACGGCCTTCGCCGTGGTCATGAACTCCTTGAAGGTGGTTCCTCCGGCCACCCACCCGCCGTCAACGACATGGGTCTTCCAGTTGTAGCCATCCGCGTACGAGCCCCCCGGGTAGCGCAGCGCGGTGATGCCACCTGCCTTCAACAGACCCGGCATCGCGGAATGGTTCATGTTCTGGTCGTACACGGCCGTGTTCAGGCCGATCGCGTTGGAGGGGACCTTCCCCAGCCCCGCTGCCGCGTTCACCGTGACCGAGACCGAATCGCCGCCCGACGAGGTGGGCGACGGTGCCGGCGCCACGGTGGGGATGCTGGTGGAGGGCGTCGGGGTCGGCTGCGCCGCAGGGGTGCTCGCCGAGGGGGTCGGGGACGCGGTCGGGGTGGGGGTCGGGGCCGGCCCCGTGCCGTTGCAGGTGGCGCCGTTGAGCGTGAAGGCCGTCGGGTCGGGGTTGCTGTCCGTGAAGGTCGCCACGAAGCCCACCCGGGCAAAGCCGTTCGCCGCGAGATCGGAGTTCCAGAAGGCGTTCTTCAGGGTGACCTGGGCGGCCGACTGGGTGCGCGTGGCGTTCCAGCTCACCAGCATCCGCTGGCTGGAGGGGAACCGGAACCCGACCGTCCACCCCTTCACCGGCGTCACGCCGTTCGCGACCGTGATCTCGCCGATGAAGCCGCCCCGCCACTGCGTCACGACCCGGTACCCGATCGCGCAGCCGCCGCCCTGACCGGTGTCCGCGGCCTGCGCCCCCAGCGGTGCGGCCACGGCCAACAGGCCCGCGACCAGCATCACACCCCGACGTCGCATGGTGGACTCCTTCTCCGACGGCGATGTCCCCGAGGGGGCCTCGCTGCTGTTGAACGGCGCTACTGGGACACCCTCCGTCCGGAGAGGTCGCTCTCTAATCGCCGACGCCGCGCAGCACGTTGCCGGGGATCACCACGAATTCGCGGGACCCGACCCAACCGCCTCGCGAAGATCCCTAGTGATCAAGGCCTTCCGGTGCATCGGCCACGGGAACACCCGGCGCGGGCCGTGCGCCACCGTCGGTACCGGCCCGCTTCCGGAGGGTCACCTGGACTGCAGTCACCTTGTACTCCGGGCAGTTGGTGGCCCAGTCGGAGTTGTCGGTGGTGACCACATTGGCTCCCGTCGCCGGGTGGTGGAAGGTCGTGTAGACCACGCCCACCGGCATCCGGTCGGCGATCACCGCGGGCAGCGTGGTCTCCCCCATCCGGGAGGACAGGGTGACCAGGTCTCCGTCGCTGATCCCGCGGACCTCGGCGTCATGCGGGTGCAGTTCCAGGACGTCGGTCGGGTGCCAGGCCAGGTTCGGGGTCCGCCGGGTCTGCGCCCCCACGTTGTACTGGCTGAGGATCCGGCCGGTGGTGAGGATGAGCGGGAACCGCCGGGTGGACCGTTCCCGCGTCGGCACGTACGGCGTCGGGATGAGATGGCCCCTGCCCCGGACGAAACCGTTGACGTGCATGATCGGCGTGCCGTCGGGTGCCTCGTCGTTGCACGGCCACTGCAGGCTTCCGGCACGGTCCAACCGGTCGAAGGACACCCCGGCGAAGGTCGGGGTGGTCAGCGCGATCTCGTCCATGATCTGTGAGGGGTGTTCGTAGGCCATCGGGTACCCCATCGCCTGCGCCACCTCGCAGACGATCTGCCACTCATGCCTGCCGGCACCCCCGGGACCGTTGCGGGGAGCCGTCACCGGACGGACCCGGTTGATCCGCCGCTCGGCGTTGGTGAAGGTGCCGTCCTTCTCCAGGAACGAGGTCCCGGGCAGGAACACGTGCGCGAACCGGCTGGTCTCGTTGAGGAACAGGTCCTGCACGACGAGCAGGTCCAGGCTCGCCAGCGCCCGGGTGACGTGAGCGGTGTTCGGGTCCGACTGCGCCAGGTCCTCGCCCTGGACGTAGAGGGCGCGGAAACTGCCGTCGATCGCCGCGTCGAACATGTTCGGGATGCGCAGCCCGGGGTCGGCGGAAAGCTCACGGCCCCAGAGGGTTTCGAACACCGAGCGGACCGCGTCGTCGGACACGTGCCGGTAGCCGGGCAGCTCATGCGGGAAGGAGCCCATGTCGCAGGAGCCCTGGACGTTGTTCTGACCGCGCAGCGGGTTGACGCCGACGCCCTCCCGGCCGATGTTCCCGGTGGCCATCGCGAGATTGGCCATCCCCATCACCATGGTGGAGCCCTGGGAGTGCTCGGTGACCCCGAGTCCGTAGTAGATCGCCGCATTCGGTGCGGTCGCGTACAGCCGGGCCGCCTCGCGCAGCTGCCCGGCAGGGATGCCCGTGACGTGCTCGACGGCCTGCGGGCTGTTCTCCTCGTGGCGGATGAAGTCCAGCCACTCCTGCGTACCCTCGCAGCGCTCCGCCACGAAGGCCTCGTCCAGCAGGCCCTCGGTGACCACGACATGGGCCAGGGCGTTGACCACGGCGACGTTCGTGCCGGGCGCCACCTGCAGGTGGTGGGTCGCCTCGACATGCGGGGAGCGGACCAGGTCGATCCGCCGCGGGTCCACGACGATGAGCTTCGCGCCCTCGCGCAGCCTCCGCTTCAGCCGCGACCCGAACACCGGGTGGCCGTCGGTCGGGTTCGCCCCGATCACCATGATCACGTCGGCCTGCTCGACGCTGCGGAAGTCCTGGGTACCGGCGGAGGTCCCGAAGGTCTGCTTCAGGCCGTAGCCGGTCGGGGAGTGGCAGACCCGGGCGCAGGTGTCCACGTTGTTGTTCCCGAACGCGGCCCGGACCAGCTTCTGGACGACGTACACCTCCTCGTTGGTGCAGCGGGAGGAGGTGATCGCGCCGATCGCGCCGACCCCGTGGACATCCTGGATCTCCCGCAGCCGCCGGGCGGTGTGGGCGATCGCCTCCGCCCACGGCACCTCCCGCCAGGGATCGGTGATCCGGTCACGGACCATCGGCGACAGCACCCGGTCGGTGTGGGTGGCGTATCCCCAGGCGAACCGGCCCTTGACGCAGGAGTGCCCCTCATTGGCCCCGCCTGCCTTGTCCGGGACCATCCGGACCACCTGGTCGCCGCGCAGTTCGGCCCTGAACGAGCAGCCGACACCGCAGTACGCGCAGGTGGTGACCACCGAGCGGGTGGGCCTCCCGAGCTCGACGACACTGCGCTCGGTCAGCGCGGCGGTCGGGCAGGCCTGCACGCACGCCCCGCAGGACACGCACTCGGAGTCGAAGAACGACTCCCCCGCGCCCGCGCTGACCTGCGAGCCGAACCCGCGGCCGGAGATGGTCAGCGCGAACGTCCCCTGGACCTCCCCGCAGGCCCGCACGCACCGGCTGCACACGATGCACTTGCCCGGGTCGAAGTCGAAGTACGGGTTGGACAGGTCCTTCGGTGCGCCGAGATGTCCCTCGACGCGGTGCCCGCTGCCGTCGTCGTCCCCGGCATAGCCGTAGCGCACCTCGCGGACCCCGACCTGCGCGGCCATGTCCTGCAGTTCGCAGTCGCCGTTCGCCGCGCAGGTCAGGCAGTCCAGCGGGTGATCGGACAGGTAGAGCTCCAGCATCCCGCGACGCAGCCTCTCCAGCCGCGGGGTCCGGGTGCGGACCACCAGGTCCGGGGCACACGGGGTGGTGCAGGAGGCCGGGGTGCCCTTCATGCCGTCGACCTCGACCAGGCACAGCCGGCAGGACCCGAACGGCTGCAACGAATCCGTGGCACACAGCTTCGGGACGTCGACCCCCGCCAGCGACGCCGCCCTCAGCACGGAGGTCCCCGCCGGGACGGTCACCGGCGTCCCGTCGACGGTGAGGGTGACCTCGGAAACGCTTGCGGCAGCAGGGGTTCCGGCAGCAGGGGTTCCGGCAGCACGAGTTCCGGAGCCGCCGTCCGGTGCCGGAGCGCGACGGGCCCGGGGAGCAGGCGTGCCCCGGTCGGGTTCCCTCCGCTCGCTCATCGCTGCTCCTCGCTAGCGCTCGTCACAGCGCTGAGCGCGGCGCAGCACCTTCTGGTTCGCTCGCTCCGCTCGCTCACTGCTGCTCCTCGCCTGCGCTCGCCACAGCCCCGTCACCCATCCCGAAGTCCTGGGGCCAGTACCGCAGTGCGCTGCGGACCGGCAGCGGGGTCAGCCCGCCCATCGCGCACAGCGAGCCGTCGGTCATCAGCTCGCAGAGGTCCTCCAGCACGGCGAGGTTGGCCTCCCGGTCGACCCCGGCCCGGATCCGGTCGATCACCTCGACCCCGCGCACCGCGCCCACCCGGCAGGGCGTGCACTTGCCGCAGGACTCCTCGGCGCAGAACTCCATCGCGAACCGGGCCTGCCGGGACAGGTCCACGGTGTCGTCGAACACCACGACGCCGCCGTGACCGACCATCGCCCCCTCGGCGGCGAACGCCTCGTAGTCCAGAGGAAGACCGAACCGGTCCGGCGGCAGGTACGCCCCGAGCGGTCCGCCGACCTGCACCGCCCGCACCGGCCGTCCCGAGGCGGTCCCGCCGCCCCAGGCGTACACCAGTTCCCCGAGGGTGATCCCGAACGCGGTCTCCACGATCCCGCCGCGGGCCAGGTTGCCGGCCAGCTGGAACACCTGGGTGCCCCGGGAGCGGCCGACCCCCAGGTCGGCGTACGCCTGGGCGCCGCCGGCCAGCACCGCGGGCACGGTGGCCAGCGTGAGCAGGTTGTTCACCACGGTCGGCGCACCGAACAGCCCCTCCAGTGCGGGCAGCGGCGGTTTGGCCCGGACCACCGCCCGGCGGCCCTCGAGACTCTCCAGCATCGAGGTCTCCTCGCCGCAGATGTACGCCCCGGCACCCACCCGGACCTGCAGGTCGAAGGCGAAGCCGCTGCCGAGGACGTCCGGGCCGAGCCAGCCCCGGGCGTAGGCCGCCGCGACCGCCCGCCGGACCGCCGCCACCGCGTCCGGGTACTCCGAGCGCAGGTACAGGTAGCCCTCCCGGGCGCCCACCGCATAGCCGGCGATGAGCATGCCCTCGATGGTGGAGAACGGGTCGCCCTCCAGCAGCATCCGGTCGGCGAAGGTCCCGGAGTCGCCCTCGTCGGCGTTGCACACCACGAACTTCACCCCGTCGGGGCCGGGGGCGGCCTGCGCGACGGTCCGCCACTTGATCCCGGCCGGGAACCCGGCCCCGCCTCGGCCACGCAGCCCCGACGCCGTCACCTCGGCGACCACGTCCGCGGGATCCCTGGCCAGCGCGGCCCGCAGCCCGGCCAGACCGCCGTGGTCCTCGTAGTCCTGCGCCGACGCCGGGTCCACGATCCCGACCCGGGCGAAGGTGACCCGGTTCTGCCCGGCCAGCCAGCCCAGCTCGTCCACCGGTCCGAGGGCCAGCGGGTGCCGGACGTCGGCGGGCGGGCCGGACAGTAGCCCGGCCGCGAGCAACCCGTCCACCTCGTCGGGGGTGACCGGCCCGAAACCCCAGCGGACACCGTCCGGGGCGGTTACCTCGACCAATGGCTCCAACCACAGCGCACCCCGGGATCCGTTGCGCACCAGGAGGATCGGCGAGCCGATAGCAGCTCCCGCGGCGAGCAGCCGGGCGGCCACCCGGTCGGCGCCGACCGAGCGGGCGGCACTGTCCCCGGGGACGTGCACGGTGCGCACCCCGGCCCCCGCGGCGCCGCCGTCCGGATCGGCCGGGAGATGGGCGCCGCCGTGGCCACCGGCGGGACGCCGCGGGTCAGGGCCGGTGCCGGTGCCGGTGACCAGTCCGGGGACGTCGCCGGGGGTGGTGTTCCCGTGCAGGACCCCGTCCACCTCGACCGTGGGGCCGAGGGCGCAGTTGCCGAAGCAGAACACGTCCTCGACGGTGAGCCCGCCGTCGGCCGAGGTACCGCCGGGGACCGTCCCACCGGCCTGCTGGACGGCATCGGCCACCGCCTGCCCGCCGCGGGCCTGGCAGGCCTCCGCCCGGCAGACCCGCATGGTCCGCCGGCCGGGCGGCGAGGTGCGCAACTCCCGGTAGAAGGTCAGGACGCCATGCACATCGGCCCGGGACAGGTTGAGGGCGGCGGCGATCACCGGGACCGCCTCGGCCGGCACGTACCCGAACTCCTCCTGGACGCCGTGCAGGACCGGCAGCAGCGGACCGCGCCGGGCACCGACCTCGGCGAGCACCGCCGTCACGATCGCCGCGACCCGCCCGGCCGCCGCGGGGGCGCCACCACCCGGGCGGTCCGGGGCCTGCGGACCCGGGAGGGAGGGGGCGTGGCCTGGCGTCATCGTCGTCCGATCCCTGAGGCGAAAGGCGTTCGGCTGCGGGGAACCGACCAGAGGTCCGCCGGGCGCAGGTCAGCAGATCGTACGTCCGCCAACGTTCTCCACAAGCTGCCCGGAGAACCTTTCTGTTCAGTGGAAGCACCATACGCAACAGCCGCCCGGCTTCACACGCGCGCCGGTCGCTGCCGCCCACCGTGATCGCTACCCCTGGTTCACGCCTGAGGCTGGGGCCGCCGGGGAGAGCCCGTGGACCGGGAGCCTGACCGTGAAGGTGGCGCCGACCCCTGGTTCGGAGTCGACGTCGAGGCGTCCCTGGTGGGCGTTGACGATGATGTCCTGGGCGATGGCCAGACCCTGACCCGTGCCGTGACCTGCCGGCTTGGTCGTGAAGAACGGCTCGAAGATGGACTGCCGGAGCCCGTCGGGGATCCCGCAGCCGTTGTCCTGGACCCGGATCTCGACCCAGTCGCCGTCCCGGCTGGTGGAGATCCGGATCCGGCCCGTTCCCGACGGCCTGCCGGCTTCGGCGATGGCGTGGGCGGCGTTGACGATGAGGTTGAGGATGACCTGGCCGAGCCGGTCGGGCAGGCAGGTCAGGGGCGAGGTGTCCGGGCCGACGACGACGTCCAGTCGGCCGACTGCGCTCCACTCGTTGCGCGACATCTCGACCGCGTTGTTGAGGAGCCGGGACAGGTCAGCCGGTTCCGGCCGGTCGCTGCCGCTGTGGGCGAAGTCCTTCATCGCCGAGATGATCCGGGCGATCCGTTGCACGCCGGCCCGGGACTCCCGCAGCGCCCGGGGAACCTCGTCGATGAAGAAGGTCACATCGGCGTCGGCGAGCCCTCCCTGCGCATCCGGGACCGGCCCGGGGTCCTCGCCGCCGCGTTGTCGCGCCGCGGGCACGACGGGCCGGGAGGGTCCTTGCGGTGGGGAGGGCGTCAGCCCTCGGCAGGCGGACAGGGCCTGGACCACCTGCGGAAGGGCCAGTTCCAGGAAGGCCAGGTTGTCGCTCAGGTACTGGGTCGGGGTGTTGATCTCGTGGGCGATCCCGGCGGCCAACTGCCCGATGGAGGCCATCTTCTCCTGCTGCACGATGCGCGAGTGCGCCAACTGCAGCTCACGGAAGGCCTCGTCCCGTTCCTCCTTGGATGCCTCCAACTGGCGGGTGCGGTCGCGGACCCGCTGCTCCAGGTCCTGGTTGAGCTCGCGGATCTCGTCCTCGACACGCTTGCGGGCGGTGATGTCCTGCGCGAGCACGGTGACCCCGATGATGTCTCCGCCCTCGGTCCGGATCGGGCTGTGCGACACCTGGAAGTACCGCCGCGAATGGGGCTCCTCCCCCGAGTAGGCCTCCTCCGCGAGCCGCTCCCCGGCCAGCGCCCGCTCCAGGTTGGCCTGGACCGTCCGCCGGTCCTCCGGCACCGTGACGTAGTCCAGGACGCTGCGGCCGAGCTCGATGTCCGCACCGTAGAGGGCCTTCATGGTGGCCGCATGGCTCTGGTTGAAGCTGGTGTACCGGTACTGCCTGTCGAGGGAGAAGATCGGCGCGTTGAGGCTGTCGATGATGCTGCGCAGGGTGGAGTACTGCCGCCTCGCCTGCTCCTCGGAGGCTCGCCGGGCCTGCTCGGCCAGGGTCCGTTCGACGATCTCCTGCTGGAGACGCCGGTTGGCGTGCAGCAGCTCGTCGGTCCGCTCCGCGACCTTCTGCTCCAGCCGCTCGGTCAGCTCCCGCACCTGCAGGTGGAGAGCGACCCGGGCCAGCACCTCGTCGGGTTGGAAGGGCTTGGTGACGTAGTCGACGGCGCCTTCCCGGAACCCCTTCACCTTGGCGCGCTCGTCCTCCAGGACGCTGACCAGGATGACGGGAACCGACCGCGTCCTGTCGTCGGCCTTCAACCGGCGGCAGACCTCGTAGCCGTCCATCCCCGGCATCCGGACGTCCAGCAGGATCAGGTCCGGCAGCGTCGCGCGGACGAAGTCCAGGGCCAGCTCGCCGTCGGAGGCGGGACTGACGACGTAACCGTGCTCCATCAGCAGCCGGGTCAGGAGCTGGAGATTCGCCGTGGTGTCATCGACCACCAGGATGCGTGGGCCACCGGCGGCCGCCTGTTCGTCGCTCACGCTCCGGCCGCCTGGGTCACGGTCCTGCGGGCTGCCTTGACCAGCCGCAGGATGCGCCCGAACTGGAGATCATGGGCGACGCCGGCCAACGACTCCGCGAGCGCGGGGTCGACGGCTCGGATCTGGTCGACCACGTGGCTGACAGCCTCGGCGTCAATCATGATCAGCGCCTGTTGCAGCCCGCTCAGCAGTTCGTCCGGGAGCGCAGCCAGCATCGCCGTCTCCAGGGACGAAGCAGCCACGCCCCTCGGTCCCGGTGTCTCATAGGCGAATCGCACGCCCAGCTGCGCGGCCAGGGCATCGAACACCTCGACGTCGCGGTACGGCTTGCGGATGAGGTCGTCGCATCCCGCCGCGAGGATCTCCCGCCCCTCCTCTTCCAGCGCGTGCGCCGTCACCGCCACGATCCTGGTGCGGGCTCCGGCCTCGGTGCTCCTGATCCGGCGGGTCGCCTCCACCCCGTCCATGACCGGCATCCGGATGTCCATGAAGATCAGATCGGGCCGCCAGCTCTCACACCCGGCGACCACCTCGGCCCCGGTGACGGCCTCCATCAGCTCGAACCCGAGGGGTTCCAGCAGTCGGCGGAGGAGTCGGCGGTTGTCGGGCTGGTCCTCGGCGATCAGCAGGCGGTAGCGCGGCTGTCCCGCCTCCACCCCTGTCACCCGTGCATGCGAGGACGCGGCAGGCGTGTCCGGCGTCTCGACGACCTCCACCGGGATCTCGAAGGAGAAGACGGCCCCCCCGTCCTTGCCACCGGCGACCTCGATCCGGCCGCCCATCAGTTCCACGAACTGCTTGCAGATCGCCAGCCCGAGACCGGACCCTGCCTCGACGGCCGGCTGCTCTCCCACCTGGACGAAGGGGGCGAAGACACGTTCCCGGTCCGCTTCGGGGATGCCCGGACCGGTGTCGGCGACCTCGAACCTCAGGCGCACCCCCTGACCGGCCTGATCTCCTGCCACCCCGACCCGGAGCCTGACTCCGCCGGAGCCGGTGAACTTGATCGCGTTCCCCAGCAGGTTCAGCACCACCTGCCGCAGTTTCGGGGCGTCGGTCAGCACGCAGTGGGGCAGCTCCGGGGCTTCCTCCAGCGTGAACGCGAGGTCTTTCTCCGTGGCACGGACGTACATCAACGAGGTGATGTTCTGGATGAGCTGCCGCAGCTCGACGGCCGACTCCTCCACCTCCACCCGCCCCGACTCGATCTTCGAGATGTCGAGCACATTGTTGATCACGGACAGCAGGTACTCCCCGCTCCGGCTGATCACGTCCAGGTTCTCGCTCTGGGTGGCGGTGACGTCCGGGGCGTTCCTCATCAGCTGCGAGAACCCGAGCACGGCGTTCAGCGGGGTGCGCAGTTCGTGACTCATGTTCGCCAGGAAGATGCTCTTCGCCCGGTTCGCCTTCTCTGCGGCCTCCTTCGCGGTGGAGAGCTCGGCCGTGCGCTCCGCCACCAGTTCCTCAAGGTGGTCGCGATGAAGCGCGAGCTTCTGCTCCGACGCCCGCAGCGCCTCCTCCGCACGCTTGCGTTCCACGACCTCCCGCTCGAGGACTGTGCGCTCCTCGGCCAGCGCCAGGTACGGCTCCCGCACGGATCGGGTGAAGACCTCCCGGTAGACGAGATAGCCGGCCGCAAGGTAGTACAGGTGGCCGAGCGCGTTGAAGGTGTCGAAGTAGCTGCGATAGGCCGTGAACACCATCTCGGCGTAGGCGGACAGGACGATGGCCACGACGATGCGACCGGACGGCGCCGTTCGCGTTCTTCTTCCCCTCACGAAGTGCGCGAGAACCGCCAGGACGAACAGGGCGACGATCACGTACTCGGCGTACACCTTGAACGTGGTCAGCCCGTGGCCCGCAACATACGTCGCGGGAACCAGCCGAGGGAACACGTTGATGAGGACGAACAGCGCAGCCGGGATGATGATCGCGGGCGGCAGGGTGGTCCACTTGGATATCCACCTCGGCGTTCCTGCGGACATGAACGCACCGGCGAGGAAGGACATCGCGGTGAGGAACCGCAGCGAGATCCAGTACTGACTGGCCCTGGTGGGCGTGTTGGCCGTGACGAAGTTCGGCATCCCCCCATAGGTCAACGCGTGCATGAGCACGAGAAGCCCGATCGCAAGGAAGGCGCAGGCCAGGAACAGTGAGCGCCGGTCCCTCGACTGGTCGTGGGTGAACCAGCCCACACCGAAGATCGAGAACGACACCATCGCGCTGAAGAACTCGGCGATGTTGTGGAAGGCCAGGAAGTCGGCCGCGGGCATCGTCAGGTCGAGCTGCGACGGGAACAGCAGCACCACCGCGAACGGAAGAGCACCCACCACTGCAGCCACGGTCAGCGCACGCGCCGCAGACCAGTCACCCGGCTTGACGCCCTGCAGCGCCGGGCGGGCAGGTCCCGGCTCGGACATGACGGTCACCAGCGCGCTCCTTGACCAAGAGAGAAGCCCGAAGCAGAACGATTGCCACGGCTCCGACCAGTCGGACAACTCCCCCTGACGGCACACAGAACCCCAGACCTGCCGCACCACGGCGGGTTCCGCGCACCTGGCTCAGCACGCTAGCCCTCGACGGAACCGGCGCCTCGGCGCCACACCCGAGAGGTGCGCCCCGATCGCCGCACCGGCGAGCGGCGGGCCGCCGGTCGGCACATCCGCCGGCGGGGGCTCGTACCCACTCCGCTGCCGTCGCCACCCGAAACCGGCAGAGCCAGTCGCATCCGGATCCCGCTCTGGAAGCCGGCCTCGCGATCTCCGGGACAGACCCTGCGCGGGCCGGGAGGAGACCGGATGATGTGACCCGGACGGCGAGGACAGGAGGCGGTCATGGCGACGATGACGGCGAGACGCCCGGTGATCCGGGTCGGTCCGGGCGGCCGGACGAGCCGCCCGGACACCCTCGCGGTGGAGGAGCCGCTGGAGCTCCGGGTGAACGGCGAGCCGTACACGGTGACCATGCGGACCCCCGGCCACGACCTCGACCTGGCCCTGGGCTTCCTGGTCGCCGAGGGGGTGGTCCGCCACCCGGAACAGGTGCGCTCGGCGATCCACTGCCCTGACGCGGCCCGGGACGCCGACGGCCGGCCGACGAACAACGTGGTCGACGTGACCCTCGCCCCCGGCGTCGCCGGACCGCGGACCGAGCGGCTGCGCCAGGTGTCCAGCGCCTGCGGGATCTGCGGCACGCAGAGCATCGACGCGGTGCGGGCCCGGTCCCCCTACGACGTGACGGCCGACCCGGTGGTCCTCGGCCCGGCCGTGCTGGCGAGCCTGCCGGACCGGCTGCGGCAGGCCCAGCGGGTGTTCTCCGCCACCGGCGGGCTGCATGCGGCCGGGCTGTTCACCGCGGCGGGCGAACTGCTCTGCCTGCGCGAGGACGTCGGCCGGCACAACGCGGTGGACAAGGTGGTGGGCTGGGCGTTCGGCCGGGGACTGCTGCCCCTGGCCGGGCAGGTCCTGCAGGTCAGCGGGCGGGCCTCGTTCGAACTGGTGCAGAAGGCGTGGGTGGCCGGCTGTCCGGTGCTCGCCGCCGTGTCGGCACCGTCCTCGCTGGCCGCGGACCTGGCCGAGGACGCCGGGATGACCCTGGTCGGCTTCTCCCGCGGGGAGATGTTCAACGTCTACACGGGCCAGCAGCGGATCACCCCGGAACGGCCGCCGTCCCCTCCCCTGCCCGGGGGATCATGAGGGCTGCTACGGCGAGTCATTGTCCATTTCTGTGAGTAATCGACCACCCTGGATCGGTGACTTCTGCGACGGCGCAGCAGCTCCTGCGCCAGCTCTTGGTTGACGGCAGCGCCGAACGCCCCCTGGTCGACATCGGGTCGAGCGCGGTGTCCGGCCTGCGCCACCCCAACCCGTTCAGCGCCCGCGCCGCGCGACGGCTGGCCCACCCGGTCCAGCACACCCGGCTGCTCGACACCGCCGAGGCGATCGCCCTGGGCTCCGACACGGTCCGGGCGGGCTGGGTGTTCGGCGGCACCGCGCTCGACGGGGCCGGTACCTTCACCGATCCGGCGGGGGTGCGCTGGACCTGGTCGGAGGGGCAGCCGATCCCGCTCGGGCATCCACTGGAACTGGCCGGGGTGCGCGGGATCCGCCGCCATCCCCGCCCGGTGTGGGTCCCGGCCGACGGGGCCACGCCGCTGACCGTTCCGGACACCTCCGGCGGGCAGATCGTCGTCGTCGAACCGCCGTGCCCCGGCATGCTCGAGCTGTCCATGGCGCTGCGCAATCCCTGGCAGTTCCTGCACGACATCACCGACGGCTGGCGGATCGCGGGGGCACTGCTCGACTGGTCCCTGGAGACCCTGATCGAGGCGTACGGCGCGGTGATCCGGCAGCTCCCGGTGCATCCGGATCTCGTGGTCTACCCGGACCTGCTCGGGTTCCGGGCCGGGATGTACCTGTCCGTGGCGGACTTCCGGGCCCAGCTGCGGCCGCGGCTGCGGATCCTGCTCGCCCAGATCAGGGAACTGACCGACGCCCCCGTGCTGCTGCGCTGCCACGGCGCCGTGGGCGCGGTGGTCGCCGACCTGGCATCACTGGAGCCCGGACTGCTGCACCTGGAACGCAACGCCGCCGGGGTCGACGTCCGCCGGGTGCGCCGCACCGTCCCGGAGCACACCGCCCTGCACGGCGTGACCGATCTGGTCCGGCTCGGCCGCGCCCTGGCCGAGGGCGACCGGGCGACGGCGGCCGCGGAGACCCTGCTGCTGGCCCGGGCGTGGCCGGCGATGGCGGCGCCCGCGGGGATCGTCGACGCCGCGGTGCCCGCCGAGGTGCTGTCCCTGGCCGCCCGGTTCCTGCGTGGCCTCACCCCGGACCTGCTGCAGCGGCTGCGCGGCGGCGAGGACGCCCAGCAGGTGCTGGCCGGGCAGTTGGCCGCCGTCACCGAACCAGCCGCCGTCACCGAACCGGCTGCGGGGAACGGGGACGACCCGGAGTACGCCGTGGTCGCGGCTGCCGCGACCGGGACGGCCGAGGTGGACGTGCGGGACGGATCGGATCAAGCCAGGCAGATCATTCCGGGGTGGTTCCACAACCGGCCGAGATCAGCCGATGGAAAGGTCGAATTCGACGAGATCTGACAACGACGTCCACCGCGGGCCGGAGGTACCCAGGCAGTGACGCCCCACTGCCACGGGTGAGGCGGTCGCCGAAGGAGAGCCGACGATGCCTTTCCCGTCCGACCTGCAGATCGCCCAAGACGCCAGCCTCAAGCCCCTGGCCGACATCGCCGACCAGCTCGGGATCGGCTCCCACCTGCTGGAACCGCACGGCGAGTCCGTGGCGAAGATCAAGCTGGAGGCGATCGAGGAACTCGCCGGCCGGCCGAAGGCGAAGTACGTCGTGGTCTCCGCGATCACCCCGACACCGCTGGGCGAGGGCAAGACGACCACCACCGTCGGTCTCGGCCAGGCGTTCCGGCATCTGGGCAGGACGGCCACGGTGGCGATCCGGCAGCCGTCGATGGGTCCCACCTTCGGGATCAAGGGTGGCGCGGCGGGCGGCGGGTACAGCCAGGTCATCCCGATGGAGCTGCTCAACCTGCACCTGACCGGCGACTTCCACGCGGTGACCGCGGCGCACAACCTGCTGGCAGCGATCGTGGACAACCACCTCTACCACGGCAACGCCCTCGACCTGGCCCCCGCGGACATCACCTGGCGGCGGGTGCTGGACGTCAACGACCGGGCGCTGCGCAACATCATCGTTGGCCTCGGCGGCAAGCAGGACGGCGTGCCGCGGCAGACCGGTTTCGACATCACCGCGGCCAGCGAGGTGATGGCCGTGCTGGCGCTCGCCTCCTCGCTGCCGGACCTGAAGGCCCGGCTGTCCCGGATCGTCGTCGGGTACACCCGGACCGGCAAACCCGTGACGGCACAACAACTCCAGGCCGACGGTGCGATGGCGGCGATCCTGCGCGAGGCGGTGAAGCCGAACCTGTTGCAGACGCTGGAGCACACCCCGGTCCTGGTGCATGCCGGTCCGTTCGGCAACATCGCGCACGGCAACTCCTCGATCCTGGCCGACCTGATCGGGATCCGCGGCGGGGACTACCTCATCACCGAGGCCGGCTTCGGCGCGGACATGGGCGCGGAGCGGTTCTTCAACATCAAGTGCCGCGCCTCCGGGCTGGTCCCGGACGCCGCCGTCGTGGTGGCCACCGTGCGGGCCCTGAAGGCACACTCCGGCAAGTACCGGATCGTGGCCGGCCGCCCGCTGCCCGCGGAACTGCTGGCGGAGAACCCCGACGACGTGCGCGCCGGGGCGGCGAACCTGCGCAGGCAGATCGAGAACGTCCGCCTGCACGGGGTCCCGGCCGTGGTCGCCGTCAACGCGTTCCCGACCGACCACCCCAGCGAGTGGGCGGCGATCGAGGAGGTCGCCGCGGAGGCCGGAGCCCGGGTCGCGGTCTGCCACCACTTCAGCCAGGGCGGGGCCGGTGCCGTCGAGCTCGCCGAGGCGGTCGCCGAGGCCTGCGCCGAGTCCGCGGCCGTGACCGCGGCGGGCGGCAGCACCTTCCGGTTCCTCTACCCCGACGAGGCGAGCCTGCGGCAGAAGATCGAGACCGTCGCCATCAAGGTGTACGGCGCGGACGGCGTGGACTACGCCCCGGCCGCGGCCCGGCAACTGGACACCTACGAGCGCAACGGTTTCGGCCGGCTGCCGGTCTGCATCGCCAAGACCCACCTGTCGATCTCCTCCGACCCCACGCTGCGCGGAGCCCCGACCGGCTGGCGGATGCCGGTGCGGGAGGTCCGGGCCTCGGTCGGCGCCGGGTTCGTCTACCCGATCTGCGGGGACATGCGGACGATGCCCGGCCTGCCGTCGCAGCCGGCCGCCTTCGGCATCGGGCTGGAGGACGACGGCACGATCACCGGCCTGTCCTGAGGCGCCTTCAGAGCCCCAGCACCCGCAGATCCTCCGGGTCCAGGCCCCGCAACAACTCGACCAGGGGGACGCCGAGAGCTCGGCACAGCGGCACCAGGGCGTCAACGGCGATCACCCGATGGCCGGTCTCCCAACTCGCCACAGTCGTCCGCCCGACACCCAGGTGCTCGGCGAGGTCGGCCTGCGTCCAGCGGTGCCGGACGCGCTCGGCCGCGATGTTCCGCGCGATGAGCGCGCTCGCGGCCGGTCCCATGGCGTCAAGATGCCTCGGTACGCGCCCGGACACACTAGCCCGGCAGAGCCAAGACGCGGGTAGACACCAGATGTTGCTATTCGAGTCTTTACTACGCGCATAGCGTCATCTAGTCTGGACTCCTCGGCCGGATCCGGGAGCAGGGAATGCCCCGGACCCGGCCGACACCAGGCGCCCGGTGCCACGTCGGCGGTCGGTAGGGACTGCGACGGGGGCCAGCCGGGGCCACTCCGGTCCCCCTGGGACCTAACCTCCCACCGTTGGGGGCCGGAGTGCGCCCGCCGGACCCCGCTCGGGGTCAGCTACGTTCCCGCACCCCGGGCGCCGACTGAGGCGCTCTCGGCATGCGGCAAGCGCGCGCCGCTACGGCGAAAACTGCAGCAGTGATCGTTCCGCTTGCCGAGTCGCTGCCGAGGCCGGGTCTCGACCCCGGGGGAATCAGTTGGTGAACAGTCGGAGGTCATCGCTCATGGCGAAATCCTCGAAGTCCTTGTGGTTGAGAGTGGCCAGCGGGAGACCGTAGACGATGCAGCATGCGGCGATCCAGGTGTCGTTGGGAGGCGCCGGCCTGCCGCGGCGTTGGGCCCGAGCCTGCAGGTCACCCCAGGTGACTGCCACCGCGCGGTCATAGGGGAGGACGGCGACGTGCTGCATCCAGTCCGCGAGTTCGGAAAGCCGCTGTGGTCCCCAGCTCCGAAGCTTGGTCCACTTGGTCAGCTCGCCAACGGTGACGAAGGTGATGCATGGGGTATGTCCGGCCAGTCGAGCGCCGAGCGGGGCAGGAAGGCGGCGGCGCAGGGTCAGCGACGACACATCGGTGTCGAGAACGATGAGGCTCACGCCTGCCCGGACCTCCGCGAGGTGTAGAGGTCAGCGAGGAACTCGTCCAACTCCTCATCAGACTCGAAGGTGCCAGGCCGTGCCAGCTCGTCAACCGAGGCGATGGGCCTGACGCCCTGGCGGTATGCCAGTTCCTCGGCTGACACGTGGTCAGACGTAGGCGGCCAGGACGACGCCGACTCCGGACTACTCGTCATGGTCACCACCTCTTCCTCTGGCTCGCATTCTCCCATCGACGACGGGCCCCGAGTACCCTCGCCGGGCCTCTGTGCATGAATGCAGCAGCGAAGTCCAGCAACCGTGCCCCGCCGGGATCCCCTGATGATCGGCGAGACGCTTGTGCCGGCAGGAGCCCGGCGGCCACGATGAGGGACCGGGCACATGGGAAGATCCGGCACGGAGGGGGCAGTTGATGGACATCCGGGAGGTCGCCCGCCTCAGCGGGGTCTCGGTGGCCACCGTCTCCCGCGCCCTCAACGACCGCCCGGACGTCAGCCGGGCCACCCGTGACCGGATCCTCGCGCTGGCCACCGAACTCGGCTACGAGCCGAACCACCAGGCCCGGGCCCTGGTCCGCCGCCGCTCCGACCTGGTCGGGGTGATCTGGGACACCGGCTACCTGTCCACCCGCGGGCGGCACCCGTTCCTGCAGGACCTGCTGGTCGGTCTCAAGACGGCGTTCGCCGCCAGCGGGCGTCACCTCATGCTGCTGTCCACCACGGAGTCCGGTGTGGACGGGTACACCCGGGTGGCCCGGCAGCACCGTCTCGAGGGGCTCATCCTGATGGGCGTCGACGAGGGGCAGCCGGCGATCACCGCTCTGCTGGACAGCGCCGTCCCCTGCGTGGCGCTCGACCTGCCGCTGCACGGGGCCCGCGCCGGCTACGTCACCTCCGACAACCGGGCCGGTGCGGCGGCCGCCGTCGCCCACCTGCACGGGCTCGGGCACCGCAGGATCGCCACCATCTGCGGCCCGCTGGACCTGATGCCCGCGGCCGAGCGACTGGCCGGCTACCGGTACTCCACGGCCCGGCTCGGCCTGCCCCACCGCCCGGAGTACATCGAGCACGGCGACTTCTTCCTGGCCAGCGGGCGGGAGTCGATGTGCCGCCTGCTCGCCCTGCCGCAGCCGCCGACCGCCGTGTTCGCCGCGGGGGACGAGATGGCCGTCGGGGCGATGGACGCCCTGGCCGAGGCGGGGATGGACGTCCCGGGGCAGGTCTCCGTGGTCGGCTACGACGACGTGGAGGCCGCCGCACTGGTCCGGCCGGCACTGACCACCGTCGCGCAGGACCCCCTGCAACTGGCCGCCGCCGCCGCGGACCTGCTCGCCGAGATCATCGCCGCCGGATCCGAGCCGGACGGCCCGCACGGGGACGGGCCCGGCGGTGCGGACTCCGGCGGTGCGGACTCCGGCGGTGCGGACTCCGGCGGTGCGGACTCCGGCGACGAGGAAGCTCCGGTGGCGCCGGCCCCGAGGCTGGTCCCGAACCGACTGGTGATCCGGGCCTCCACCGGTCCCGCCCCCCGCTGAGAAGGCCTTCCGGCTCCGGGGACGAACCGCACACCGAACTCACGGGAGCCCGAGCGGGCCTCGGTTTACCGTTCAGCGATCCGGGTGGTTTCAGATCTTCCGTACCGATCCCTTCGCAGCTATCTTCAGCGCACCGGAAACGTTTCCGATGCTGTCAGGCGGGCCGGCACGACAGCGAGCAGGAGTCCTGAACGCACAGTTCCTGAACGCACAGTGAGGTGCCTCGCATGACCATGCCGCCCGTCCCGAACCCCCATGCCCTACCTCCACGCGGTCCCGTCCCCGGACAGATCGACCGGACCCACCCCCACGACCCGGCGGACCCCACCGCGGGTCCCCCCGGCTCCACCTCCCCCGCCCACCACGCCGACCGGGGCGCGACGCCACGCCGGCCCCCTGCCCGCCGCCCCGACCGGGGCGCGACCCCCGTCCGGCCCCGGCCCCGCCACGTCGGCAGCAGGGGTGGGCGGCTGACCGCTGCGATCGCGGTTCCGCTGGCCGCCCTGCTGGTGGCCGGCGTGGTCGCGCAGGCCGGTGCCGCGCAGACCACCGTGCCCACCGCCCCGGCCGGCTGGACAACGGTGTGGAGCGACGACTTCACCGGGTCCGCCGGCACCGGGGTGAACACCGCCGACTGGATGTACGCCACCGGCACCGGCTACCCCGGAGGGGCTGCGAACTGGGGCACCGGCGAGGTCGAGACGATGACGTCAAGCACCACGAACGTCGCCCTCGACGGCGCCGGGCACCTGGCGATCACCCCGGTCCGGGACGCCGCGGGCCGGTGGACGTCCGGGCGGATCGAGACCCAGCGCACCGACTTCGCCGCACCCGCCGGCGGGGTGCTGCGGGTGGAGGCGTCGATCCAGCAGCCGAACGTCACCGCCGCCAACGGCGCCGGGTACTGGCCGGCATTCTGGATGCTCGGTGCGGCCGCCCGCCCGGCCGGGGCCACCAACTGGCCCGGGATCGGCGAGATCGACATCCTCGAGGACGTCAACGCCCGCAGTTCGGTCTTCGGCACGCTGCACTGCGGCGTGGTCTCCGGCGGCCCGTGCAACGAGACCACGGGGATCGGCAGCGGGGAGCACGCCTGCCCCGGCTGCCAGACCGGGTTCCACACCTACGCCATGGAGTACGACCGCAGCGTCAGCCCCGAGCAGATCCGCTGGTACCTCGACGGCGCCCGGTACTTCGCCGTGAACGCCAACCAGGTAGACGCGACGACCTGGGCGAACGCCGTCCAGCACGGCTTCTTCATCATCCTGAACGTGGCCATGGGCGGCGCCTTCCCGGCCGCCTTGGGAGCGGGAACACCTACGGCGGCAACGGTTTCCGGCCAGCCGATGCTGGTCGACTACGTCGCCGCGTACACCAGGCCGGGGGGCGGTCCGAGCCCGACGACCACCAGCCCCAGCCCGACGCCGTCCGGCAGCCGGGACGCCTACACGACGATCCGGGCCGAGTCGTTCGACGCCGAGTCCGGCACCGGCACCCAGCCGACCGGCGACGTCGGCGGCGGCAACAACGTCGGCTGGATCGCCAACGGGGACTGGCTGCTGTACCGGGGCGTGGACTTCGGTGCGACCCCGGCCACCCAGTTCCAGGGCCGGGTGGCCTCCGGCGCCGCGGGCGGGGTGAGCGGACTGGTCGAGGTCCGGCTGGACTCCCGGACCGGTCCGGTGGTCGCCAGTTTCGCGGTCGCGAACACCGGCGGCTGGCAGACCTGGCGCACCGTCCCCGCGAACCTGTCCGCGGTCACCGGCGTGCACGACGTCTACCTGACCTTCAGCAGCGGCCAGCCCGCCGACTTCGTCAACGTCAACTGGTTCACCTTCACCCACTGACGTCAACTGTCCCCGTCAGCCCGGCATGACCCGATCCGGGCGGGCGGCCCCGGCCGGACCGGTCCGATCCCGGCCGGCCGGCAGGTACCGCGGCCGCCGGTCCCCCGCTCCCGGGGACCGGCGGCCCACTGCCGTCAGCGAGTGCTCTCCTGCCTCCTTTGCGAGACTGGCCGTGCCGCGGGAGCCCGGCCGGACGCGCCGCCCCGATGCGCGATCGGCCGCACCGGCACCGCGCCGGGCGGACACCCGACAGGTCTGGAGAGGTTGATGGCCGCACTCGATGACGACGTCCGCGCCCTGTTCGCCCGCCCGCTGCCCGGCTGGGCCACCACCGTCCGCCCGGACGGCAGCCTGCACAGCACCGTGGTGTGGGTCGATGTCGACGACGAGGGGGTCTACTTCAACACGGCGGCCGGGCGGGTCAAGGAGCGCAACCTCGCCCACAACCCGCAGGTGTCGGTGAGCGTGGTGGACCCGGACGACATCTTCCACTACGCCAGCGTGTCGGGCCTGGGCAAGCTGCAGACCGAGGGCGCAGACGCAGTGATCGACCACCTGGCCAAGAAGTACCTCGGTGCCGACAGCTACCCCTTCCGCCGGCCCGGGGAGCAGCGGGTCACCGTCCGGGTGGACGCCGACCGCGTGATGTACAGCTCCGGCAGCTGACCCGGCACAGGACCCTGAGCCACACCGGCCCCTGACCCGTCGCACCGGACCCTGAGCCACACCGGGCGCTGAGGTGGCGGGTCGCCGGCCCGGGCTCCCCCGTGGGACCCGGGCC
>DASTGO010000137.1:0-4080 GCA_035719045.1 Kineosporiaceae bacterium | reverse complement strand
TGGACAAACTGCTGGGTGACTCCAACGGATTCGCCACCGGGTCGACGTTCAAGGCCTTCACGCTGGCGACGTTCCTCAACGACGGCAACTCGCTGAACGACTTCGTGGACGCCTCGCAGACCACTCGACCCGGCAACGACTTCACCGCCTGCGGCAAGAAGGTCGGCGGCACTCCGTACCACTTCAACAACTCCGAGAAGGACCTGTCCGGCTCGATGACGGCACTGGAGGCCACCTACAACTCCGTGAACACGGCCTTCGTGGACATGGAGAGCCGGGTGGACCTGTGCGACCTGGTGGTCCTGGCGGGCAAGCTCGGCATGCACATGGCCTCCCAGCCTTCCATCCGGTGCGGCAGCACGACCTGGAAGGGCGTCGCGCTGGACTACAAGAAGGACCCGCTGCTGACGCCGTACTGCGGGCCCGCCCTGACCCTGGGGCCCAACCCGGTGGCGCCGCTGACCATGGCGGCGGCCTATGCGGCGTTCTCCGCGGACGGGAAGTTCTGCGAACCACGCCCCGTGGTCTCGATCAAAGACCGGGCGGGCAAGGACCAACCGGTCCCGGGGCTCAAGTGCAGCCAGGCGCTCAGTGCCGACGTCGCGCACGGCGTCACCTACGCGCTCAAGCGGGTGCTGACCCAGGGCACCGCGGCCGGCAAGGGGATCGGCGTCCCGTCCGCCGGGAAGACGGGAACGAGTGACAGCTCCGGCAACACGTGGTTCGTCGGCTACACCGCCTCACTGTCGACGGCCGTGTGGGTGGCCGACCCGAACACCTACCCCAAGGAGGTGACCAGCCTGAGCAGCGGGCAGCGCGCACTGGCGAGGATCACCATCAACGGTCACTGGTGGCGGGAAGTGTTCGGCGCGGACATCGCCGGCGCCATCTGGCACGACCTGATGTCCTCGGCGACCAGGGGACGGGACAACCACGACTGGCCGGACCCGCCCGGTTCGATGCTCCAGAGCTCCGGCGTCCAGGTGCCCGACGTGACCGGGCAGCCCGTGGCGCAGGCGGCGGCAGCCCTGACCGGTGCCGGGTTCCAGGTGAACATGGCCGGCATGCAGCCCGGACCGGCACCCGCCGGTTCGGTGGCGAAGACCTCACCCGCAGGCGGATCGCTCGCAGCCCCGGGCAGCACCATCACCATCTACATCAGCGACGGCAGCCAGGGCGGCAACGGGTACCAGGGCGGCAACGGGAACGGACACGGCAACGGGAACGGACACCAGCCGGGTCCCGGGCTCCCGATCTGGCCCCCCGGCCCCAACCGCTGACCCGGCACGGAAGGCGGGAAGGGGGCCGGCGACCTCGGGTCGCCGGCCCCCTTCCGTGTCAAGGGAGGGCCCCTCAGCGTCGGCCCTGCAGGGTGCCTGGTCAGACGGACAGCTGGCGGCGGACCTCGGCCGCCACCCGGCCACCTTCCGCCTTTCCGGCCACCCGCGGCTGCACGGCCTTCATCACCCTGCCCATCGCAGCCATCCCGGTGGCTCCGGCGGCGGCGACGGCGGCCACCTCCTCGGCCACGACGGCCGTGAGGTCCTCGTCGGACAGTTGGGCCGGCAGGTAGGCCTCCAGCACGGCGAGTTCCTGGCGCTCGCGGTCGGCCTGCTCGGCGCGCCCGGCCCCGGCGAAGGCCGCGGCGGCCTCCCGGCGCTTCTTGGCCTCGCGGCCGAGGACCGTCACCACCTCGTCGTCGGACAGCTGCCGGGCGACGTCCCCGACCACCTCCTCGGCCCGGACGGCGGTGAGGGCCATCCGCAGGGCTGCGGTCCGGACCTCGTCCCGGGCCCGCATCGAGGTGGTGAGGTCGGCCTGCAGGCGCTCCTTGAGGGAGGTGGCGGCAGGGGTCGCAGCGTCGGTCGTGTCGGACATGGCGGCATCCTCCCACCCGGCCTTGCCCGTCAGCCCGCGACTTTCGCTGGGAGGATGGGGGGGTGCGTGCCACCATCCTCGCCCGCGGCGCCCTGGCCGCCGTGACCGTCGGGGCGGCCGGTCTCGGCTACGCGGCCCTGGAGGCCCAGGCGTTCACCCTGCGGCGGTTCACCGTGCCGGTCCTGCCCCCCGGGAGCCCGCGGCTGACCGTGCTGCACGTGTCGGACATCCATCTGCTCCCCCGCCAGCACCGCAAGGCCGCCTGGGTGCACGCCCTCGCGGACCTCGAACCCGACCTGGTGATCAGCACCGGGGACAACATCGCCGGGCCTGGCGCCGTGCCCGCCGCCCTGGCCGCCCAGGCCCCGCTGCTGGCCCGCCCCGGGGTGTTCGTCCTCGGCTCGAACGACTACTTCGGCCCCAAACCCAAGAACCCCGCCCGGTACCTGCTGCGCCACGGAGGCAGGCGGCGCATCAAGGGCCTGCGGCTGCCCACAGACGACCTGGTCAAGGGATTCCTGGACGCGGGCTGGGTCGACCTCGGCAACGCGCGTGCCACCCTCACCGTCCGGGGACTACGCCTGGACTTCGTGGGCGTCGACGACCCGCACCTCAAACGGGACCGCTACCGCACCGTCGCCGGCCCCGCCGACCCTGCCGCCGCCCTGACCATCGGCGTCGCCCATGCGCCGTACCGCCGGGTGCTCGACGCGATGACCGCCGACGGGGCCCGGCTGCTCCTCGCCGGGCACACCCACGGCGGCCAACTGTGCCTGCCCGGATACGGGACGCTCGTGACGAACTGCGACCTCCCCCGCCGGCAGGCCAGGGGACTGTCCCGGTGGGCGGTCCCGGCCACACAGGCGCCGGACGGGCCGGGAAGTTCCGGGGCCCCGACCGACAGGCCGGGTGGCTCCGGGGACCCGGCGGACGAGGCAGCGGGTCGCGGGCAGTCGGCGGACGAGACGGGGGGCTCCGGGCCCCCGACAGGTACCCGGGTGCCAGGGGGATCCCGGGAGGCGTGGCTGCACGTGTCGGCCGGGATCGGGACCTCGCCGTACACGCCCGTGCGGTTCGCCTGCCGCCCGGAGGCCAGCCTGCTGACCCTGGTTCCCCGGACCGCCTGATCGCGGGCCTGAGGGCCTGCCAGGACCCGTCGGAGGCCGGTGGAGATCGGCCCGCACCCCGGCAAGGGCCGGCAAGGGCCCGGTGCTGCTGGACGAGCGGCGCCGGAACGAGGGGGCGCGGGGATGCCGGGACGGTTCACGGCGCGGTCGGGTGGCGGTCGGGTGACGCCCGGAGGGCTCTGGACGGGGTCCGGGTGGGCTGCTCAGAGGCTCCTGCCGGGGGGAGGAGGCGGGCTCTGACGGGCCCGGACGCTCCGGCGGCTTACCGGTTTCGTACCTGGGGGCTGGCTCCGCTATCCTGACGGGGCTCCACCGGGGTGTGGCGCAGCTTGGTAGCGCGCTTCGTTCGGGACGAAGAGGCCGTGGGTTCAAATCCCGCCACCCCGACCCAGGAAAGTGCAGGTCAGGGCCGGTTCCCTCTCACGAGGGACCGGCCCTGAGTGCGTTTCCGACCCTCTCGGGAGAATTCTGGGAGAAGATCTTCCCGATAGCTTCGATTGCGCGAGATCTCCGAGTCCGAGCGATCTTCCACTGCTCGGCTCCCGGGAAGTGGAGAAGCCGGCCGTGCAGGAAACGCCGCCATTCCCTTGGGCTAGGCCTCTGCGCCTCGGGCCCGGTCACGCTGGCCCGGTCTGGTCGGTGGCCGGGCTGACCCTGCCCGACGGACGCACCCTGATCATCTCCGGCGGCGAAGACGGCACGGTCTGCCGCTGGGATGCCGTCACCGGCGACACCGTCGGCGCCCCCCTCACCGGCCGCACCGACAGGGTCTTGTCGGTGGCCGGGCTGACCCTGCCCGACGGACGCACCCTGATCATCTCCGGCGGCGAAGACGGCACAGTCCGCCGCTGGGACGCCGCCACCGGCGACGCGGTCGGGGACCCCCTCACCGGCCACACCGGCCCCGTCCGGTCCGTGGCCGGGCTGACCCTGCCCGACGGACGCACCCTGATCATCTCCGCCGGCGAAGACGGCACGGTCCGCCGCTGGGACGCCGCCACCGGCGACGCGGTCGGGGACCCCCTGACCGGCCACACCGGCCCGGTCTGGTCGGTGGCCGGGCTGACCCTGCCCG
>DASTGO010000136.1:0-4161 GCA_035719045.1 Kineosporiaceae bacterium | reverse complement strand
GTCGCGCGGGCGATGCGGCTGCGTCGCGACGCCCAGGTGAGCGGCGTGCCGACGCCCGCTGCCTGACCCGGAACGTTACGCGTCGTTGCGGCGTTTTCATCATGTTCGCTGAGAGCGGACCTTGCGCATCAACATCACGCGCGCTCAAGCCGACCGGTACGGTGGACAAGGTCGACCAAACGCCGTTTCAGCAAGCTCCGGAGGGGGTCCCGATGCCCGTGCTACGCCAGGTCGTGGGTGACACCCTGCGCGCGCAGCGCATGCGGCAGGGCCGGACACTGCGCGAGGTGTCCGCGAGCGCGCGGGTGAGCCTCGGCTACCTGTCCGAGGTGGAACGCGGCCAGAAGGAGCCGTCGTCGGAACTGCTCGCCTCGATCTGCGGGGCGCTGGAGGTTCCGCTGTCGTCGGTGCTGCGCGTGGTCACCGAACGGGTCGCCGCGGCCGAGAGCCTGACCATGAGCGACATGCGCGTCCCGGACACCGTTCCGGACGAGCTCGCCGACGGCGTCGGCCTGCGGTCCGGCGGGCTGGTGTCCGCCGCCTAGGCGGTCGGTGTCGGACCCTTCTGGCAGGACGGGCAGTAGAACGCGACCCGGTCCACCGGTGCCGCTCCGATGGGGGCCACCCGGACCGTTGTCCCGCAACGTCGGCAGGGCATCCCGGAGCGGGCATGCACCCACTGTTCGCGGCCCCGGCGCAGGTCCCCGGTGGTTGACTGCACCCCGCGGACCCGGTTCGCCAGCATCATCCGGCGCAGCAGTTCGACCAGCCGGCCCAGGTCGCCCGCCTCGCCGACCGGCGTCCACGGCGTCACCCCGCGCAGGAAGCACACCTCGGCCAGGTAGAACGTGCCCACCCCGGCGAGCACCCGCTGGTCCAGCAGGGCCTCCCCGACAGGGCGGCCGCGGTCGGACGCCAGCCGGCGGACCGCCTCCGCGTGGTCCCAGCCGGGGCCGAGCAGGTCCGGGCCGAGATGCCCGACCAACCTGCCCTCCTCCGCGGTGCGGACCAGGTCGAGCATGCCCAGCCGGTGGCCGACCGCCGTCCAGACCCGGTTCGCCAGCACCGCCCGGACCTCGTGCCGCGGTCGCGGCGGGTTCCACGGCTGCCCGGTGCGGTGCACCTGCCAGGATCCGTCCATCCGCAGGTGGCTGTGCAGGGTGAGTGGGAGGTCGGCGACGGCCGCCGGGGGCGTGCAGCGGACAAGCAGGTGTTTGCCGGCGCTGACCACGTCCGCCACCGTCCAGCCGGACAGGTCGGCGGTGCTGAGTGAGGGCCAGCGCAGCTCGCAGCGGATCAGCGGCTGCCCGGCCAGGGCCTCACGCAGCCGTTGCGCCGTCCGCCACACCACGTCGCCCTCGGGCACCCCACCACCATCGCACGGGCCGCCGGGCCCGGCCGGGCGGCGCTGCCAGGGCCGTGAACCCGATCCGGCGCTGACGTATGAAATCTCCAAGAAATCGCTCTTCTGCCGACATACCGTCTTTCGAATCCAAGAACAAGAGTGATCTTTGCGGCCTACTGGCCAGTAGGGTCATGTCTTGATCAACGATCACCGGCGGGGACAGGGGTCCCGGGCCAGGAGCCGGCTCGCGGAGGAGAGGGTTCGTGAGATCGCACTTGCGTCGTGGTCGCCAGCTCGCACTGGGAACCGTCCTGGCTACCGGCCTCACCATCGGCGGAGTCGCCGCCACCACCGGTCCGGCAGTCGCCGCGACCACCGTGGCACCGCTGCGCGCGGTGTCGGCGGCGGCCGTCCCGGGGCACTACATCGTCGTGCTCAAGTCCGGCAGGGCGACGGCACCTGCCGCCGGACGTGCCCGCGCGCAGGGCGCATCCGTGCAGCGTGAGTACGGCCGGGTAGTGCAGGGTTTCGCCGCCACCATGACCACCGCCCAGCTCGACGCCATCCGGCGCGACGCCGACGTCGCCTACATCGAGCCCGACCAGATCGTCCACACCGACACGACGCAGACCGGGGCCACCTGGGGCCTGGACCGGATCGACCAGCGCAGCCTGCCGCTGGACGGCTCGTACACGTACACCCCGACCGGAGCCGGGGTGACCGCGTACATCATCGACACCGGCATCCGGGCCAGCCACAGCCAGTTCGGCGGACGCGCGGTGAGCGGCTACGACGCGGTCGGCGACGGCAACGGCACCAACGACTGCAACGGTCACGGCACGCATGTCTCCGGCACCATCGGCGGCTCCACCTACGGTGTGGCCAAGGGCGTCAAGCTGGTGGCCGTGCGGGTGCTGGACTGCCAGGGCTCGGGCACCACCTCGGGTGTCATCGCCGGGATCGACTGGGTGACCGCCAATCACGCCTCCCCGGCCGTGGCGAACATGAGCCTCGGCGGCGGGGTGTCGGCCACTCTCGACGCCGCGGTGAACAGCTCGATCGCCTCCGGAGTGACGTACGCGATCGCCGCGGGCAACTCCAGTGCCGACGCCTGTACCGAGTCCCCGGCGCGGGTGCCGGCGGCGATCACCGTCGGTGCGGCCACCAGCTCCGACAGCCGGGACACCACCTACTCCAACTACGGCAGCTGCCTCGACGTGTTCGCCCCCGGGACGGACATCACCTCGTCCTGGAACACCAGCGACAGCGCCACCAACACCATCTCCGGCACCTCGATGGCCACCCCGCACGTGACCGGAGTCGCGGCCCTGTACCTGGAGGGCAACCCGGCGGCGACCCCGGCCGCAGTGGCGTCGGCGATCACCTCGACGGCCACCCCGAACGTGCTCGCCAGCGTCGGGACCGGCTCGCCGAACCTGCTGCTGTACGCCCCGCTGACCGGTGGGGTCACCCCGCCGCCCCCGCCGCCGGGGAACAGTTGCGCCACCCCGACCACCACCTACACCGGCACGCTCGCCACGTCGGGAAGCTCGCAGTACAAGCCGGGCAGCACCGGGATCACGATCACGGCGTCGGGCACCATCCTCGGCTGCCTGACCGGCCCTGCGGCGGCGGACTTCGACCTGTACCTGCAGAAGAAGTCCGGCGCCACGTGGACCACGGTGGCCAGCAGCCTGGGCAGCACGTCCACGGAGAGCATCACCTACACCGCCAAGGCCGGCACCTACCGGTGGCGGGTGTCGTCCTACAGCGGCACCGGGTCCTACAGCCTGGCCTCGGTCTGGCCCTGATCCGGATCGGTCCGGGGCGCTGGTGACGGTCCCGGACGGCTGATCGGCTGACGGCCCTCAGCCGGGTGCGACGGCGCGACAGCCGGGACGGTCGTGGTCAGCGACCGTCCCGGCTGTGTGCTGTGGCACCGGGGGTGTTCGGTGACCGGGGTCCAGACACCGGGGATGCGCGGTGGCCACTATCTGGCACCGGGGACGCCCAGGGGTCCAGGACCCCGCTGCCGAGGCCCGGCCCGGAACTCTCAGGCCCGGATCCGCAGCCCCCGGGGAGTGGCGTGGAACCCGGCGGCGGCCAGCGCGGTGGCCAGCGGGTGATCGGCGGACAGCAGGCCCTCACCGTCGGCGCGCTCCACGGTGAGCTTGCCGAGCGCACCCTCGCGCACGGCCAGGGCCAGCGCGTCGGCGGCGGCCTGCAGGACCGCGGGGCTGCCGGTCCAGGACAGCAGGGACCGCCCGCCGCGTTCCACGTAGAGGGCCAGTTCGCCCTCCACCAGGACGACCAGGGCGCCCGCCTTCCGGCCCGGCTTGTGCCCGGTGGCGCCCTCCCCGGGGCGGGCCGGCCAGGGCAGGGCCGCCCCGTAGGGGTTGGCCGGGTCGGCGGCGGCGAGGACCACGGTCCGGGCCGGTCCGGCGTCCGGGAGATCGCCGGGAGTCCGGGCCCCGGCCCGCAGCCGGTCCACCGCGCCGGTGAGTCCGAACTGGGCGGCGCCGAGCCCCTCCACGAAGTAGCCGCGGCGGACCCGTCCCGCCTCCTCGAATCCGGTCAGCACCCGGTAGGCGGCCGCGAACCCACCCGCCACGCCCTCGGCGGCGACCGCGCCGCGGGTGAGCACCCCGTGCCGTTCCAGCAGCACCTCGGCCCGGGCATGGGCGCGCACGGTCGGGTCGGTCTCCCGGGCGGGCAGCAGCGACCAGCGGCCGGCCACCGTCGGCGGGCCCGTACGGGACTGGGGGCGTGCGGCGCCGGTCAGGGAGCCGTAGCGGCCGCGCGGCACCGTGCGTTTG
>DASTGO010000135.1:0-3707 GCA_035719045.1 Kineosporiaceae bacterium | reverse complement strand
CCGCCGCTCCCGCTGCCGGTGCTCCGGCTGCGGCCGACTCCCACGCTTCCGGGCAGCAGGAACTGCCGGTTGCCGACACCGCCCCCGCGGGCGGGCATGAGGCTCCCGCCCAGAGCCGCAGCTACCGCCGGGGCGACCGTTCCGGCCAGGGGGACGGACGCCGGGACGGCCAGGGCCGCGACGGTGGTCACCGCGACGGCCAGCAGGCCCGCGACGGCCAGAACGCCAACCGGGACAGCACCAACCGGGGCGACGCCAACCGCGCAGACGCCAACCGGGGCGATGACGACGAGGACGGTGGCCCCGGTGGCCGCCGTCGCCGGGGCCGCTACCGCGACCGCAAGCGCCGTCCCCGCGGTTCCGAGAGCACCGGCAGCACCGGCAGCACCTCCGGTGCCGAGGAGCTGGAGGTCGGCGAGGACGACGTCCTGGTTCCGGTGGCCGGCATCCTCGACGTCCTGGACAATTACGCCTTCCTGCGCACCTCCGGTTACCTGCCGGGGCCGAACGACGTCTACGTCTCCCTCGGCCAGGTGAAGAAGTACGGGCTGCGCAAGGGTGACGCCGTCGTCGGTGCCGTCCGCCAGCCTCGTGAGGGTGAGCAGCAGCGGCAGAAGTTCAACGCGCTGGTCCGGATCGAGGCCGTCAACGGGGCCGCCCCCGAGGAGTCCCGCAACCGGCCGGAGTTCAACAAGCTGACCCCGCTGTACCCGCAGGAGCGGCTGCGCCTGGAGACCGAGCCGAACCAGCTGACGACGCGGATCATCGACCTCGTCGCCCCGATCGGCAAGGGCCAGCGCGGGCTCATCGTCTCTCCGCCCAAGGCCGGGAAGACGTTGGTGCTGCAGGCGATCGCCAACGCCATCACCCGCAACAACCCGGAGTGCCACCTCATGGTCGTCCTCGTGGACGAGCGGCCCGAGGAGGTCACCGACATGCAGCGGACGGTCAAGGGTGAGGTCATCGCCTCCACCTTCGACCGGCCCGCCGACGACCACACCACCGTCGCCGAACTCGCCATCGAGCGCGCGAAGCGACTGGTGGAACTGGGCCACGACGTGGTCGTGCTGCTCGACTCGATCACCCGGCTCGGCCGGGCCTACAACCTGGCCGCACCGGCCAGCGGGCGGATCCTTTCCGGTGGCGTCGACTCCAGCGCGCTGTACCCGCCGAAGCGGTTCTTCGGCGCGGCCCGCAACATCGAGCACGGCGGTTCGCTGACCATACTGGCGACCGCCCTGGTCGAGACCGGCTCCAAGATGGACGAGGTCATCTTCGAGGAGTTCAAGGGCACCGGGAACATGGAGTTGCGGCTGTCGCGCCAGCTGGCCGACAAGCGCATCTTCCCCGCCGTGGACGTGAACGCCTCCGGTACCCGCCGTGAGGAGATCCTCATGGCGAAGGAGGAGCTCAACATCATCTGGAAGCTGCGCCGGGTGATGGGCGCTCTGGATCCGCAGCAGGCGATCGAGCTGCTGCTGGACCGGGTGAAGCAGGCCCGCAGCAACATCGAGTTCCTGATGCAGGTGCAGAAGACGACGCCGGTCCCCGGACGCGACGACGACTGAGCCTGCGGCACCCCCGCACGATCCATCGCCCCGCACCGGAATCCGGTGCGGGGCGATGCTTTTCGGTGCTGCAGATCGCGCTGCCGCCGCACGGACCGGCGGGCGGGTGGACGGCGACGCCCCGGCGGGATCTCCGCCGGGGCGTCGTAGGTCAGCTCGGGGAGATCAGTCCCAGCTGACGATCTCCAGTTCGTGCGCCTCATGGACGACCAGCCCGGCCTCATGCACCGGGTTCCCCTGTGGTCGGCACCCCGGGACCGGCGGGGTCGACGTCCGGGTTCTCCGGAGCATCCACGCCCCAGTCCCGCAGGATCCGGCAGGCGGCCCGGACCAGCTGCGGGATGCCCTGAGCCACGGTTTCGCTGAGCCCGTAACCAGTCTCCAGGCTCACCGGCACCATGCCGACCGCAGCCAGCCGGGGTGGACGGCAGCCGGCCAGCTCGGCGGCGGCCAACGCCTCGGACACCCCGATCTGGTGCGCGGACATCGTCAGGTGCCGGTTCGCCGGGACGTCGTCGCCGAGGAGCACCAGGAGGTCTCCGGGTTCGGCGTCCCGCCCGACGGTGGCGTCGAGCAGCAGGACGCCCTCCCGGTCGGCCAGCGACGGCAGCAGCGCGATGCCGAGCGTGCTGCCGTCGAGGACCTCCACGCCGGGCAACTGGAGTCGCTCGATCGCCCGCGCCGCAACGCATCCGAGCCCCTCGTCGGTGAACAGTTCGTTGCCGACACCGAGGACGAGAATGGGTGCCGGGCCCCCGCCCGACCCTGTCATCGCCGGCTGTACCGGCGGCGCCGGCGGTCGGCGTCGCGGGCCAGCTCGTCCGCAACTCGTTCGGCCGGAAGGAGTTTCCAGCCGCCGATCATGGAGCTGATCTCCCCGCCGCGTTCGATCCTGTCCGACAGCGTCGCTGCGTACAGGTGCGTGATGACGAAGGTCCAGATGACGTACATGAGCAGGTGGTGGACGAACCGCCCCTGTGGCAGCGGCAGCCAGCCGCTGAACCAGTTGGTGAGGATGGCCTGCCACCCCCCGCCGTTGTCCTGCGCGGCCATCATCGCGATGCCGGAGAACGTCTGCGCGATGAGCACCGCGAACAGGCCGAGGTACGCCACACCGGCCATCGGGTTGTGCCCGACCACTGGTGCCGGCTCGGTCTCCAGGAACAGGTAGTACCGCAGGGTGTGCTTGAGGGCCGCCCGCCGCTCGGTCCGCCACGGGATGATCTGGTCCCAGCGCGCCCAGGGGTTACCGGTGAAGGCCAGGAAGATCCGGCCGATCAGCACGGCGATGAACACCCACGCGGCGATCAGGTGGGTGGTGCGGGCCAGCGACATCAGGCTCCACCGCGGCCCCGCGTCGAACACGGGATTGCCGATGTAGTAGCCGGTGACGGACAGCAGCACCACGCTGGCGACGAGGGTCCAGTGCAGGATCCGGATCCACGGCTGCCACACCTTGACCGCCGAGGAGGAGTCGTGACCGACGATGACGTCAGGGTGGGTGGGGGTCCGGTGCACGACCAGGTGCGGATGCTCCTCCTTGTGCGCGTTCACTGGACCCTCACCTCGGTGACGGGGTTGCCGTCGGCGTCGAGGATGTGGGCGGCGCAGGCCATGCAGGGGTCGAAGGAGTGGATGGTGCGCAGGATCTCCAACGGCTGCTTGGGGTCCGCCAGGGGGGTGCCGACGAGAGAGGCCTCGTAGGCTCCGGGGTTGCCGGCGGCGTCACGCGGACCGGCGTTCCAGGTGGTGGGGACGACGGCCTGGTAGTTCGCGATCCGCTTGTCTTCGATGACGACCCAGTGGGACAGGCCGCCGCGGGGGGCTTCGTGGAAGCCGACGCCGTGGGCCTTCTTCGGCCAGGACGCCGGGTCCCAGAGGCGGTCGTCGTGGATGCGCAGGTCACCGCCGGCGATGTTGGCCTGCAGTTTGTCCAGCAGGGTGATCGAGTGCTCGGCCAGCACGACCGATTCCAGGCCGCGGGCGAGGGTGCGGCCGAGGGTGGAGAACAGTGCCTCCGGTCCGACCTTGAGTTGGGCGAGGGAGTCGTTGACGAGTGTGGTGAACCGCTTGTCCTTGCGCGCGTAGGCGATCGCGACCCGGGCCAGCGGGCCGACCTCGACCGCCATCCCGTCGTAG
>DASTGO010000134.1:0-3260 GCA_035719045.1 Kineosporiaceae bacterium | reverse complement strand
CATCCTGTTCGCCCTGCAGGGGGACGCCATCACCAGCCGCCCCTGGGACGTCGCCCGGATCGCCCTGCCCCTGCTGGCCTACTTCGCGATCATGTGGACCGGGTCGTTCGCCCTCGGCCGCGGCCTGCACCTGACCTACCCCCGCACCGCCACGCTGGCGTTCACCGCCGCCGGCAACAACTTCGAACTGGCGATCGCCGTCGCCATCGCCACCTTCGGCGTCACCTCCGGCCAAGCCCTCGCCGGCGTCGTCGGCCCCCTCATCGAGGTCCCCGTCCTCGTCGGACTCGTCTACGTCGCCCTGGCCGCCCGCGGTCGCTTCCGCTCGATCCCAGCCACCGCAACGGAAAGTTGACGGCGCGCTGGCCTACCGGCCCCGGTGGCCCCAGGCGGCATAGGCACCGGGGCGGCCGGCGGAACCGCCCCGGGAGGGACTGGCCAGGAAGGCCAGCAGGATGACGACCCCCACGACGGGCACGAAGGCGATGAAGGCCCAACTCCCCGGCCGCCCGGCGTCGTGCAACCGGCGGACGACGACTGCCAGTTGCGGTAGCAGCAGGAGAAGGCCGAGGCCCCAGCCCGCGATGGTGAGGGCAGCGATGCCGGTGACCCGGCCCAGCAGCGAGGGAAGGCCGGAGACCGCGAGGTGGAAGGCATAGAAGTACCAGAACTCGGGCCGGGTCGCGTTTCCGCGGAACTCGGCGTACTTCGCCAGGCAGGTGCGGACGGCCTCCCCGAACGACATGCAGACTCCCGTTCTTGTTCTCCCGGCTGGGTCACGCCATCCCTGGAACGACGCCAACCCTGACCGCATACCGGCCCGCGCGTCGGGAAGCAATCTCCCACATCACCCCGACGGGAGTGACGGGAACCGCTGTCCCCAGAGACCCGCCAGGCTCCTTACTCACCGGACCGCCTTCGGCGACGCCGTCGCCCTGCCGACCGAGGTCCTGCTGGCCAGGCTCAAGGAAGACCCCGAAGCCCCCTGGGCGACCTACGGCGGGCGGGACGACGGACTGACCGCGATGCGGCTCGGCGCCCTGCTCAAGGACTTCGACATCCGCTCCGTCCGGTGGCGGGTGGACGGGGTCATGCTGCGCGGGTACCTCCGGGAAGCGTTCGATGACGCCTGGCAGCGCTACTGCTCACCCCCGGCAGACACCGACAGCGACGACACACCGCCCCCCGACGCCCTACCCCTGGACCTGACCGGCGCCTGTCAACCTGGTTGAGACACGGACTCGTGGGGTTTAGTGAACTGTGGCCTGCGAGTCTTCGGCCGGCTGTGGCGGCTGGTTGATCCGGGTCAGTACGTGAACTACTGGCTCACGGAGGTTATCGAGCCGAACCGGGCGCCGCTGACTCACTCGACCTACGAGACGATGTGCAGGGTCGTTACCTCACCTGGGTGATGAATGGCTACGGGGGTCGGGTCCAGGAGGTGAACGGCAGATTCTCTGCAAACAGAGACCGAGGCGTATTTGTGCCTCGCTCTGGCGTTGAGCTGCCGGACTTCACATATCTGCGAGCGGCAATGCAGCCAGGCTTGATCGATGCGGCCGTAGGGAGACGAGTTGACGGTCGCAAGAACGAGTACACCAAGATCTATCCTGGAACTGCGGAGGCCGTGACAATTGCGCTTCCTGTGACGGCGTCGGGCGCTTTCGATTTCGCCAAGATGGCTGAGATTGGCGCCAAGCTTAGGAGGATCGACCTGGCTCAAGATCGTGTGAGAGGCGTCCGTGAGCAGCTGTCCAAGGCAACCTTTGCTGCGGCCTGCGATGAGCCCTTCTGTACGCTGAGCCTCGCAGACGATATGTACTTCGATCTCACTATCGGTGAACGCGTGCTGCAGAGCCAGTTCTCCGAAGCAGGGATCCCTGTCTACAGCGCGAACGCTCGTAACCCGTTTGGGACGATTGAGAAGTCGAACCTCTCGACCTTTGATCGACCGTCACTTCTCTGGGGGATCGACGGAGTATTCGATTGGAACCTGGTCCCGGCGGGTCATGCCTTCGCGACCACGGACCGCTGTGGGCGGCTGCAACTCAAGGACGAACGCCTTGACCCTGAGTACTTCCTTTACATGCTGAGAGCGTCACGAAGCGAACATGGCTTTGACCGTGTATTTAGGGCCAGCCTCACAAATGTGCGTGCAGTCGTGGAGGTTCCGGTTCCTCTGGGCGAGGATGGCGAGATCTCTCTGACTCGCCAGCTCTCACTTGCCGAGATGTGGCGCCAGAGAGAAGGGGCGCATCTCACCTGCCTGGCTGCGCTAGAGGACGTGCTACAGGCGAGGCTCTCGGCGCAGGTCTAGCCAGGAGGAGCCTGGCCTGGGCGGATGCCGATCGGGCGCCGTGGGCGACCGGCAGACTGCGCCGCCCTCGGGATGACGTTGCTGGGGGCGACGGCGCGGCAGGGTGCGGGGTACCAGTGCCAACCTGGGCTGTCGAGGGCGTTGGGAGGGTGGTCCACGCCCCGGTTGCTGCACTTTGCTGCTGCAATGGGCGGGGAATGACGTCAGAGGCCCCCTCCCCAGGAGGGGAGGGGGCCTCTGACCTGCACTTTCACCAGTCGGGGTGGCGGGATTCGAACCCACGGCCTCTTCGTCCCGAACAGCGTTAGCGGGGTCCGGTGACCAGTGGAATTCGGCAAAGTTGCTGGTCAAGGCGTTGGTTGGTGGCGGTCTGTGGTGGTGCGGGGTGGCCGCGCAGGCAAGATCATCTCCCAGGATTCTCCCAACTCGGCGCCGGTCGTCGCAGGGTGGGGGCCAGTTGGCCCGGCTATCCTGAAGGCATGGTCGTGGCAGGGCTCGACGTCGATGAGACGCGCCTAGCTGTGGTGTGCGAGCGGTACGGCATCGGTGCGTTGATGATCTTCGGGTCGGTAGCCCGGGGGTCGGCGGGCCCGTCCAGTGATGTGGACGTACTGTACGAGCTGCGCCCCGGTCACCGGCTGGGCTGGGAGATCGAGGATCTGACCGACGAACTGTCCGAGGTGTTGGGCCGCCCGGTCGATCTGGTGTCTCGGACGGGGCTGAACGAGCGGATGCGGGCGGCGGTTCTGGCGGAGGCTCGGCCTCTTTATGCCGCGTGACGTGCTTCTGCTGGAGGAGATGATCGAGGCCGCCGACCGGGCTGTCGCTCTGGTGGAGGGCCTGACCGTTGAGGACGTGACCGCCGATCGGATGCGGCGGGATGCGCTGTTGTGGAACTTCGCCGTCCTGGGTGAGGCCGTGACCCAACTGTCGCAGGAGTTGA
>DASTGO010000133.1:0-20826 GCA_035719045.1 Kineosporiaceae bacterium | reverse complement strand
GGGGGACCCGGCGATCGTGCGGGACATGTTCGCCGACTTCCGGACCGCGGGGGCGCAGGTCACGGTGCTGGCCATCGGGCAGTGGCTGGCGGCGAACCCGTCCCTGGCGGCGATGATCCGCGACGCCGGACACGATCTCGGCAACCACACCTGGAGCCACCAGACCATGCCCCGGCTGTCCGCCGCGCAGATCCGCAGCGAGGTGGACCGGGCCGCGGAGGAGCTGCAGAAGCTCACCGGCTCCGTCGGCCGCTGGTTCCGCCCGAGCGGGACCCCGGCCAGCACCCCGGCGATCCGGGACGCCGCGGTGGCTGCGGGGTACGGCGCCTGCCTGGCCTACGACGTGGACCCGATGGACTACACCGATCCCGGGCCGGACACGGTGGTCCGCCGGTTCGCCGCGGACGTCCGCCCCGGCTCGATCGTCAGCCTGCACCTGGGTCATCCGGGGACCCTGCAGGCGATGCCGAAACTGCTGGACGTGCTGCGGTCCAAGGGCCTTGCCGCGGTCACCGTGACGAACTTGCTGGAGGGCGCGTGAGACGGCGGACGGCGTGGTCCGGGCCGCGGGCCGCGGGCGTGTGGCTGGCTGCGGCGGTGATGGCCGTGGCCGGCTGCAGCGGTGGGGGCTCCACGGGGTCCAGGACGTCACCGGGCGGGACCGCGGTGCCCGCCGGCGGTGCAGACACGCCGGGCGCGAGCGCGGGCACCGCCACCCCGGCGGCCCCGGCGTCCGGACCGGTCAACGTCTACGCCCGCTCCGGTCCCGGGATGCTCAGCGACGTCGCCCGGCAGGCCAAGCCCCTGGTGTACGTGCCGAACACCTACGGCGGGACGGTCAACGTCATCGACCCCGCCACGTACACGGTGATCCGGACCTTCAAGGCCGGCCAGGTGCCGCAGCACGTGGTGCCGTCGTGGGACCTGCGGACGCTGTGGGTCAACGACAACAACTCCGACGACCTGGTCCCGATCGACCCGCGCACCGGACTGCCCGGCCCCAAGGTCGCCGTCCCCGACCCGTACAACCTGTACTTCACCCCCGACGGCCGGCATGCGATGGTGATGGCCGAACGCCTGGGACGCATCGACTTCCGTGACCCGCAGACGATGGCCCTGCAGCACTCCCTGCACGTGCCCTGCCGTGGGGTCAACCACGCCGACGTCACCCCGGACGGGTCCACCTTCCTGGTCAGCTGCGAGTTCAGCGGCAAGCTGCTGGTGATCCCGGCGGACGGGTCCCGGGTGGCGAAGGTGATCGACCTCAACGCCGTACACACCCCGGGTGCCACCGACCCGATGGCCGCGATGCGTGACGGCGGACCGGCCTCGTCCCTGGACCCCGGCGCCAGCTCGATGCCCCAGGACGTCCGGCTGGTCCCGGACGGGTCGACCTTCCTCGCGGCCGACATGATGCGCAACGGCGTCTGGTTGATCGACGCCGCGACGATGGGCATCCGGGGCTTCCTGCCCACCGGCAAGGGCGCGCACGGGATCTACCCGAGCCGGGACGCCACCGCGATGTACGTGTCCAACCGCGACGAGGGCAGCGTCTCCGTGGTGGACGCCGCCACGCTCAGGGTGCGGGCCCGGTGGAGGATCCCCGGCGGAGGTTCCCCGGACATGGGCGGGGTCACCGCCGACGGCAGGGAGCTGTGGCTGTCCGGTCGCAGCAACGGCGTCGTCTACGTCTTCGACACCCGCAGCGGGGCCGTCACCCACGAGATCGCCGTCGGCAGCGGACCACACGGGCTGTGCGTCTGGCCCCAGCCCGGCCAGTACTCCCTGGGCCACACCGGCAACACCCGCTGACCGCCCCCGGCCGGTAGGGGATGTCTCCCGCCGCCGTCTATGACCGCCCGGATATGGCAGCGTTACCGACCATGCAGGACGTGGAACCCTTTGCCCTGGACATCGCGGCCGTCTGCCTGGTGCTGACCCTTGCCGTGCTGTCCAACCGGATCAGCGAACGCCTGCGGGTGCCCGCGCCCGCGTTCTTCCTGGTGGGCGCCGCGATCGCCTCGGATCTGGTGCCCGCCCTGAACGGCCTGTCGATCACGGCGGTGCAGCGGATCGTCACCGTAGCCCTCGTGGTGATCCTCTTCGACGGCGGCATGCACATCGGGATGGGCCGTTTCCGGCGGCAGGCCGGGGCGATCGTCTGGCTCGGCGTCGCCGGGACCGTGCTCACGGCGGCCGCACTGGCCCTGATCGCCCACGGGCTGCTGGGTTTCGACTGGCGGCTGTCCCTGCTGCTCGGCACCGCGCTGGCCCCGACCGACCCGGCGGTGGTGTTCTCCGTCCTCGGCCGGCGGGAGATCGCCGGGCGCAGCGGGGTGCTGCTGGAGGGGGAGTCCGGGGCCAACGATCCGGTCGGGATCGCCCTGCTGGTCAGCATCCTGTCCGCCGGGACCGGCGGCTGGGGGGCGGCCCTGGACGGGATCGAGGTGTTCGTGCTGCAGATGGGCGTCGGCGCCGTGGTCGGCCTGGTCGGCGGCCGGCTGCTGCTGGCGTTCATCCGTCGGGTGCCGCTGCCGAGCGAGGGCCTGTACCCGTTGCGCACCCTGGCCGGTGCCGGGCTGGTGTACGGGATCGCCACCGTCGCGCACGGTTCGGGCTTCCTCGCGGTGTTCGTCGCGGGGATCCTGCTCGGCGACGAGCGCGCCCCGTACAAGCGGGAGATCGAGCGGTTCCACGCCTCGCTGTCCAGCCTGGCCGAGATCGTCGCGTTCACCCTGCTCGGACTGACCCTGCAGGTCCGCTCCCTTCCGGAGCAGGGGATCTGGGCCAGCGGCCTGGTGATGGCGGTCCTGCTGGCCCTCGTCGTCCGGCCGGTCCTGGTCGGGCTGGTCCTGTTGCCGTTGAGGCTGCGCAGGCGGGAACTCGTCTTCGTGTTGTGGGCCGGGCTGAAGGGAGCGGTGCCGGTGCTGCTCGGCACCTACCTGCTCACCTCCGGCGATCCGCACGCCCTGCGCGCCTACGAGATCGTCTTCGTCGTGGTGGCGTTCTCGGTGGTGGTCCAGGGCGGGCTGGTGCCGAGCGTCGCTCACTGGGTCGGGTTGCCGCTGCGGGTGATCGAGCCGGAACCGTGGTCGCTGGGCATGCGGTTCCGGGACGAGCCGCAGGGCCTGGTCCGGTTGCACGTGCTGGGTGGTTCCGCCGCCGACGGCACCTGCCTGGAGGAGCTCGACATGGGCGAGAACGCCTGGGTCAGCCTGGTGTCCCGCGGCGGCCAACTGGTCCAGGTCCGCGGCGACACCGTGCTGGCGGCCGGGGACGAGGTGCTGCTGCTGGTGGAGCCGCCGGACGCCGACACCGTGGCCCGGCTGTTCACCCGGCCAGCGCCGGCGGTGGGCTGACCGGCAGAGGCCGTCGGCCGGACCGTTCCGCGATCGGGGCCCTGCGGGTGGCGGCCGAGCATCCGCAGCGGGTGGACCGGCTGGTGCTGATGGGCGCGGCCGGTACGGATCGGACTTCACGGCGAGAAGTCCATGCTCGAACCGGGGCGTTCACGGTGGTGACATGTGCCGGTCGCATGCGGTTCGCCCCGCCATGGAGCGTGCGCCCGTAGTCTCCGGCACGCCGCCGTCCGGCGGATGTGAAGGAGGTCCTCGTGCGACGCCGATCCACCCTCGCCGCAGTGGCCGTGCTCGCCACCGCTTCCGCCGTGGTCCTCACGGCGAACGCGGTGCCGGCCTCGGCCGCCGGCCCGTCCGTCACGGGTCGCACTGCCAAGTCCGACCCGGGTGACGACCACGGCCGGATCCTCGGCAGGTTCTCGCACCTGGTCGTGATCTACCAGGAGAACCACAGCTTCGACAACCTGTACGGCAACTGGGGCAGGGTCGGGGGCCAGCAGGTCGACGGGACCGCGCGGGCCGATGCCGCCCACACCGTCCAGGTGGACCAGAACGGCAAGCCCTACGGCTGCCTGCTCCAGAAGGACGTCAACCTGACCAGTTCGCCGCCGGCCGCGTCCTGCACCGACAGCGCGCACGGGATCACCAGTGCCTTCACCAACGCGCCGTTCTCGATCGACACCTACCTTCCGGCGGCCGCCAGGACGTGCCCGGCCCCCGGTGTGTCCGCGCCCAACGGTGTGCTCGCCGGCAGTGCCGGTGCCCTGCCCGGTGGCTGCACCCGGGACCTCGTGCACCGCTTCTACCAGGAGCAGTACCAGCTCGACGGAGGCAGACAGGACCGGTACACCACCGGCAGCGACGCGGCGGGCCTGACCCAGGGTGTCTACGACACCCGGCAGCTGCCGGTCTGGAAGTACCTGCACAGCAAGGGATCCCCGAACTACGTCGTCGCCGACCGGTTCTTCCAGGCGGCTTTCGGCGGGTCCTTCCTCAACCACCAGTACCTGATTGCCGCCCAGGCTCCGGTGGACACCGCTGCCTCACTGCCGGCCGGTGACCCGAACTCCCACGCGGCCAACCACTCGGTGGTGGACGCCAACGGGTTCCCGAACGGGTCGTACCCGTTGTACAGGGCGACCTCGGCGGTCAACGACGCGCAGCTGACCCAGGCCTGCGGCCCGGCCGCGAACCCGGCGGTCGCCTGCGGCGACTACGCGGTCAACACCGTGCAGCCCGCATCCCAGCCACGGGGTGGTGGCCTGGTGCTGCCGTTGGTGCAGAACGAGACCACGATCGGCGACGAGCTGAGCGCCAAGGGCATCTCCTGGGCGTGGTACTCCGGGGGCTGGAACGCCGTGAACTCCGGCGGGCTCAGCGCAGCTCCGCTGTTCCAGTTCCACCACCAGCCGTTCAACTACTTCGCCAACTACGCTCCGGGTCAGCCGGGCCGGGCCCATCTGCAGGACGAGACCGACTTCCTGAAGGCGGTCGAGCAGGGCACTCTGCCGACGGTCAGCTTCGTGAAGCCGTACGGCGCGGACAACGAGCACCCCGGGTACGCCAGCGAGACCGACGGCAGCGCGCATCTGGTGGACCTGCTCAAGGCGATCGACTCGGGCCCGGACGCCGAGGACACCCTTGTGGTGGCCACCTACGACGAGTTCGGCGGCCAGTGGGACCACGTCTCCCCTCCCGGTCCGAAGAGCCCGACCACGGGTGCCTACGACGCATTCGGTCCCGGCACCCGGATCCCGGCCCTGATGGTCAGCCGGGCGTTCGACCGGTCCGGCGTGGACCACACCGTGTACGACACGACCTCGATCCTCGCCACGATCGAGCACAGCCTCGGCCTCAAGCCGCTGTCGACCCGGGACGCCCGGGTGGCCGATCTGCGGGCCGTGCTGCGGGTCGCCGACCACTGAGCCGGTACCCCGGGTCGCTGATCCCCGCTGGACGGCCGCATCACCCGCACTCGGGTGGTGCGGCCGTTCGTGGTTCCCGGTGGTGTTCCCGGCGGCCGGTGAGGCACCCTCAGCCCGGCTGATATGCCCCGACCGGGAGGATTCGCGACGATCGGACCGTCCTGTGGGAATGCCCCGTGGCATACGTCACCCGGAGCCGGCTGCAGGGGTGTCGGGTTCGCGGTTACGGTGCGTCCGTGGTGGACATGCAACCGGCGGCTGAAGCGGGGGGCGTCTCGGGATCCAGGGCGCGGATCGCCGCCGCGGCGCGCGAGCTGTTCGCCGGCCAGGGGTACGAGCGGACCACCGTCGACGCGATCGCGGAGCGGGCCGGGGTGGCCCGTCGGACGTTCTTCCGGTACTTCCCGTCCAAGGACGACGTGATCCTCCCCGATCACGACCGGGTGTTCGCGGCGATCGAGACCCATCTCGCGGCGACCACCGACCTGCCGTCGGTGCGGGCCCTGTGCAGCGGCGCCCGGATCGTGTTCCGCAGCTACGTCGACGACCCCGAGGTGTCCCTGCAGCGGTACCGGCTGACCCGTTCGGTGCCGGCCCTGCGAGCGCGGGAGACCGCCAGCGTCCAGGAGTACTTCCGGCTGTTCCGCCGCTTCCTGCACGAGCGGTTCGAGGCGGAGCCCCCGCTGCCCGGCGGTCCGGACGCCTCGCTGCGGGCCGACGTCGTTGCCGGGGCCGTGGTCGCCGCGCACAACCAGGTGCTGCGGGACTGGCTGCGCGGCGGATGCCAGGGGGATCCCATGCCCGCCCTGGAAGCGGCCTTCGACTGGGTGTCACGGACCTTCGAGGCACAGCCGGCCATGCCGGTCCCGGCGGGCATGTCGGTGGTGCCGACGCAGGCGGGGGAGGACGTCGTGGTCGCCGTCTTCCGGACCGGGGAGTCGATCGACGACGTCATGCAGCGGATCTCCCGCGGTCTGTGACTGCGGGCCCCTGCCTGTTCGGGCGGGGATGACCCTCCCCGGGGGCTGTACGGCCCGACGCTGACCGCCCGGGTGGGGCGCCGCCGGATCCTGGTCGCTGGCCTCCGCCGAGGGCCGTTGCGCGATGCGGCGTGCGGCGAGGCGCATCCTGCAAACGCTTCCGTCCCGGCGGCGGCCGGGCTCCCGGCCTTCACGTGTTCACATGCTGCTGAGGTGCGAGATCGCAAACCGCGGCGGTGACTTCCTGGCGCTGCGAGAACGCCTGACCGATTGCCGCCGAATCCGCCCGCAACCCTTGCGTCTAGGCATTGAGTGCCGTAACACTGGCACTCAGTGCCAGGGTGGATGTCATCGGCGTCATCCACGACCGGCACGGACGGAGGATCACAGCGATGGCAGCGACACTTACCGTGGCCGGTGGTTCGCCCCGCGCCAAGGCCCGCCCGGAGCTCTTCGTGGTGGCCACGCACAAGGTCCGTGACCGCAACAGCAGCGTTCCGCACTCGTGGGTCCCCTACGGCGTCCAGCACGCCTGGGCCCCCGGCAGCCGCAAGACGCTGTGCGGGGAGTGGACCAACGGCTGGACCGTCTTCTGGGAGCGGCCTTTCTCGGCGCGCCCCGCCGAGTCCTGCCCCGCCTGCATCGAAGCCACCCTGCCCGCCGAGTCCCGGCGCCGGCTGGACTCGTTCGCCCGGCCCCTGGCCGGCTGATCCCGCGGACCGCCCCTCTGTCCGACGTCCGCCTCGGTCCGCAACCCGTTCCCGCACAGCGGTTTCGGTGCCCGCGCCGACCGGACGGTGCGACGGGCCGGGCATTGGCCGGGGCGGGAGGGTGCGACGGGCCGGGCGGTGGCCGGGGCGTCGAAGGGACTCGATTTCCCGGAACGAGGCGGGCGGCCGTAACCACTTGAGCCCCCGCCCCGTAATGCAGGGGGTGGGTGCGGTCGGCCACCCCGCATCAGCCGAACCGCTTGATCGACAAGGCTTTCCCGGCACCACCAGCCCGGAGCTGAATGTTCACACAGGCCCCCGCGCCCCCGCCGGTGAACCCCTCCCGGCGGGGGCGTGGCACCAAACCGGTCGTGGCGTCAACCGATCACGGTGTCATGCCGGTCGTGACGCCACCCGGTCGTGACGCCATCCGGTCGTGACCCCACCCGGTCGTGACGCCACCAGATCGTGACGCCACCAGATCGTGCAGGCGTTCCCCCGCTTCGTGATCCGCCGGGGTTCCGGGGCCCCGGGACAGGGATGTTCAGTACGGGAACGCCCGGTTCCGAGGCGTTCCGAGGCATTCAGACCCGGGACCGCCAGGCGTCCTCGGCCTTGAGCACGGCAGTCACCTCGCGGGGGAGTTTGCCCTGGGCCAGGTGCGCCAGGGTGACCGACTCCAGCACTGAGCGCATGGTGGCCCGCAGCGCCACCCAGGTGTCCCGCAGCGCCGCCGCCGATCCGCTGTACGCGACGTCCTCGGGACGGGTGCCGGCGATGCTGGCCAGAGGTCCGTCGATGGCCCGGATGATGTCGGCGACCGAGATCAGACCGGCCGGGCGGGCCAGCTGGTAGCCCCCGTCGACGCCCCGGCGGCTGCGGACCACGCCCGCCGTGCGCAGTTCGGAGAGGATGTTGAGCAGGAACGGCAGCGGGATGTCCTGTGCGTTCGCGACCGACTCGGTCTTCACCCAGGCATGCTCCGGAGCGGCGGCCAGTTCGGCGGCGGCCCGGATGGCGTAGTCGGTCTTTGCGGAGATGCGCACGGCCCCATTGTGGCGGGCACCCGGACCGGCCCCGCGCACCCCGTCACCGGCACCCCGTCCCGGGAGATCACGACCGGCCGGGCGGGAAGGAACATACCGTCGCCGATGCTCTCGTGAAGGCCGCCCAAACTGCGCGAATGCCACCACGCCGGAACGCAGGACCCGCTCGGAGCCCCCGGCCTGATCGCCAACGCCGTCGCTCCTGCGCAACGGTGTCGGCGCCGGCAGGAGGGCCCGAGCCGGCCCCGGTCGGGAGGGCGGCACCGTAAACCGTTCGCGTCCGGGGCGGTCCGCCCGGGAGGATCTGCTCGCCGCCCCCCGGGGGAGGGGCGGACCAAAGACCAACCATGTCGCGGGCCGGTGCGGACGGCCGGACGCCTGACGGCCCGACCCGGTCACCGGGCCGCGACGAACCAGAACGGGGGTTCCCCTCATGTCGCCGGCAACTCTGCGCGGAGCGGGCTCGCCGATCCTGCTGTGGACGCAGCCGCAGGAGGTGGAGTCCGCCGCCCTGGACCAGTTGCGCCGGATCGCCGACCTGCCCTGGGTGCATCACCACGTGGCCGCCATGGCCGACGTGCACCTGGGTAAGGGGGCCACGGTCGGTTCGGTGATCGCGATGCGCGGTGCCGTCAGCCCGGCCGCGGTCGGGGTGGACATCGGCTGCGGCATGGCGGCGGTGCGGACGAACCTCACCGCCTCGGACCTTCCGGACGACCTGGGCTCGCTGCGGCGGGCGGTCGAGTCGGCCATCCCGGTCGGTTTCGCCGGGCACGACACCGTGTCCCGCGAGGTGGACCGGCTGCCCCTGTGGCAGGAGTTCGAGCGGCTGACCCCGGCGGTGCACGCCCGGCTGTCGCGGGCACAGCGTCAGCTGGGCACCCTCGGCGGCGGCAACCACTTCCTGGAGCTCTGCCTCGACGACGGCCGGGTCCTCGGTGACGAACTCGGCATCGCCGGATCGGCGGAGCAGGACGTGCCGGAGGGTGAGCCACGGGTGTGGATCATGCTGCACTCGGGATCGCGGAACATCGGCAAGGAACTGGCCGAGCACCACATCGGGGTGGCCCGCAAGCTCCCGCACAACGCGGGCCTGCCCGACCGGGACCTCGCGGTGTTCGTCGACGGCAGCCCCGAGATGACGGCGTACCGGCACGATTTGTTCTGGGCCCAGGAGTACGCCCGGTGCAACCGTGAGGTGATGCTCGGGCTGTACCAGGACGTGCTGCGCCGGTTCCTGCCACAGGTCCGGTTCGCCCCGGTGATCTCCTGCCACCACAACTACGTCTCCGCCGAGCACCACTACGGCGAGGACGTGCTGGTCACCCGGAAGGGAGCGATCAGCGCGGAGGCGGGCCTGCTCGGGATCATCCCGGGGTCGATGGGCACGTCGAGCTACATCGTCCGCGGGCTCGGCCATCCCGAGTCCTTCCGCTCGGCCTCCCACGGGGCCGGTCGGCGGATGAGCCGGGGTGCCGCCCGGCGGCAGTTCACGCTGGCGGATCTGCAGGCGCAGACCGCGGGGGTCGAATGCCGCAAGGACGCCGGGGTGCTCGACGAGATCCCGGCCGCCTACAAGGACATCGACGAGGTGATGGCCAACCAGTCCGACCTCGTCGAGGTGGTCGCCCGGCTGCGTCAGGTGATGTGCGTCAAGGGATGAGCCCGGGGGCTCCGCGGCAGGTCAGAGGCCTGGTGCGGAGCCCCCGTCTGCTGCCCGGGGCACATTCGGGCACAAGCGGGTAGCGGAGCCTGGTGGCCGGCGTCAACTGCTTGCGTGCTTCGCCGCAGGGCAGACAGTGCACTCCTGAAACAGACCTCAGGACGAGGAAGGGGGTGCACCCGACCGTCGCACGACGATCAGGGCTGCGAAGCCGCCGATAGCGAAGACAAGGCCGAGCTCGCTGATCACACCGGACCCGAGCAGGAGGCCGAGGCAGGCAACCGAGAAACCGAGCATCTCGATCGCTGCGGCCAGTGACTGTCGCCGGATCTGGGTGGCGGTGCGCCTGCTCCGGGATGCCGCGAACACCTGTCGGCCGAGTGGCACCTGAATGAGGTTCACCAGGCCGAGAAGCGCTGACAGCGTTGCGCACCCGACCCAGACGACGGCGAGAGGGATGGTCACAGCCGGAGTGTAGGGATCCGGGGCTGGACATCCGCCGGCTCATCCACGGGCGCGTGGCTAGAGTGGTTCGCCCCCAGGACGTCGGCGGGCATTCGGCGTTGAGGCGGCGCTTTCGGACCCGGAGGTCCGCAGCGGGGTGAAGACGTACTCGGGGTCCACGCTCAGCATGACCCCGCAGTCGCAGAAGCCGCCGTACTCCTCAAGTCCGCGATGCAGTTGCGCCAGATCGACGTCCTGGGTGGCGGCCCAGGCATCGGCCGCCCGGAGGGTGTGATCGCATCCCTGGGCGAAGACCGAGTCGTCCACGTGGGCGAGCAGCGCCTCCAGTTGCGGCCGGTCCAGGGGCATGAAGGCGGCACTACGAGCCTGTTGGGCCCGCAGGTAGTCGTCCCTCAGAGCCTTGCGGTCAGCCTGTTCCTCCCGCGACACCATGGCCTGCCCCCTCGCTCCCCGATCCGGCGCCCAGCCCGTCGGCCGGAATTCTCCCAGCTGATCCTGGGCGCGGGATCCGGTCGGCCCGGCTGGACCGTCCGTGGGCTCATCACGTGTGGCAACGTCTGGAGGGGGCCCGCCGGATGTCCGGCGACGTCGCCCTGGGGGAGAGTGGAGGCGGCCGGGGGCGGGACGTTCGGATCTGGCCGGTCCACGGCCCATGGGCATTGGCTGGACGCCGGAGGTGCGGGATGGCAGGAGCGCGAGGAGGACAGGTCCGGACGAAGCCGTTCCTGACCGGGACGGCGGGCACGGCGGTGATCGTCGCTGTGATCGTCCTCGGGGTGCTGCTGCTGGCGGGGTGCGCCGCCGGGCCGAACGACGCCGCGGCGGTGGGATCCGGGCACCAGGCCGGGTTCTGGCTCGGCCTCTGGCACGGGTTCATCAGCCCGATCACGTTCCTGATCTCGCTGTTCAACCACAACGTGAGTCTCTACGAGGTGCACAACAACGGCGGCTGGTACGACTTCGGCTTCATGATCGGGGTGTCCGTGGTGTTCTCCGGCGGCCCCGGGTCCTCGGCCGCCCGACGTCGCCGGCGCTGACCCGTCTGGCTGGGGCGGGAACGTGCCGGCTGCCTTGGCCCGGCGACGCCTCTGCCCGGTGCCGCCTCTGCCGAGCCGCGCTGGCGGCGGGCCGTCGTCCACCGCCCGATCAGGATCGAGGACACTGGCGGGGTGCCCGTCCCGAGGGTGACTGCGCCGTGAACGAACCGACGGAGCCGCCGGCCCTGCCAGAGCCCGTGGACCCGCCGGCCCCGCCGCCCGAGCGGCCCGCCCGCGGGACCCTGCGCGTCTACTTCGGGGCCGCCCCCGGCGTCGGCAAGACCTACGCGATGCTCGCGGAGGCACACCGCCGGGCCGAGCGCGGCACCGACGTGGTCGTCGGCTACGTGGAGAGCTACGGCCGGCCCAACACCGCGCGGCTGGTGGAGGGCCTGCCGGTGATCCCGCGCCGGGCCGTCCCGTACCGCGGGACCGCCCAGGGCGAGCTGGACGTCGACGCCGTGCTGGCGCGCCGGCCCGAGGTGGTCCTCGTCGACGAGCTGGCGCACGGCAACCCGCCCGGCTGCCCGAACGCCAAGCGCTGGCAGGACGTCGAGCAGTTGCTGGACGCCGGGATCGACGTCGTGTGCACCCTGAACGTCGCCCACCTGGAGTCCCTGGCCGACGTCGTCGAGGCGATCACCGGCACCCGGATGTCGGAGACGGTGCCGGACGAGACCGTCCGGCGGGCCGACCAGATCGAGCTGGTCGACATGGCCCCCGAGTCGCTGCGCCGGCGGATCGCGCACGGCAACGTGTTCACCCCGGACACGGTGGACGCCGCCCTGTCGCACTTCTTCCGGCCCGGCAACCTGACCGCGCTGCGCGAGCTGGCCCTGCTCTGGCTGGCCGACCGGGTCGAGGCCGCGCTGGCCGGCTACCGCGCCGAGCACGGCATCGACGCCTCGTGGAGTGCGCGGGAGCGGGTGGTGGTCGGCCTCGGTGGTGGTCCCGGCGACGAGGTGCTGCTGCGACGGGCGGCCCGGATCGCCCGGCGCGGGGCCGGCGGGGAACTGCTGGCCGTCCACGTCTCGCGTCCGGACCGGGTGTCGGGGGACTGGCCGGCCGGGCTGCAGCGCTCCCGCGATCTGGTGGCCGGCCTCGGCGGGACCTTCCACGCCGTGGTCGGGCCGGACCCGGCAGCCGCCCTGGTCGAGTTCGCCCGCGGTGCGAACGCCTCGCAGATCGTCATCGGGGCGGGGGACCGGCCGTGGTGGCGCCGGCTCCGGGGAACCGTCGGGGAGTCGGTGAGCCGGCTGTCCGGCCCGATCGACGTCCACCTGGTGACCGTGGACACCGGTGCGGCGTCCGGAACCCGCGCGGCGACCACCGGGCTCGGCCGGGCCCGGCGCACCGGCGGCTGGATGCTCGCGGCTGCGGGGCTGCCGGTGCTGGTCGCCGTGATGAGCCCGCACCGGGAGCGGCTGTCGCTGTCCACCCACGCGATGGTGTTCATGGTGTTCACCGTCGGGGTCGCCCTGCTCGGCGGGCTGCGCCCCGCCCTGGCCGCCGCCGTCGGCGGCGGGCTGCTGCTCAACTGGTTCTTCACCCCGCCCTACGCGACGCTGACCATCGCCGACCCGCAGAACGCCTTCACCCTGGCCGCGTTCGTCCTGGTCGCGGCGGCGGTGTCCTCGGTGGTGGACCTGGCGGCCCGGCGGTCCGGGCAGGCCAGCCGGTCCGCCCGGGAGGCGGAGGCGCTCAGCCTGCTCGCCCGCAGCGCCCTGCGCGGGGACGACGCCGCCGACGACGGGGTCGGCCGGGTGCTCGCCAGGCTCGGGCAGACCCTCGGGATGACCTCGGCGACCCTGCTGGAACGCGACGACGAGTGGTCCGCCTGGCGCTCGGTGGCCCGCTGGGGCGAACCCGCCAGCACCGGCCCCGGCGACGCCGACGAGTCCGTGACGCTGACCCCGACCCTGACCCTGGCGATGCGGGGCCGGACCCTGCCGGCCGACGACCGCCGGATGCTGGAGGCATTCGCCGCCCAGGCCGCCGTCCTGCTGGAACGCCAGCGGCTGCGGGCCCGGGCCCGGCAGGCCGCCGAACTCGCCCACGGCAACGCGGTCCGGACCGCCCTGCTGGCCGCCGTCTCCCACGACCTGCGGACCCCGCTCGCCTCGGTCAAGGCGGCGATCAGCAGCCTGCGCCAGCCCGACGTCCGGTTCGCCCCGGAGGACGAGGCCGAACTGCTGGCCACTGTCGAGGAGGGGGCCGACCGGCTGGAGTCGCTGATCGAGAACCTGCTGGACGTCACCCGGCTGCAGACCGGGGCCGTCCGGCCGCTGGTCACCCGCTTCGCCCTGGACGAGGTGGTGCCGCGGGCGCTGGCCGGGCTGCCCCCGGGCCGGGTCCGCCTCGAGATGGACGAGGCGCTGCCGATGATCTGCACCGACGCGGGCCTGCTGGAACGGATCGTGGCCAACATCGTGCAGAACTCCCTCACCCACGCGGCCACCGAGGAGCCGGTCGTGGTCAGCGCCTCGATGCGGCCGGGGACGGTGGAGATCCGGGTGGTGGACCGGGGGCGCGGGGTCTCGGCCGAGGCCAAGCAGCGGATGTTCGGGGCGTTCCAGCGCGTGGGGGACACCACGTCCTCCGGGGTCGGGCTCGGGCTGGCGGTGGCGCGCGGCTTCGCCGAGGCCCTGGGTGGCACCCTGGACCCCGAGGACACCCCGGGCGGCGGACTGACCATGGTCCTCGTCCTGCCGGCGGCCCCCGAGCGCGCGGCCGGGGGCGAGACCGGGCCTGCCGGTGACCGGCCTGCGGGCGACCGGGGAATCGCGGAGCCGGGTCAGGACTGCGCGACGGAGCCGGACGGCGGGAGGGTCACGGACACGTGAGCACGGTGCTGATCGTCGAGGACGAGCCGCAGATCGCCCGCGCCCTGGCGATCAACCTGCGGGCCCGTGGCTGGCAGGTGGTGGTGGCCGCGGACGGCCGGGGCGCGCTGGAGGCGGCCGCCGCCCGGCACCCTGACGTCGTCGTGCTCGACCTGGGCCTGCCGGACCTGGACGGCGTCGACGTCATCGCCGGGCTGCGCGGCTGGACGCGGGTGCCGATCATCGTGCTGTCCGCCCGGCAGGACAGCGCGGACAAGGTCGGCGCCCTCGATGCGGGGGCCGACGACTACGTCACCAAGCCGTTCGGGATGGACGAGCTGCTGGCCCGGCTGCGAGCGGCGGTCCGCCGGGCGGTCCCGGTGGACGGGGTCGCCGAGCCGGTGATCGCCGCCGGGTCCCTGGTCGTCGACCTGGCGCGCAAGAAGGTGGTCCGCGACGGCGCCGACATCCGGCTCACCCCGACCGAATGGCATCTGCTGGAGGTCCTGGTCCGCAACCGGGGTCGGCTGGTCTCCCAGAAGCAGCTGCTGCAGGAGGTGTGGGGTCCGGCGTACGGCACCGAGACCAACTACCTGCGGGTCTACACCGCCCAGCTGCGGCGCAAGCTCGAGGACGACCCCGCGCATCCGGTGCACCTGATCACCGAGCCCGGGATGGGCTACCGCTTCGAGGTCGGCGAGCCCGCCGGCTGACCCCTGCACCGCGGACAGCCACGGTCGGTGTGCGGCGGGCAGGTCCGGGCCTAAAAGCCGGTTCCGGGACCTGGGGGCCGGGCCGGGAGGGTGTGGCAGGCTGGGCGGGTGCCGACTGGGGTGGCCGGAGGGCCGGCGGCAGGGCGGTCCGGCCCGGGGTCGGTGCTGCGCTCGAGCCTGCCGGACCTGCTGCTCGCGGCCGGGGTGATGGCCTGGATCGGCTGCGTGCTGCTGGTGGACGCGATCCGGCTGCCCGGTGCCGGGGTGCCCGCCGGTGCCGGCGGACCCGTCCCGCCCGGCCTGGGCGCACCGCCGGGCGCGGCCGAGCCGGTCCGGCAGGTGCTGCTCGGCCTGGCCACCTGGGCGGTCCTGGCCGGACTGCTGCGCCGGGAGTCCGCGCTGGTCCGCACGCAGACCCTCGTGGTCGTCGCGCTGGCCACCGGCGTGGAGTACACGTTCTCCCCGCTGCTGCAGGCCTACGTGTACCGGATCGGCACCGTGCCGCTGTTCGTGCCGCCCGGCCACGGGCTGGTCTACCTGGCGGCGCTGGCCCTCGGGCGCAGTGCGGTGGTGCGTTCCGCCCGGCGCCCGCTGGTCACCGCGACGGTGGTGCTGGGCGGGGCGTGGGGGAGTTGGGGGGTGCTCGGGGCGGGCCGGCCGGATCATCTCGGGGCGTTCTGGTTCTGCTGCCTGTTCGGTTTCCTGGCCTGGGGGCCGTCGCGCACCGTGTACGTCGGGGCGTTCGTCGTGGTCAGCTACCTGGAACTGACCGGGACCGCCCTGGGCACCTGGGCCTGGGCGACCCGCGACCCGGTGCTGCACGTCGTCGGCCAGGGCAATCCGCCGTCCGGTGCGGCCGGCGGGTACGGCTGGTTCGACCTGTACGCCCTGCTGCTGGCCCCGAGGCTGCTCACGGGTGTCCGGTGGGTGCGCGCAGCGGTCCGGCCGCGCCTTCGCCCCCCGGCTGCGATCGGCCCTGTGCCCGACGCCGACCCGCAGCCGTGCCTCGCGGAGGAGACCGGCTGATCCGCCCGGGCGCCCCGCCCGGTCAGTCGTCGGCCGCGGAGAGGACCTTGAGCACCTCGTCGTGCAGTTCACCGTTGGTGGCCAGCGCATTCGGGATGTAGGGCGCCGGTGACCCGTCGACCGCGGTGAACCGGCCGCCGGCCTCGACGACGACCGGGATCAGCGCGGCCAGGTCGTACAGCTGCAGGTCCGGCTCGGTGGCGATGTCCACCGCACCCTCCGCGACCAGCATGTAGGACCAGAAGTCGCCGTATGCCCGGCTGCGCCAGACCCGCCGCTCGAGGTCGAGGAACGCCTGCCGCCGGTGGATCTTCTCCCAGTCACCCAGCGAGGAGTACGACAGCGAGGCGTCCGCGAGGGAGGACACCGCCGACACCTGCAGCCGGCGCGCCGAGGACAGGCTGCGCCCGGTCCAGGCGCCCGTCCCCGTCGCCGCCCACCATCGGCGGTTGAGCGCGGGGGCGGAGACGACGCCGAGCACCGGCCTGCCCTCGTCCAGCAGCGCGATCAGGGTCGCCCACACCGGGACGCCGCGGACGTAGTTCTTCGTGCCGTCGATCGGGTCGACCACCCACTGCCGGGCGCCGTGCCCGGTGGGCTCGAACTCCTCGCCGAGGATCGCGTCGCGGGGCCGGGTCCGCTTCAGCTGGGTGCGGATCAGCTCCTCGGCGTCCCGGTCGGCGTCGGACACCGGCGTGAAGTCCGGCTTGGTCTCCACCCGCAGGTCGGTCGCCAGGAAGCGGGACATCGTGAGGGAGTCGACCATGTCGGCGATGACGTGCGCGAGGCGGAGGTCGTCGTCGTAACCGGCCACGCATACTCCTTCGTCTCGCACCCCGGCACCGGCCCGGGCGGCGCACGGGTCCGGAGGTGTCGGTCGTTGCGGGTGCGCACGCGGCGCACTCCTGCGCAGCCGACGCTACCGTCCCCGCCAGGCCGACGGGTGGATGTCGGGCCGGAAGCAGTGTCTTTCCCGGCGAAGACAGCCCGAACCGGGCGTCGTCCGCGGCCGGGCGGAGGTGACCGGCGCGACAACATTTCCTCATGCAGGCGTGGGATGACCTTCCATTGAACTTTCTGCCCCTACTGTGACCGCCGTGTTCGACCTGATCGCCGGTGTCCCGGCGCACCCATTGCTCGTCCATGCCGCCGTCGTCCTGCTGCCCGTGATGGCGGTGGTGACCCCCCTCGCGGTGGCCCGCCCCTCGTGGCGTCCCGCTCTGCGTTGGGTGGCTGTCGCCGACTTCGTCACCTTCGTCGGGGTGTTCGCCACCGCCCAGGCCGGGGAGGCGCTGCAGTCCCGGCTCAGCCAGGCGGAGGGACATCCGGTCGCCCATGACCACGGCGAGTTGGGCGACCTGCTCGCGCCGGTGGCGCTGCTGCTGTTCCTCGTCGCGCTGGCGGCCTGGTTCGCGGTCCGGCGCGGTGGGGTCCTGGTGCCGGTCGCCGTCGTCGTGGTCAGCCTGGTCGGGCTGCTCGGGATCGGGATGACGATCGCGGTGGGTCACAGCGGCGCGACGGCCACCTGGCAGGAGGAGGTCGCCCACACCCCGCCCCCGCAGGGCGACTGACCGCCGGGCGCTGCCGGACCGGTGCCCAGCCGCTGCTGTCCTGCCGGGCGGTTGTGACCAGTCGGCCAGGCCGGGGGACCTCAGGCGTCGGGGGCGCCGGCCCGGGACCGCAGCAGCCGGCGCAGGGACTCCAGCCGGGCGGCCCCGGCCGGTCCGGCACCGCCCGCGGCGACGAACTCGTCCAGCCCGCAGTCGGCCTCGTCGTGGCTGCAGGCCCGCGGACAGTCCTGCGTGCCGGCGGCCAGGTCCGGGAAGTGGTGGACGATCCGGTCGGGGTCGACGTGGGCCAGCCCGAACGAGCGCACGCCGGGGGTGTCCACGACCCAGCCGCCCGCGGGCAGCCGCAACGCGACCGCCGACGTGGACGTGTGCCGCCCGCGCCCGGTCACCTCGTTCACCGCGCCGGTCGCCCGGCCCGCGCCCGGGACCAGCGCGTTGACCAGGGTGGACTTGCCCACGCCGGAGTGCCCGATCATCGCCGTCACCCGCCCGGCGAGCCGGTCCCGCAAGGCGTCCAGCCCGTCCAGCCGCCCGTCGGGATCCCGGCGGGTGACCAGGTACGGGACGTCCAGGGACACGTAGCTGCGCAGGAAGGGTTCCGGGTCCCGCAGGTCGGCCTTGGTGAGGACGAGCAGCGGTTCCAGCCCGGCGTCGTAGGCGGCCACCAGGCAGCGGTCGATCATCCGTCCCCGCGGCTGTGGCTCGGCCAGTGCGGTGACCACGGCGAGCTGGTCGGCGTTGGCCACCACGGGCCGTTCCACCAGGTCGACGTCGTCGGCACTGCGCCGCAGCAGGGAGGTCCGCTCACCGACCCGGACGATCCGGGCCAGCGTCCCGGGTTCCCCGCTGGTCTGGCCGACCAGGGCGACGGTGTCCCCGACGACGATCCCGGCCCGGCCCAGCTCGCGGGCCTTCATCGCGGTGACGATCCGTTCGCCGTCGGGGTCGGGCTGGTCGGCGAACCCGCCCAGCAGACAGGTGTACCGGCCGCGGTCGATGGTCAGGACCTGGCCGGGCACGGCGTCCCTGTGCTGGGGGCGGTCCTTGGAACGTGGCCGGGTGCCGCGCGGGTTCGGGCGGACCCGCACGTCGGACTCGTCGAGGTCGCGCCGGCGTCGGGAGGTCAAGCGGGTGCGCCGTCCTGACGTGCGGGCGGGGCCTGGTCGCCGGAGATCATCCGGGTCCACAGGTCGGTGAACCCGGGCAGGGTCTTCGCCGTGGTCCCGACGTTCTCGATCCCGATCCCGGGGACCCGCAGGCCGATCACGGCGGCGGCCGTGGCCAGCCGGTGGTCGTCGTAGGTGCGGAACAGCCCGCCGTGCAGCGGCCGCGGCCGGATCACCAGGCCGTCCTCGGTCTCGGTGACGTCGCCGCCGAGGGCGTTCAGCTCGGCGGCCAGGGCGGCCAGCCGGTCGGTCTCGTGTCCGCGCAGGTGGGCGATGCCGCGCAGGTGGGAGGGGGAGTCGGCCAGCGCGGCCAGGGCGGCCACCACGGGGGTGAGCTCCCCGGCCGCATGCAGGTCCGCGTCCAGCCCGTACAGTTCCCCGGTGCCGCTGACGGTCAGCCCGTCGCGGTCCAGGGAGACCTCGGCGCCCATCTGGTCGAGCAGATCGCGCACGGTGTCGCCGGCCTGGGTGGTGTACTGCGGCCAGCCGGGCACGCGGACCCAGCCGCCGGTGACGGCCGCGGCCGCCAGGAAGGGTGCGGCGTTCGACAGGTCCGGCTCGACCTGGACGTCCAGGCCGCCGACCCGTCCCGGTTCCACCCGCCACACGTCGCGGTCGCCGTCGTCCACGACCACGCCCACGTCCCGCAGTGCCTCGACCGTCATCACGATGTGCGGCTCGCTCGGCACAGGAGGCCCGACGTGCTCGACGGTGACTCCCTGCTCGAACCGGGCCCCGGCCAGCAGCAGCGCCGACACGAACTGGCTGGACGCGCTGGCGTCGATCCGGACCGTACCCCCGGGCAGTGACCCGGTCCCCCGCACCACGAACGGCAGCCGGCCGGTCCCGCCGTCCTCGACCGTGGCGCCGAGATCGCGCAGCGCCGTCAGCACCGGACCCATCGGGCGCTTGCGCGCATACGGATCACCGTCGAACCGGATCTCGCCGTCGGCCAGCACGGCCACCGGCGGCACGAAGCGCATCACGGTCCCGGCCAGCCCGCAGTCCACCTCGGCCGGGCCCCGCAGCGGCCCGGGGGTGATCAGCCAGTCGTCCCCGAACGGCGAGGTCCCCGGCACGTCGGACACGCCCACCCCGAGGGCGGACAGCGCGGCGGCCATCAGCACGGTGTCCCGGGATCGCAGCGGAGCCCGCAGCCGGGACGGCTCGTCCGCCAGCGCCGCGATCACCAGGTACCTGTTGGTCAGGGACTTCGAGCCCGGCAACGGCACGGTGGCCTCGACCGGACGGTCGGCGGTCGGGGCGGGCCACGCGGAGGGGCTCATGGCCGTCGAGGGTAGTCGGTGCCGTGGACCGGGCTGCCGCCGGTGCGGCCGAGGTTGGGGGACCGGCCGCGGGGCGCCGGCCGGTGCGGCCACCGGAGCACCGCCCCCGGATGCGGTAGGACGGGCGCATGGAACCAGGACGGGCGAGCCGGACGGCGGTCTTCGTGTGCCAGGGCCGGGCGGCGGCGGACGGCAGGTTCGCCGTCGGCGCGTTCGCGGATCCGGTCGCCGTTGAGTTGCTCACCGCCGAGGAGCGGGTGCCGGTCGACCGGGCCCGTTCGGGGATGCGGCCCGCCGGAGGCCGGGAACGCCTGGTGGTGGAGTCCGTCCAGGCCTGCGCCGAGGTCGTGGTGCCCCGGACGGTGGTCATCGACACCGCCGTGACCGAGGCGGTCCGCCGTCACCCCGACGGCCAGGTCGTGCTGCTGGGAGCCGGTCTGGACACCCGGCCGTGGCGGCTGCCCGCCCTGGCAGGGGTGCCCGTGCTGTCGGTCGACCATCCGGATTCCCAGGCCGACGCCCGGCGGCGCACCGCCGTCCTGCCCCCGCCGCTCTGCGACCTGACCTTCGTGCCGGTGGACCTGGCCGTGATGCCGCTCGCACCGGCCCTACAGGCGGCCGGACACCGGGCGTCCCGTCCGACGGCCTGGGTCTGGGAAGGAGTCATCCCCTACCTGACCAGGGCGGCCGTGGCAGCCACGGTGGACGGCCTGACCCGGGTGTCGGGTCCGGGGAGCCTGCTGATCGCCCAGTACCAGACCAGGTCCCTGACCGTCGTCCTGGGACGGCGTCTGTCCGCAGTGGCCGCCCGGCTGTCCGGGACACGACCCCTCCTGGCCGGTGAGCCGTGGCGGTCCACCTGGACAGGTGCCCAGCTCGCCCGGATGCTCACCGGGCACGGCTGGTCCGTCGCCTCCGATGAGAGCCTGCTGGACGCCTCGCGGCGGCTCGGGTCCCCCAGCGGGCGCAGCCGCTCGCTGGGCAGCGGCCGGATCACCGTCGCGGGGCGGTAGACACCGCGCCACGGCGGGCGCGCGGGTGGGGCCGTGGTCGTGTG
>DASTGO010000132.1:0-2286 GCA_035719045.1 Kineosporiaceae bacterium | reverse complement strand
GCTATGTCAGTCTGGCGCGTTAGCGCTGGCAGGATGCCTGGCCACCGCTGACTGTGGCGAACCCACCAGCCAACGTCCGGATATGCCGCGCGTGGTGCGTTTGCAGTCCCCGTAGTGCGAGGCTTCCCCGATGGACGTAGTCGATCAGACCTCGGATGACCTGGCATCGATCGAACGGGCGCGCTTGCGTTCGATCGTCACTGCCGACGGGCCAGCGTTGTGGGCCTTGCATGACCCGGACTTCGTCCTGTGCAGCCCGGGTGGCGGTATCTGGGATCGGGAGCGATACGTCGGCGGGCTGTGCGACGGCTCAGTGAGCTACACCCGATTCGAGGCCGTCACTCCGATCGAGGTCCTGCGCAGCGGCGACCTAGCTGTACTGACCACGGAGGTTGGTGACACGGGGCAGGGTGCTGGACATGGGGAAGACCTCTGAGTGAGGTGTGGAGCTATCTGACGGCTACCCACCCCACCCGGAGGTCTTCGTGTCCCACCGTAACGCCCCGCTGTCCCCGACCGGACGCCTGCGTCTGGCCCGCTGCATCGTCGATGACGGCTGGCCGCTGCGGCGAGCAGCCGAGCGTTACCAGGTCTCGGTCACGACCGCCCAGCGCTGGGCCGGCCGGTACCGCGAGCACGGCAAGGACGGCATGCAGGACCGCTCAAGCCGGCCCCGGCACTGCCCACGCCAGCTGCCGGTGCGTACCGAACGGCGGATCCTCGGGCTGCGGGTCTCTCGCCGGTGGGGACCAGCCCGGATCGCGTACCGGCTTCGGCTGAACCCCGCCACAGTGCACAAGGTCCTCACCAGGTACGGCGTGCCGCCGCTGGCCTGGACCGACCCGGCCACCGGCGCGCGGCTGCGCGCCAAGCCCAAGCCGCGGCGCTACGAGCACGAAGCCCCGGGTGATCTGGTCCACGTCGATGTCAAGAAGCTCGGCCGGATCCCGGACGGTGGCGGTCACCGGGTGCACGGCCGCGCGAAGGGCAACCGGCTCAAGAAGAGCGCCAAGCCGGGCACCGCGTTCATCCACAACGCCGTCGATGACCACTCCCGGCTGGCGTACTGCGAGATCCTCGCCGACGAGCGCAAGGAGACCGCCTCGGCGTTCTGGAAGCGGGCCGAGGCCTACTTCGCCTCCTGCGGGATCACCGTCAAACGGGTCCTGACCGACAACGGATCCGCTTACCGCTCAAAGGCTTTCGCCGATGCGTTGGGTGAGGTGGCGCACAAGCGGACCCGCCCGTACCGGCCCCAGACCAACGGCAAGGTCGAACGGTTCAACCGCACCCTGGAACAGGAATGGGCCTACGCCCGGCCCTACACGAGTGAGAGCGAGCGCGTCGCCGCGTTCCCCGAGTTCCTACACACCTACAATCACCACCGCGGCCACACCGCACTCAAGGGTGCATCACCAGCAGACCGCGTACCCAACCTCTGTGGGCAGAACACCTAGCGCGGCGGGACTGCGTGTCAGGAGCCCGGGGGCGGCCGCAGGCCCTGGTCCCGCAGCTCGAGCAAGGCGAGCTCGCGGATGACGACGCGGTCCTGTCGGCGCCACGCGCCGGCTGGGTCGTCCGAGACCTTCGCGAGCGCCCGCATCGGCTGCCGCGCCATGGCGCGCAGCGCGAACAGGTCGAGGTCCTCGCCGGCGTCGATGAAGCGTTGTGACTGGGTTGCCGTGCGCACGAAGCCGATCCGCACGTAGAGCCACACCGCGACGACGATCGAGATCGGTGCCAGGGCGGCCGCGAGGCCGAGCCCGAGGGCGAGCCGGTCGATCGTCTCGGCCATCGACGCGCCGGCATCGCGCAGCGTCGTGCCGGACCCCGCGGCCTGGGTCAGCCACGTGCGCAGCTGCTCACCGACGAACGGGATCTTGGCGGCCTGCTGGCCGGCGCCCGTCAGCGAGTCGTTGACCGACTGCCCCGCCGAGGTGATCGAGTCGGCGGGGGAGCGCAGGCTGGTCACGAGGTCGTGCACCTGCCTCCCGGCATACACCCACACACCCACCCACAGCACGATGAAGGCGTCGGCGAGCAGCTGCCGCGTCCGGCGGGTGGGGGTGTCCGCATACAGCTTCATGGTGCCTCTCATGGTCAGGCAGGAGTCATGCCGGGGGCGCTCGGAACGGCCGATGCGGCCCAACCTACTGGCAGCGGATCGTGCTGGTGCAGAAGTGGTCTGGCCCTCGAGTGCACGCCGTTAGAGTGGGCTCGCGGCCCTGCACACGGCCGCCGGCCGGGCAATGTCGCCCGGGCCGACGTGGTGAGTCCGGTAGGATG
>DASTGO010000131.1:0-15026 GCA_035719045.1 Kineosporiaceae bacterium | reverse complement strand
CCGTCGACGGCGACGTGCGGCTGGTCACGGGCAGGCAGCGGTGTGCCGTCCTGGTCGACCCGCGGGACTGGAAGGACGGGATGAGGGCGGTGCATGCGGTCGACCGCGGCATCCGCCAGGAGCTGTTCTACCGGCTGGACTGAGACGCCTCGGGGGCGGGGAATCCTCGGCGCGGCGCCGGTCCGGCGGCGGGTAACCTGAGGCCCTCAGGCCGTCGCTGATCGAACCCGGTGACGGCGACCCCGCCGACACCCAGCCGGATGGAGCACCTCCGTGGCCACCAAGCCGTCGTCCGAAGCCCGCCTCGAAGCCGTCGTCAATCTCTGCAAGCGCCGGGGGTTCGTGTACCCGTGCGGCGAGATCTACGGCGGGACGAGGTCGGCATGGGACTACGGGCCGCTCGGTGTCGAACTCAAGGACAACGTCAAGCGGCAGTGGTGGCGCGCGATGATCACCAGCCGGGAGGACGTCGTCGGCCTGGACTCCTCGGTGATCCTGCCCCGTCAGGTGTGGGCCGCCTCCGGTCACGTCGAGGCGTTCGTGGACCCGCTGGTGGAGTGTCAGTCCTGCCACCGCCGGTTCCGGGCCGACCACCTGGAGGAGGAGTTCGCCGAGCGCAAGGGCCGCCCGGCGACCTCGTTGCAGGAGGTCCCCTGCCCCAACTGCGGCACCAAGGGCACCTGGACCGAGCCGAAGATGTTCAACGGCCTGCTGAAGACCTACCTCGGCCCGGTCGAAGACGAGAACGGTCTGCACTACCTGCGGCCGGAGACCGCGCAGGGCATCTTCGTCAACTACAAGAACGTCGAGCAGTCCGCGCGCAAGAAGCCGCCGTTCGGCATCGGCCAGATCGGCAAGTCGTTCCGCAACGAGATCACGCCGGGCAACTTCATCTTCCGTACCCGCGAGTTCGAGCAGATGGAGATGGAGTACTTCGTCAAGCCCGGGAGCGACGAGGAGTGGCACCAGTACTGGATCGACACCCGCAAGCAGTGGTACGTCGGCCTGGGCATCGCCGAGGACAACCTGCGGCTGTACGAGCACCCGAAGGAGAAGCTGTCCCACTACTCCAAGCGGACCGTCGACATCGAGTACCGGTTCGGCTTCAGCGGTTCGGAGTGGGGTGAGCTGGAGGGCATCGCCAACCGGACCGACTTCGACCTCACCACGCACTCCCAGCATTCCGGTGTCGACCTGTCCTACTTCGACCAGTCGACCGGGGAACGCTGGACGCCCTACGTCATCGAGCCCGCCGCGGGCGTCGGCCGGCCGATGATGGCCTTCCTGCTGGAGGCCTACGACGAGGACGAGGCACCGAACACCAAGGGCGGGGTGGACCGCAGGACGGTGCTGCGGCTGGACCCGCGGCTGGCTCCGGTGAAGGTGGCCGTGCTGCCGCTGTCCCGCAACGAGGACCTCTCGCCGAAGGCCCGCGACCTGGCCGCCGAGCTGCGCAAGAACTGGAACGTGGAGTTCGACGACGCCCAGGCGATCGGGCGCCGGTACCGCCGGCAGGACGAGATCGGTACCCCGTTCTGTGTGACGGTCGACTTCGACACCCTGAACGACCAGTCCGTGACGATCCGGGAGCGGGACTCCATGCGCCAGGAGCGGGTCGCCCTCGACCAGGTCACCTCCTGGCTGGCGCCACACCTGCTCGGCTGCTGAGGTCGCGACCGCGGATCCCGCCCCGGATGTCCGCTCGGGCGGCTGCCGGGTTGACCGGCGGCGACCCCGGGCGGGCACCGGCGGTTCGGCGGGGTCTGCCGCCCGGACTTGAGAGACTGGCGCCGTGACCCTGCGGATCGGCCCCTTCGAACTGGCCACGCCCGTCGTGCTGGCCCCGATGGCCGGCATCACCAATCAGGCCTTCCGGAGGCTGTGCCGCGAGCAGGCGGAGTCCGGGCTGGTCCGGGCGACGGGGCGGACGGCGGACCGGCCCGCCGTGTTCGTCAGCGAGATGGTGACCTCGCGGGCGCTGCTGGAACGCAATGACGAGTCGCTGCGGCTGATCGCGCACGATCCGGGGGAGAGCCCGCGCAGCGTCCAGCTCTACGGTGTGGACCCGGGGACGGTCGGGGCCGCCGTCCGGATGCTCGTCGAGGAGGACCGGGCCGACCACATCGACCTCAACTTCGGATGCCCGGTGCCCAAGGTCACCCGCAAGGGCGGCGGGGCGGCCCTGCCCTGGAAGCTCGACCTGTTCGGGGAGATCGTCGCCAGGGCGGTGCGGGCGGCCGGTCCGGCCGGGGTGCCGGTGACGGTGAAGATGCGGATGGGCGTGGACGCCGATCACGTGACCTACCTGGACGCCGGGCGCCGGGCGGCCGCCGAGGGTGCCGCCGCGGTGGCCCTGCACGGGCGGACCGCCGCCGACTACTACTCGGGGACGGCGGACTGGCAGGCGATCGCCCGGCTCAAGGAGGCGGTCAGCGAGATCCCGGTGCTGGGCAACGGGGACATCTGGTCCGCCGACGACGCGTTGCGGATGGTCGCCGAAACCGGCTGCGACGGGGTGGTGGTCGGCCGGGGCTGCCTGGGCCGGCCGTGGCTGTTCGCCGACCTGGCGGCAGCGTTCCACGGCGACCCCGGGCGGACCGGTCCGCCGTTGGGCACCGTGATCGCCACGATGCGCCGGCACCTGGACCTGCTGATCGAGCACTACGCGACGGCGGGCGGTCGTGGACCGGTGGGTGCCACTCCCGGGGAATGGCTGCGGCATGCACAGTCGCGTGCCTGCCGGGACATCCGCAAGCACATCGCCTGGTACCTCAAGGGGTACAGCGTCGGGCACGAGATCCGGCTGGAGTTGGCCCACGTCGGCTCGGTCGAGGAGTTCGAGCGCATCGTCGCCCGGCTCGACGGCGGGCAGCCGTACCCGGGGGAGGCCGCGGAGGGTCCGCGCGGGCGCACCGGCAGCCCGCGCCGGGTGAGCCTGCCCGAGGGCTGGCTGGACCGCCGGGAACTCACCTCCGGGGACGCTACCGAGGTGCTGCAGGCCGAACTGTCGGTGTCAGGAGGCTGACATGCCCCACCAGGCCGAACCCGCCCCGATCGCCGACGGCCTCGGTCCCGGCTCCGCGCGCCACGACACCGCGCGCCACGACACCGGGCAGGGCTACTCCGAACACGACCGGATGCGCTGGTTGGCCGAGCCGCCGAAGGACCCCCGCCGCGGCCAGTTCGCCCGGGACCGCGCCCGGGTGGTGCACTCCTGGAGCCTGCGCCGGCTGGCCGCGAAGACGCAGGTGGTCGGCCCGGGCACGGACGACTTCGTCCGCAACCGGCTCACCCACAGCCTCGAGGTCGCCCAGGTCGGCCGGGAACTCGGGGCCGCCCTGGGCTGCGATCCGGACGTGGTCGACACCGCCTGCCTCGCCCATGACCTCGGCCACCCGCCGTTCGGCCACAACGGTGAGGAGGCACTGGACGCCGTCGCGGCGCCGTGGGGCGGGTTCGAGGGCAATGCGCAGACGCTGCGCGTGCTGACCCGGCTGGAGCCGAAGGTGGTGGATCCGGTGACCGGCCGCCCGGCGGGGCTCAACCTGACCCGGGCCAGCCTGGACGCCGCGACCAAGTACCCGTGGGCGCGCGGTCAGGGCCCGGCCGGCAAGCCCCGGTCGAAGTTCGGCGCCTACGCCGACGACCTCGACGTCTTCGCCTGGCTGCGCGACGGCGCCCCGGACGCCCGGCGCTGCGTCGAGGCGCAGGTCATGGACCTCTCCGACGACGTGGCCTACAGCGTCCACGACGTGGAGGACGCCATCGTGGCCGGGCACCTGGACCCCCGGGTGCTGACCGATCCGCAGGCCGTGGCCCGGGTGGGGGCCCAGGTCCGCTCCTGGTACCTCGACGACGTCGCCGACGACGAGGTGGTCGACGCGCTCGCCCGGCTGCGCGCGATGCCGGCCTGGGTCGGAGAGTACGACGCCGGGCACCGTGCCCTGGCCGCGCTGAAGGACCTGACCAGTCAGCTCATCGGCCGGTTCACCCGGGCGGTCGAGGAGGCGACCCGGGAGCGGTTCGGCACCGGCCGGCTGACCCGGTACGCCGCGGACGTCGTGGTCCCGCGGGGCACCCTGGTCGAGATCGCGGTGCTCAAGGGGGTGGCCGCGGTGTACGTGATGACCACCTCCGACCGGCAGCCGCTCTACCGGCGGCAGCGGGAGATCCTCACCGACCTCGTCGAGCACCTCACCCTGGCCGCGCCGGATGCCCTCGAGCCGTGGTTCGCCGCAGCCTGGAAGGAGGCGCCCGACGACGACGGCCGGGCCCGGGCGGTGATCGACCAGGTCGCCTCCCTCACCGACGCCGGTGCCATCGCCTGGCACGGGCGCCTGATCGGCTGAGCGGGATCGTCCGGGGCTGGCCTCGGCCGTCCGCCGGCCGGGTCAGACGGCCGAGGTCGCCCCCTTGGCATGCAGTTCGGTGACCAGGGCCCGGTCGGTCTTGAGGATGTGGTCGGTCAACCACACCCGCAGCAGAGCCATCAGGTCCGCCAGCGCGAGGTCCCCGGTGTGCAGCTTGGTCCGGAACTCCGACACCTCGGCGACGAGCTTGTGGTGCTCGGCCTTGTGGCTCTCCGCGGAGCTGATCTGGTAGGTGTCCATCAACTGCTCCTCGAAGCCGAAGTGATGGACGGTGTAGTGGATCAGCTCGTCGAGCACCGGACCGACGATCGCCTGGCCGCGCCCGGCCCGCATCGCGTCGTCGAGCGTGTTGACCAGGTCGACCAGTCGGCGGTGCTGGATGTCGATGTCTCCGAACCCGAGCCGCAGGGTCGGCCCCCAGGGGATCAGCACCGTCGCCACCTCCCGATCCCGATCAGGACCCGCTGGGAGCATCGGCCGCTACATGGGGATCCTTGACCCGGCGGGACCGCTGTCCGGGCGACCCCGACGGGGGGAAGCCTGCCGGGACCTCACCCGGGCACCTGCGCGCCACCGGCGCTCCCGACATGGGCTCCTGCGGCCGGGGATCGCTGGGCGACCGGCTGCCGGATGATCGTCCGCAGCCGCTGCGGGGCGGTCCGGCGGGGATCTCCCAGGTAGATCTCGTGGTGGCGCCCACGCCGCCGCAGGCCCCGGGCCTTGATGAACGTGTGCAGGGCCTCGATCGTCGGCGCCTCGTCGGCGTACGGCCCGAGGTGCAGCACCTGCGCCGAGGGACCCTCCGGGAACACGTCGAGCCGGAGCCGGGCCAAGGCGGACTCCGGGGCCTTGCCCGCGGCCGCGGACCTGGCCTGCGCGACGAGTTCCGCGGTCACGGCCTCCGGTTGCATGATCATCATCGTCCAGTCCCAGGCGTCCTTGTTCCCGGTGGTGAAGTCGGACATGTCCGGCGCCGACCACAGCCCCTGCAGGGGCATCACGGCGACGTCGGTGCCGTCCGCCCGCCGGAGGGCGAACTTGACCCCGTAGGCCACGGCGTAGAGCGCCTGCACCGCCGCGGCGTACTCCGGCGCGGTGTTCGGGTCGCCGCGGCCGTCGATCATGAGGAACGGCAGGGGCGGGACGTCCACCAGGGCCGGGGTCCGGCTCGCGGTGTACAGCTGCGGGTAGGTCCTGCGGTGGTCGGTCCGGGCCGGGGTGTCCGCGGTCCGGGTCCTCGCCGGTCCGGTCTTCGTGGTCGGGGTCTTCGCCTGCGTGGTCTTCGTGGTCGGGGGCGTCTTCGTCGGGATGGTCATCGGTCCTCCTTGCCCCCAGGCTGCGACCTCTCCTGGGGAGAGGATCAACGGCCAGGTCCGGGTGGCCGTCGGGGGTAGGTTCGTGCGGGTGGAGGGGATGTTGTCCATCGGCCGGTTCTCCCAGGCCTCCCGGCTGTCGGTGCGCACCCTGCGCCGCTACGACTGCGATGCGCTGCTGGTCCCCGCCCTGGTCGACGCGGCGAACGGCCGCCGGTACTACAGCCCGGCCCAGGTGGCGGAGGCCCGGCTGATCCGGCTGCTGCGTGACCTCGACCTGCCGCTGGAGGAGGTCCGGGCCGTCCTCGGCGACCGCGACCCGCAGAGCACCCACGACCGGCTGGCCGCCCATCGGGACCGGCTCGCGGCCGAACTGGACCGGCAGCGGGCCGTCCTGGGGGAGCTGGACGACCTGCTGGCGCAGCCGCGGCCGCTCGCCCCGGCGCCGGTGGAGCCGCGCAGCCTGCCGGAACAGCTCGTGGTCAGCTGCCGGGTGGTCACCGCGCTGGCGGAGTTGCCGTCGGCCTTCGGTGCGGCGTGGGGCCGGGTGGAGTGGCACCTGCACGAGCACGGCGGCCGGCGGGCGGGGCCCTCGCTGGCGATCTACCACGGCCCGGACTTCGACCCCGATGCCCTCGACGTGGAGGTCGCGGTCCCCGTGACGGGCTGGGTGCGCGTCGGTGCCGGGATCGCCGTACGCACCCTGCCGGCGGTGGAGGTGATCGCCACGGTGCACGCCGGTGCGTACGACCGGCTCGGGGACGCCTACCAGGCGCTTGCCGGCTGGGCCGGTGAGCACGGCCGTGTCCTCGGTGAGGGGATCCGGGAGACCTACCTCGTCGGCCCCGACCGTGGCGGACCCGAAGGCCTGCGGACCGAGGTCGCCTGGCCGCTGGCGGAGCGCGACGCGGACGGCCCGGCCCCGACGATGACGACGGCCGGGTGACGACGGCCGGGTGACGACCCCGGCGGGGACGGGTCATGACGGCGACGGGTGACGACGCGGCAGGGCCCGCATCCGGATCCGGATGCGGGCCCTGTTCCGTCCCGTGCCCGTCCCCGGCGGTCGGTCGGGGACGCACGCGCGGGGTGGGGTCAGTTCTCCGCGGCTTCGGCCGGCCCGGGCATGGCGGCCGCAGGCTTGCCGTCGCCGGAACCCGACCCGCCGTTCCCCCTGCCTCCGTTCCCGCCGGGCACCCAGTCACGCAGGCTCCCGGTGAGGGTCGCGGCCAGCCCGGTGAGGGCGCCGTTGCCGTCCGCCCCGGAGACCAGCACCTCCGGCACGATCTTCACGTGCCCGTCGGCGACGGCCCCGGTAACGGCGACCGCTGCGGTGGCCTCCCGGCCGAGCGCCGCGACCTGGGCCTGGTACCCGGTGGCCTTCGCGACCCCGAGCGCCTCGACGGCCTTCGCCTCGGCCAGACCGATGGCCTGCCGCTTGTCCGCCTCGGCCTGACCGGTCATCCGGGTGAATGCCGCCTCACCCTCGGCCTCCGCGGTGCGCGCCGCCGCGGCCGCCTTCTGGATGTCGATGTTGACGTTCGCCTTGGCCAGCTGGGCCTGCATGTCCGCGGTGCCGCGGGCCTTCTCCAGGTCGACCCGGACCGCCTGCGCGCGCTGCTGCTGCTCGAAGGTGGCCCGCTCCTGGTTGGCGATCTCCCGTTCGGTGAGGACCGCGACCAACTCGGGCGGGAACACGACGTCCTGGATGTACACACCACGGGTCTCGACCTCGTACTTGCTGAGGTACCCGGTGATGTACTCCTGCGCGTGGACCTGCACGGCGTCACGGGTCTCGATGAACTGGACGGCCGGCAGTTGCTGCAGGACATTGCGGAAGTAGTTGCCGACCGCGGACTGCAGCACCTCGTTCACCAGGTTCTGCATGGTGCCGACCATCGAGATGACCTTCGGCGCCCGGGAGTCCGGGACGTGGATCTGCACCTGGAGGTCGATCCCGAAGACGAATCCCTCGCGGGACTTGCCGTCGATCGCGGTGAGCGAGGCGTCGAGGTTGTGCGCCTGCGAGGTCTGGTTGGCCCAGTTGAGGGTGAGGATCGACGTCGGCACGATCTCCGCGGCGTACAGCCGGGGGTTGATCGCGTACTTGCCGGTCCGCAGCGGCTCGTTCCAGATCCCGCGGTGGCCGGGCCGGACGATCGACCCGAACTTGAACTCCAGGCCCGAGGTGTCGACCGTGGGCAGCCCGACGTAGGACTTCACCACCGCGACCTCGCCCTGCCGGACCACCAGCATCGGCACGAACTCCACCCGGACCAGGAACGGGTTGAGCAGGTACGACCCGTACAGCAACGGGTCGTGCTGCAGCCCGATCCGCCCGCCGTGGTCGAGGAACGCCTGGTAGTCCTGGTAGTTGTTGTGCAGGCCGTTCTTGCTGGACAGCAGCGCTTCGATCTTCTCCTGGTCGGGGGCGTCGGACTCCTCGAGTTCGCCGATGTCGGTGTACCCGCCGATCCGGCTGGCGATGTCCCCGGCTGCGGGCGCAGGGCCCTCCAGGGCGGTGACGATGCCGACGACGTCCTGCCACTGCTGCGGGGCCACGACGGTGACCTTGAGGTGCTCCGGGGTCAGTCCGAACGACTCCGCGGAGAGCCCACGGCGGCGGTCCAGGTTCGAGGAGACCGGGATCCCGTAGACCCGGCCCGCGGTGATGATGAGGAACGCGATCGGGTGCAGCGGCAGCAGTGTGCCCGGGGGCAGCACCGGCCGCTGGATGCCCTTCTGGCCGCCCTCGAGCAGGAACTTGTCGAGGTCGGTGAAGTTCTCGAAGGCGGCTCGGTACTCGGCGGTCTTGGCGCCGATCGGCAGCGGCGCGCCGACCTGGGCGACGACCACGCCGATCTCCCCGGCCGGGATCTGCACCCACGGGTGCTTGCTGACGGCGTAGACCGGCCAGAGCTTGAACCGGACGCCCGGCATCAGCAGACGGGCCTGGTAGCCGGCCTCACCGTGGAAGGCCAGAGGCTGATCGGCGGCGAGCCGGCGACCGATCCGCTTGTTCACCAGGCCGACCTCGGTCGCTCCGATGAACCGGAAGGACTGCAGGAACAGGAGGATCACGATCACGGCGACGGCGGCGCCGAGAATCGTGGGGAGGGAGGATGACACGTCGGTCTCCTTGGTGGGGGCGCAGCGGCCCCCGGGTGGAAGCTGTGCCGATCTCGACGACGACCACGCTACGACCGTTCCCTGACGCCCGGCTGAGCCTTTGGCACCCGGTGCCGGGGCTCCGGCAGGTGATGCCCGGCCGGTGACCACCTGTCGCTGTGACGACTTTCGCCCCGGTATGGGCGGTGTCAGGGTTACCCCCATGAGCAGTGAGCTGCTGCACAGCAGCGACCGGGTGTACGTGGTCGTCGGTGGTGGTCTGGCCGGGGCCCATGCGGTGCAGACCCTACGGGCGGAGGGGGTCAGTGCGCGGATCTTCCTCATCGGGGACGAGCGTGACCACCCCTATGAGCGGCCACCGCTGTCCAAGGACTACCTGGCCGGCCGGACCGCCCGGGAGAAGCTGCTGGTCCACGAGCCGCAGTGGTACGCCGAGCATGAGGTGGAACTGCTGCTCGGCGCCCGGGTCACCGCCGTCGACCGGGCCGCCGGGCAGCTGGAGCTGGACGGCGGGAGCCGGCTGCCCTACGACCGGCTGCTGCTGGCCACCGGCAGCGTCCCGCGCAGGCTGGAGGTGCCCGGCCACGATCTCGCCGGGGTGCACTACCTGCGCCGGATCGGCAACGCCGACGTGCTGCGGGAGGCGATCCGCGACCGGGGTCCGATGGTGGTGATCGGCGGCGGCTGGATCGGGCTCGAGGTCGCCGCGGTGGCGCGGCAGGCGGGTGCCCCGGTGACCGTGGTGGAGTCCGCACCGGGACTGCTCGGCGTGCTCGGACCGCAGGTGGGGCAGCGTTTCGAGGCCCTGCACCGGCGGCACGGCGTCGAGGTCCGGACCGGGGCCGGGGTGGCGGAGATCGTCGGCTCCGGACGGGTCGAGGGGGTGCGGCTCGTCGGGAGCGAGGTGATCCCGGCGGCCTGCGTCGTGGTCGGGATCGGGGTCCGGCCGCTGACCGACCTCGCGCAGGCGGCGGGACTGCCCGTCGACAACGGGATCCTGGTCGACGCCACGCTGCGGACGGCCGATCCGGCGATCTGGGCGGCCGGCGACGTCGCCAACGCGGAGAACGACTGGGTCGGCCGGCGGGTGCGGGTGGAGCACTACGCCAACGCCGGCGGCCAGGGGCCGTTCGCCGCCCGGAACATGGCCGGGGGCCAGGCCCGGTGGGCGGAGCCCCCGTTCTTCTGGACCGACCAGTACGACCTGGCGATGGAGTACCACGGCTGGGCCGACCCGGCGCGGTCCACGGTGGTGCTGCGCGGCGGGGCCGGGGACCAGACGTGGTTCGCCTTCTGGCTGGACGGCTCGGGGGCGGTGACCGCCGGGATGCACGTCAACGGCTGGGACGACGCCGAGGCGGTGGCCGCCCTGGTGGAGAGCCGGGCCAGGGTCGACCCCCGGGCACTGGCCGACCCCGGCACCGCCTGGGAGGCCGTGCGCGCCGGCTGACCGGTCGCCGGCCGCCCGGCCGGGGGGGGGCGGCCGGCGAGACCTAGACTCCGGGCGTGAGGATCCGCCGCGAGGACGTCGAGCACGTCCGCGAGCAGACCCGCATCGAGGAGGTCGTCGCGGAGCACGTGACCCTCAAGCCGGCGGGCGTGGGCTCGCTGAAGGGGCTGTGCCCGTTCCACGACGAGCGCACGCCGTCGTTCCACGTCCGGCCGCAGGCCGCGCACTGGCACTGCTTCGGCTGCAACGAGGGCGGCGACGTCATCGACTTCGTCCAGAAGGTCGACCACCTGACGTTCACCGAGGCGGTCGAGCGGCTGGCCGCCCGGATGAGCTACGTGCTGCGCTACGAGGACGAGTCCGGCGGCCGGGTGGCGCCGCGGCGGGAGCAGGTCGGGCAGCGGCAGCGGCTGGTCGAGGCCAACCGGGTGGCCGCCCAGTTCTACGCCGAGCAGCTGGCCACCTCGCCGGACGCGATGGCGGGGCGGCAGTTCCTCGCCGACCGGGGGTTCGACCGGTCCGCGGCGGAGCACTTCGGGATCGGGTTCGCGCCGCGCTCGGGGGAGGGGTTGCTGCGGCACCTGCGCGGCAAGGGGTTCACCGAGGCGGAGATCCTCGCCTCGGGCCTGGCCGGGCAGGGACAGCGCGGGCTGTACGACCAGTTCCGCGGCCGGGTGATCTGGCCGATCCGGGACGTCACCGGCGACGTGGTGGGGTTCGGTGCCCGCCGGCTGTTCGAGGACGACCGGATCGCCGCCAAGTACCTCAACACCCGGGAGACGGTGCTGTTCAAGAAGCCGCAGGTGCTCTACGGGATCGACCTGGCGAAGAAGGAGATCGCCCGCAACCGCCAGGTCGTCGTCGTCGAGGGGTACACCGACGTGATGGCCTGCCACCTCTCCGGGGTGCCGACGGCTGTGGCCACCTGCGGGACGGCGTTCGGGGCCGAGCACATCCGGATCGTCCGCCGCCTGCTGGGGGACGACAGCACCCGGGGCAGCGAGGTCATCTTCACCTTCGACGGCGACGAGGCGGGGCAGAAGGCGGCGCTGCGGGCGTTCGAGGAGGACCAGCGGTTCGTCGCGCAGACCTTCGTGGCGGTCGCCCGCGACGGCATGGACCCCTGCGACCTGCGGCTGGCCCGTGGTGAGGACGCGGTGCACGACCTGGTCGCCGGTCGGCAGCCGCTGTTCGAGTTCGCCCTGCGGTCCGCGCTGCGCGGCTTCGACCTGGACACCGCGGAGGGCCGGGTCCAGGCGGCCCGGGCGACCGTCCCGATCGTGGCGAAGATCCGTGACGTGGCCCTGCGCGGGGTGTACGCCCGGCGGGTGGCCGGCTGGCTGGGGCTGCCGGAGGAGGACGTGCTGCGCGGGGTCCGCAACGCCCTGCGGGCCACCGCGACGGGCGGCACCGGCGCGGGGCAGGCAGGTGAGCCCGGCGGGGCTGCGGGCGGTGGTCAGCCGGACGGCCGTCCCGGCGCGCGCACTCCGCAGGACGGAGCCGGACCCGGTCCGCACCGCGGGCTGCAGCCCGATCCGCGGGATCCGGTGGCCAGGGTCGAGCGGGAGGCCCTGGAGTGCATGATTCAGGTGCCGCAACTGGTCCCTGCCGGGGACGCCGATGCCCTGCCGGAGACCGCCTTCGAGGTGCCCGCGTATCGGGCGGTGCAGCAGGCCGTCCGCGGGGCCGGAGGGATCGCCACCGCGGTGACCCTCACCCCGGCCGCCTGGACGGCGGCGGTGCGTGCCGCCGCGCCGGAGGCCGTCGCGCAGTTGGTGAGCGAGCTCGCCGTGGCCCCCCTGCCCGCCGACTCCGCGGATGCCCTGGCCCGGTACGCGACCTCGGTGGTGCTGCGGGTGGCCGAGGTCCAGGCCTCCCGGGAGATCGGGACCCTGAAGAGCCGGGTCCAGCGGCTGGAAGCCGACGACCCCGGCTATCAGCAGGCGTTCACCGACCTGCTCGCGGCCGAGGCCCGGCGTCGGGCGCTGCGGGAACGGTTCATCGGGGGTTGACCCGGGGAGCCTGCCGGGCCGTCGCCGCCCGCCGGACGCCCCGGCGGAGAGTGCCTGCGGGGATCCGGGCCGCTGTCCGCTCCGCCGGTGCCCGACCCGGTCCAACTAGGCTCGGCGGGTGTCGATGTTCAGGAAGTTCGCCGCGTCGCGCCTGCCCGCCGAACTGGCCGCCGAGCTCCCGCTGGAACCGGGGGACCGGGTGCTGGCCTGGTCCCCGCTGGCCGGGGGCGGTGCCGTCGCGGCCACGGTGAACGGCCTGCGGGTGCTGAGCCCGGCCGGGCGCACCCTGTCCCGGGACTGGGAGCAGGTCCGCCGGGCGGCCTGGGACAGGGGATCGTCGACGCTCGCCGTGACCTGGGTGACCGGGCCTCGGGTGACCCCTCTGGAGGTCACCCGGCCCGGGCGGTTGCCGGAAGTGGTGCACGAACGGGTGAGGTCCTCGGTCGTGCTCTCCCGGGAGGTCGATCTGCCCGGCGGGCGGACCGCCTGGGTGGCCCTGCGCCGTACGGCCGGTGGAGGTCTGGTCTCGCAGGCCGTGCCCGGGCCCGGAGTCCGCCTGGAGGACCCCGCCGTGGCCGAGGCGCTCGGGCGGGCGCAGGAGGGGCTGCGCGACGAGGCCGGCGGGGCCCGGGGGCCCGGCGCGGAGGGCATGCCCGGTTCTCCCGGACGGTGGAGCTGACGGTGCCGGTCGGTCGGGCTGACGGTGCCGGTCGGTGGAGCTGACGGTGCCGGTCGGTCGGGCCGTCAGTGCGGGCGGCAGCCGGTGTCCTCGTCCGGGGTGTGGCGCCGCGTCACGACCACCCCCCAAGCTTTGATACAGTTCACGCGCCCGATCCCGCGTAGCTCAATCGGCAGAGCGTCCGGCTGTTAACCGGCAGGTTGAAGGTTCGAGTCCTTCCGCGGGAGCTTTACCTACAAGTTCGTCATGGGGTGCCTCAAGGCCCCCAGCTAACCCCCACTTTGTGATTGCCGCCTTGTGGGTGGTTTGGTGCCGTCAAGCCGTCCGCGACTGCGGTGGTGTGCTGTGTGCCACACGGCAGGGTGACCGGATGGGTCCCGCCGGCGGGGAATCGGGCGCGGCGGGAAGTATCTGACGATCGCTGTGACCGCCTCCTCACGGCCCTCGCAAGGGGGACGTCTCGTGGCGTCGATGCTTGGGCCGGGCATCCGGTCGTGGGCTACCTCAACTCCTCGGTGTGTCGATTGCCCCCTGCGAGTTGCTGGAGTTCCGACCACATGAGTGGTTCGGGTCCTTTGCGCATCAGTCGGGGGACCGCGCTCGGGGGTTGGCTCTGACGCTGGTTGTCGTGGTCGGGCCTCAGCGATCACGTGGTGGTCAGGCGTTGAGAACCGATCGATTCTCCGACACCTCGATGTCCGAGCCTGCTGAGCGGCGGACCACGCGGGGCGCGACGCATCAGGTGGCGTTCGGGTTTCCCCGAGGGGCCGTGACGTTCTGCTCGTTCCGCGCGGCCCTGCCCAGGTCAACCTGCACCGCGCCCCGGACGTGTCCACGGGCGAGCGTCCGCGCGGGACGCTCTGACTTCGGGGGAGTGGCACATGGTGCAGGTGATGGACTACGACGCTGGTGGGTACGACTACCGGACGTTCTGGCAGGGGCGCGAGCTTGAGCACCGGTCGGAGACCCGGGTCCTGGACCGGCTGCTGCGTCGCGGCGGGCCGGTCGAGTGGTTCGCCGACCTCGGTGGCGGGTTCGGCCGGAACGTCCCGCTCTACCAGCGGTACGCGCGCAACGTCGTTCTGGTCGACTACTCGCGGACCAACTTGCGCAATGCCGCCGCGCTGCTCGCAGCCTCCGGGAGCCCGGCCGGCGCGCGGGTCGAACTGGTCCGGGCGGACGTCTACCGGCTCCCGTTCCGTGACACCGCCTTCGACGCCGCCGCCTGCGTGCGGCTGCTGCACCACCTCACCGACCTCGACGCCGGACTCGCCGAGATGGGCCGCGTGGTCGGCGGCCGCTGGCTGGTGGACGTCCCGATCCGCCACCATCTGCTGGCCCGGCTGCGGGCCCTGGGCGGGCGGTCAAGGGCCGTCGCGCCGGGGGACCCGCACGCGCCGCTGCGGCTGGGCAGCGACGACCAGCCGTACTGGAACTTCGACCTCGGCCGGGTCCGGGGCCGGCTGGCGGCGCAGGGGTGGACCACCCGGCTCGGGGCCAGCGTGAACAACCTGCGGGGCTGGCAGTACGTCGTCCCCGCCGCGGCCGAGCGGGCGGGGGAGCCCGTGGTGCTCGGGCTGGAACTGGGCCTGCAGCGGCTGGGGCGCGGCTGGTGGGGGCCCAGTCAGTTCCTGGTCGCGCAGCGGGGTGCGGCGCCCGCCCCTGCGGTTCCCGGTCGGTCCTTCGTGGATCTGCTGGCCTGCCCGGACTGCCACGGCGCCCTCGACGTCGCCAGCACGGCTGGCGCGGCTGGCACGGCCGACCCGGCGACGGGCGACATCGGTGTCGCCGCCTGCCGTGGCTGCGGGGCCCGGTTCGCCTGCGATGACGGCATCTGGGACTTCACCCGTGCCTGCTCCGTCAGCACCCCGGGCGACCGGGCCGGATCCGGGACGTCGCATCCGCGGCCCGCCACCGTGACACGTTGAACGCGTGCCAGCGGTCAGCGCCGACGCCGGCGCTGACCGCTGAGCAGATCGCCCAGGCCCGCCAGCTGCTGCCGGACAACAGCGTCGCCTCGATCGCCCGGCTGCTGAAGGTCTCCCGCGCCACCTTGTACGCCCACGTCCCCGA